>JBEEFR010000146.1:0-36247 GCA_041166285.1 Actinomycetota bacterium | reverse complement strand
CTCGAAGCGATGGCGACGGCCGGCGCGTTCGACTGCTTCGGCGTCGACCGGCGCGAAGCGCTGTGGTCCGCTGGCGCCGTCGCCGAGGCGGCGCGACCCAACACCATTCCCGGTGTCGTCGTCGGTGTCGGCGCGCCGCAGCTGCCGGGCATAACACCTGTCGAGACGACGGCGGCCGATCTGTGGGCGACGGGCGTGTCGCCCAACAGCCACGCCATGGCGCACCTGCGGCCTGCACTGGTGAAGATGGGCGCGCTCCCTGCGAGTGCGCTGCGCAACGTCGACGACCGCACGAAGGTGGTTGTCGGCGGCGTCGTCACCCACCGGCAACGTCCCGCCACCGCCGGTGGGACGGTGTTCCTCAACCTCGAAGACGAGACCGGTCTCATCAACGTCGTGTGTTCGCTCGGCGTGTGGACGCGCTATCGCCGCGCGGCGCGCGGCTCTTCGGCGCTGTTGATCAAGGGCGTCGTCGAGTCGGCGTCCAATGTCATCAACCTGCGCGCCGAGAAAATCGAGACGCTGTCGCTGGCGATCGCCACCGTCCCCCAGTCGCGCGATTTCCGCTGACAGGCCCCAGTTCGGTGTGTTCTCAGTCGATCCGGCGCCCGAGGAGGCAGAACTCGTTGCCCTCGGGATCGGCGAGCACGATCCACGGGACATCGCCTTGTCCGACGTCGACTCGCGTCGCGCCCAACCCGAGCAATCGCTCGAGTTCTTCGGCCTGGTCCGCGCCGGTCGGCGACACGTCGAGATGCACGCGGTTCTTCACCGTCTTTCGTTCGTCGACGGGCTCGAACACGATGAACGGCCGTGCGTCGTACCCGCCGGTCGCCGACGTCCACAACTCGCCGCGCTCGGTACGTTGCAACGGCCAGCCGAGAACGTCACACCAGAACGTGGCGATGCGCTCCGGGTCGTTGCAGTCGATCACGATCTCGGTCAGCGATGCGCCCATTGCGCGAGCCTAGAAAGCGCGATGGACGACCACTCACAAATCTCGCGGCGCGCGCTGTTGGTCGGCGGCGGCGCGTTGGCGATGTTGGCCGCCTGTCGATCTTCGAGTCCCGACTACCAAGCGCCGACCATCGGCGCGAAAGTGCGCTCGTTCCGCATGAGCAGTGCGGCGATGAAGGGCGACGTACGCGTCGGCATCTCCACGCCCGACGACCCGAAGGCGGTATTGGTCTGCCTGCACGCGCGCGGTTCGCTTGGTTACCGGATGGCGTTCGACGCCGTCCACGTCCACCACGTCGTTGCCGCCGCGAAGAAGCCGATCGTCATCGTCGGTGTCGACGGCGGACCGTCGTCCTACTGGCACAAGCGCGCCAGCGGGATCGATCCGCAGGCGATGCTCCACGACGAGTTGCTGCCGCGCATCGACGCTGAGGTCGGCGCGGGACTGCCACGGGCGATCATGGGTTGGTCGATGGGCGGCTACGGCGCGTTGCTCGCCGCCGAACGGCACCCTGATCTGTACAAGGCCGTTGTCGGCTCGAGTCCCGCGTTGTTCCCGTCGGCGGACGCGACCTCGCCCGGTTCGTTCGACGACGCCGCCGACTACCGGCGCAACGATGTCTTCGCCGACGAAGCCGCACTCAAGCCGCTCGTCGTGCGCCTGGACTGCGGCACGCACGATCCGTTCCTCCCGGCGGTCAAGACATTCGCGGCACGCCTGCCGCACCCGAATCCCGGGTCGTTCACCAACGGAAACCACGATGCGCCGTATTGGCGCAGCGTTGCGCCGGCGCAAATCGCGACCATCGCCGCCGCCCTCGGTCTCTAACGTCAAGGAATGACGACGCTGACGGGTAAAGCCGCCGAGTTCCTCGCACTGCACACGCCCGGCGATCCGCTACTGCAACCGAACGCCTTCGATGTCGGCTCGGCGAAGATCATCGAGTCGCTTGGATTCAAGGCGACGGCGACGACCAGCAGCGGCGCCGCGGGTGTGCTCGGCAAGCTCGACGGGCAACTCACACGCGACGAAGTGCTGACGCACTGCGCGCAGGTGAGCGCCGCCGTCGACATCCCGGTCGCGGCGGACTACGAGAACGGCTTCGCCGACGACCCGTCGGCCGTGGCCGACGCGGTGCGCCTGGCGAGCGAGACGGGCCTTGCCGGCGTGTCCATCGAAGACTGGTCGGGGAGCGCGATCTACGAACGGGGATTGGCGGTCGAGCGCGTGCGCGCCGCCGCGGAGGCCGCGCACAACGGCAAGCGCGACCTCGTGCTGACGGCGCGTGCCGAAAACCTGATCCACGGCGTCGACGACCTCGCCGACTCGATCGCCCGCGCCCAGGCGTTCCAGGAAGCGGGCGCGGACGTGATCTTCGTGACCGGCCTGCGCACGATCGAACAGGTTCGTGCAGTGATCACGTCCGTCGATCGTCCGGTGAACGTGCTGGTTCTCGCCGGGTGCCCCACCGTCCCCGAGATCGCGCAAGCCGGCGCGGCGCGCGTCTCTGTCGGGGGTTCGCTGATGTACGCGGCCTACGCTGCGGTGATCGCGGCACTGAACGAACTCAAGGCAACCGGCACTTACGACTACTGGGAGGCGATCGTGCCGGCACGCGACGCGATCCGCACGGCGTTCGGCGCATGACGATCAGCCGCCGCCGCTTCCTCCGCGGCGCGGGACTCGTCGGTGGCGCGGCGGCGTTCGCCGGCATGTCCGCGTCGACGCGCGCCGCCCTCGCGGCCGTCGCCGCGCCGGGATCGACGCTGCGCGACATCGAACACATCGTCATCCTGTGTCAGGAGAACCGCAGCTTCGACCACTATTTCGGCACGCTCTCGGGCGTCGCCGGGTTCTCCGATCCGGCGGTGAAGCCTGACCCGGTCACGGGTCGCACCGTGTTCGAGCAATTCGACCCCAACCCGTTGAATCAGGTCGGCGCCACGATGCTGCCGTGGCGCGTGCATCCGTCGGCGTCGGCGGCGCAGTGCATGGCCGACGTCGATCACTCGTGGCAGGGCCAGCACGTGTCGCTCGCCCAGGGAACGAACGCAGCGTTCGTGACGACCCACACCGGCGCCGACTTGGCGTCCGATCAGGACCCGACGGTCGGCGGCGCCCGAACGATGAGCTACTTCACGCGCGCCGAGTTGCCGTTCCACTACGGCCTCGCCGACGCGTTCACGATCTGCGATCGCTACTTCTGCTCGGTGCTCGGGCCGACGACCGCGAATCGCCTGTACCTCATGAGCGCGACGCTCGACCACGAGGGCGCGCACGGCGGGCCGGAGATCAACAACCTGAAGTACCCGAACGCCAACTTCAGTTGGATGACCTATCCCGAACGGCTACAAGCCGCGGGCGTCGACTGGTGGGTCTACCGCGAAGCCGATGACTACGAGGACAACGTCCTCGATTACTTCGTGCAGTACCAGGACACGCACACCGAGCTGTACCGCCGCGGGCGCTCGGTCATTCCGACGGGGCAGACGGCGGCGAAGATCCGCGCCGACGTGCAGTCGGGCAACCTGCCGCAGGTCTCGTGGATCATCCAGAACAAGGCGAACTCCGAGCACCCCGAAGCGATGCCGGCTCAGGGCGCGGTGTTCATGCAGGGCATCCTCGAGGCGCTGACGTCGAACCCGGCGGTGTGGGCAAAGACGGCGTTCATCATCACGTACGACGAGAACGGCGGCTTCTTCGACCACGTCGTGCCGCCGACGCCGCCACCGAACACGCCGGGCGAGTACCTCACGCCGAGCGGCGTGGCGGCCGCTCCGGAGGCGCTGCCGTTCCCCGGTCCTATCGGTCTCGGCTTCCGCGTGCCGACGCTCGTGATCTCGCCGTTCAGCCGCGGTGGCTACGTGTGCACGGAGACCTTCGACCACACGTCGACGTTGCGCCTGCTGGAAAAGCGGTTCGGCGTCGAGGTGCCGAACCTGAGCGCGTGGCGTCGCCAGACGGTCGGCGATCTCACCTCCGCGTTCAACTTCGGCTGCGCGTCAGACCTGTCGTTGCCGAAGTTGCCGGACGCCGTCGAGTTGTTCCACGCGGCGCGCGACCAATGCGCGACGTTGCCGAAGGTCGCAGGCTGGGCGGACCAGCACATGCCGGTGCAAGAGGCGGGCACACGCCCGCATCCGGCGGCCTGCGTCGCGGCCGCGACGTCGGCGCCCGATCCCGTGCGCGGCGAGATCCTCGCCCGGACTGGCGGTCCGACGCTGCCGCTCGCCGCGGTCGCCGGAGCTGCTGCCGCGACGGCGGTGCTCCGCAGGCGCGTCGTCCTCGACATGTGATAAAAACATCACATGTCGGATCGGGTCTGGAAAGCGCTGTCCAGCCCGCATCGACGCGCCTTGCTCGACGCCATGCGCGACGGACCACGCGCGACCGGCGAACTCGCCGATGCGCTCCCTGAGCTCAGTCGGTTCGCGGTGATGCAGCACCTCGGCGTGCTCGTCGACGCCGGCCTCGTGCTCACGCGCAAGCAAGGTCGCGAGCGCCATCACTTCCTCAACGCCGTCCCCATCCAGGAGGCGTACGACCGATGGGTGCCGCAACTGTCACGCGGCGCCGCGGCATCGGCCACCGCGCTTCGTCGCTATCTCGAAGGAGAACAACCGCCTGTGACCACCTCCGTTGAACGCGAATTCCAACTCGTCCAGTTCAAGAATTCGATCGACATCGCCGCGCCGCGGGAGCGGGTGTTCGAAGCGTTCGTGCACGAGCAGCACAACTGGTATCCGTACACGTACGGCGGCGACCGCGTGCAACGCATTGTCGTGGAGCCGTTCGTCGGCGGGCGCGTCTACGAGGACTGGGGTGACGGCGTGGGCCAGCTCTACAGCCTCGTGTGGCAGTACGACCCGCCGAAGACCATTTGCCTGCGCGGCTATCTCGCCAACGGCGTCAACCTCGAGAACTGGTTCGGGCTGCACGACGCCGGCAAAGGCAAAACGCGTCTCGAACAAGCGCTCACGGCGTCGGGGGCCATCAGCGAAGAAGACGCGGCGGGCATCCGTCAGCACGGCGACATGGCGCTGCATGCCGACGCGCTGCGCGCCTACCTCGACTGCGCGTGAACGTCGCACTCGTCGGGGGGTTCGGCGCGCCGCCCGTGTTGTTGCGGCCGTTGCGCGACGCGTTGCGCGCCGCGGGACACACCGTGCGCGTCGCACCGCTCGGTCTCAACCTCGACTGCGGTGAGGTGACGGTTCAGCTCCTCGACGCGTGGATCAGCGACGTCTTCGGCGCCGCCCCGGTGGCCATCGTCGGCCATAGCCGCGGCGGCCAACTCGGTCGCGTCGTCGCGGTTCGCAGGCCTGACACCGTCACGAAACTCGTGACCGTGGCGACGCCGTGGTCGCTCGGCCCACCTGACCGGCCAGGAGTCGGCGCGGTATCCGCGGTCGTGCGCACGCTGCGACGGCGCGGCCTGAACGTGATGGGGTCGATCGACTGCGCGTCGGGAACGTGTTGTGCCGACTACCGCCGCGACGTCGTCGCCACCCCGGCGGCGCGCTGGTCGGCGCTGTGGTCGAGCACCGACCGATTCGCCGGCGACGACGCGCGGCCGCCGCGCGCGGCCGACAACGCACTCGACCTGCGCACGGGCCACGTCGTCGCGGTCACGAACGCCGCCGCGATCGCGCGCATCGTCGCCGAGCTCGGCTAGCCGGGCTGGCCGGCGATGTTCACCATCCAGTGCACCCCGAAGCGGTCCTTGCACATGCCGAACGTGTCGCCCCACGGCGCCTTCATCAGCGGCTCACCGATCTCGCCGCCGGCGCTGAGCTTCTCGAAGTACCCCGTCAACGTCGTCTCGTCGTCACCGCTGAGCGAGATCGAACCGTTGAACGGCTCGTAGTCCATCGAGTCCGGCGTGTCCGCCGCCATGAGGACGAGGCCGTTGTCGCCGTTGAGCTGGCCGTGCATGACCTTGTCCTTCTCCGCGGGTTCCGTCGGCACGCCCGGCATGTCGGCGAACGACATCACGTTGAGCTCACCGCCGAACACCGACCGGTAGAACTCGAGCGCCTCGCGGGCGTTGTCGCGGAAGCTGATGTAGGGATTCAGGAGCACGCTCATAGGTGCCGTATTACACCCCTCCTGTACGTTCCCGCCATGACGACGAACCCCGACGCGCTCGCGTTCTACGCCGCTCAAGGACCGATGTCTCGCCTTCCGGAGGACACCAAGGCCGACGACATTCCCGAAGACCTCGCGGCGATGCGCACCGCGGTGCAGGGCCTGCTGGTGCACCGCGACTGCGTAAAGGCCTACGGCCTGACCGATGGCGACGTGCGCCTCGACGAGCAGAACATCCGGACCATCGACGGCGTCATGACGAGAGCGTTCGAGTTGTCGCCCGAGCCGCTGCAGGTCGCGCGCCCACCGGCGGCGCGCGTGCAAGGGATCTGTCGCCACTTCGCGCTCTTGCACGTTGCGTTCCTGCGCGCCCATGGGATGCCGGCGCGCATGCGCTGCGGCTTCGCCGGCTATTTCGGCAACAGCGGGAAGTGGTACGACCACTGGATCACGGAGCGGTGGGATGGCGATCGGTGGGTGCGCGACGACCCGCAAGTCGACGCTGTCCAACGCAAGATCGCCGGCATCGACTTCGACGTCAACGATCAGCCGGCCGGCAAGTTCCTCAGCGCCAACGAGGCGTGGGCGCTGACCCGCGCCGGCGAGCTGGATCCGCAGAACTTTGGCATCTTCGACATGTGGGGTGCGGGCTTCATCGCCGGCAACGTCGTCAGCGACTTCGCGTGCGTCAACCGGATGGAGATGCTGCCGTGGGATTTCTGGAGCCCGCTGACCGAAGGCGGCCCGTCGCGCGAACTGGGTGCGACCGCGCCGATCATCGACGAACTCGCGGCGCTCATGGCAACCGACGACTTCGACGCGATCCGGACGCGATACCTCGACGACGACCGCTTACGCGTGCCGCAGAACATCATGACCATGGTTGACGGCGAGACCGTGGCCGCGGTCGTCGAAGTCGACTAAGCGCCGAGAAGGAACGCCAGCCCGACGAGCGCCACGATCGTCAGGTTGTACGCCAGGTGGGCGCGCGTGCTTTCCATGACGCCGTGCACTTCGCGCCGGCGTTCGTCGGCCGTCGGGTCGAGCAGCACGTCGTCGCCTTTGCGGTAGCCGCGCAGGTACGCCCACGTGAAGTACAGGCCGCCGACCGACAACGCGAGCGCGACGCCGATTGGGATGCCGATCAGCGCGTGCACGAGCCCGAACTCGACCGCGCGCCGGACGCGCCGCCACCGCGACCAGCGTTGCGCGCCTCGGCGGAACATCCGCTCCTCCGACTCGGCGAACAGGGGGAGTGCGGGCACGAGCATCGCGACGAACACCGCGGGAATGATCCACTCGAGCGGACCGTGCGAGTTCTGCGATACGCCGAGCGCCGGCGTGCCGACGCCGCCGATGGCGCTCCACCAGCCCCACGACAGCCCCGGGATCTGCACCAGCAACGTCGCCACCACGACGACGCCGGCCAACACCGGCAGCACGAACACGAAGTGCCGCAAGCGCAAACCGCGCAGGATGTCGACGACGTGGGCGCGCACCTCGCGGCGTCCGAGCAAGCGCGTCCCGCTGAATATCCGGAAGCCGACGAACGCCAGCACGAGGAACGTCAGCGCGTCGAGCACCCCCGTTTACGTGCTCTGCATGACGGCTTGCTCGGCCAGCCCGATGGGGAGGGCGCCGGCACCGGCAAGCCGATCGTGGAAGGCGCGCAGGTCGCCGCGCCCCGCGTCGAGGAACTGCGCGCGGATGCGCTCGATCTCGAGACAGCCGGTGAGGTACGACGCCGCCTGCGTCGGCCACGCGCAGTAGCGCTTGACTTCGGCGGTCGCCGTTGCGTCGGACAACGCGGTGTTTGCCGTCATGAACTTCACGGCGTCATCGGCCGACATCTCGCCGGTGTGCAACGCGGTGTCGACGATGATGCGCGCCGCGCGGAAGATGCGGGCATCGAGGTGGCCCAGCACCTCGTCGTCGGTGGCGAAGAACCCGTGCTCGTACATCACGCGCTCGGCGTAGAGGCCCCAGCCTTCCGAGAAGTACGGCGTCGTCAGCATCTTGCGCAGTTTGCGGTCGTTGCCCTGCATCCACGTCAGGTGCCAGTGGTGCCCGGGGTACGCCTCGTGCGCCGTGATCGTCGGGATCGAGTGGAAGCTGTTCGAGGCGAGTCGCTGCTGCACTTCGGCGTCGCTCGTGCCGTCGGGAGGGAACGGCACGAAGAAGTGACCCGTGAGCGTCGGCTTGAACGCTGGCGGGGTCGCGTACGACGCCACCGCGAGCACCGGTCGCTGGAACGGCGGCGAGGGCTCGACAACACATTCCTCGCCTGACGCCAGCGTCACGAGCCCGTGGTCGACGAGGAACTGACGCGCCTTCGCCGTGCACTCCTCGTAGGCCAAGCGCATGGCGTCCGGAGTCGACGGGTGGTGTTCCGTGAGCCGATTGTTGATGCTGCGCCAGTCAGACGACGCATCGATGCGCGCCGCGACCTCGACGAGTTCCTGCTCGACGGCTTCGAACGCGTCCCGGCCGTACTGATGCAACCCGGCCGTGTCGAACCGCAACCGCTCCTTGTCCTTCAGCAGCGCCGAGTACCGCGCCTCGCCGTACACCCAGTCGCCGTTCGCTTTCGGGGCAAGTTCCTCGAGCCACGCGAGATACGACTCCAGTGCGGTGGCCGCGGCGTCGCCGGCCTCCGCCACCTGCGCTCGCAGCTTCTCGTCGGCGATCTCGCCCGGCACGAAGTTGCGGAAGTAGCCGATGCCGGCGCGGCAGGGACCGGCGGCGCGCTCGACGAAGAGCGGACACGCCAGATCGGCGTCGACGTTGGCGCGACCGGCGTCAAGGACGGCCGGCAGTTCCCGCATGCGACTGACGGCGAACCGGGCAAGGTCGGGCTCGGGGTGGACGCGGTGAAGAAAAAGCGTGAACACGCCGCTCATGCCGACGCCCGGATACACGCCCGGATCGCGTCGCCATCCGAGCCAGTCACGCGCGATCGTGCGGCCGGTGAGCGTCGACTGCAACAACCCGAGGTCGATCGTCTGGTCGAACGTCAGCGTCGCGGCGTCGACGTCACTCAACCGCTTCAGCCATTCGGCGTCCGCGCGTTCGCGTCGTTCGAATCCCTCGGCGGAGTAGTCGCCGAGCAGCTCGTCATAACCGTCGATACCAAGTTGCGTCGCGCGCACCGGCGACTCTTGGAGTTCGTTCGCGATCCACTCGTCCACCAACGCGTCGAAAGAAGACATGGGCGCGAGGGTAACCTTGCGCCCATGCGGATCCACGGGGAGCCTCCGAGTCGTGGCGCGCGTCTTCGATCGACGCCGCGTCGTCGCGATTCTCGGCTCGGACCTTTCGGTCGCGGGCCAGAGCCTCGTCGCGCTCGTACTCAATAGTTCGACCAGCCTCGTCGCCGGCGCCATGCTCGGCGCGATCACGGGCACGTTCGAACGGCTTCCCGGTTTGCTGATCCTCGTTCCGCCCGCGATCGGGCTGCGCGGCAACGTGTTCTCTTCGCTGGGCAGCCGCATCAGCACCGCGATCCACAGCGGTCAGTTCCGCGCGACGCTGCGTCGCGGCACCGTGCTCGGCGACAACGTCGTCGCGGCGCTGCTGCTCACGTCCGGCCTGTCGTTGGCGCTGGCCGTCGTCACCAAAGTCGTCGCCGTTGCCGTCGGCGTCCATCACTCGATCGGGATCCTCGACCTCGCGACCATTTCGATCGCCGGCGGAATCCTCGGCTCGGTGGTGGTGCTCCTGGCAACCGTTGGGTTGGCGCTCGGCGCGGTTCGTTTCGGGTGGGACCTCGACAACCTCGTCGCGCCGATCGTGTCGACGTTGGGTGACGTGCTGACGGTCCCAGCGCTGTGGGCCGCCGCGATGCTCGTCCACCATGGCTGGGGATCGCTATTGCTCGGGTGGAGCCTGGCGATCGTGACCGCGATCGGCGTCGTCTACGGGTGGCGCACACGCCAGCGCCTCCTGCGCGAAATCGTTCGCCAGTCGTGGCCGATTCTGTTCGCGGGACTGGTCCTGAGCACGCTCGCCGGCGTCGTCATCGAGAAGCGTCTCGACACGTTGTCGAAGTATCCGGCGCTGCTGATCTTGGTGCCGGCGTTCGTCAGCTCCGCCGGCGCGTTGGGCGGGATCCTGTCGAGCCGCCTCAGCAGCGGCCTCAACCTCGGCATGATCACGCCGACGGGCGTGCCGCCGCGGTCGGCGCGTCGCGACGCACTGTTGCTGGCGGTGCTGGCCGTACCGATCTACGTCTTCAACGGTCTCGGCGCGCACGTCGTCGCCCACCTGCTCGGCAAGGGCAGTCCAGGCGCGGGTGCGATGCTGGCGGCGTCGCTTCTCGGTGCGCTCGGCGCGGTGGCCTTTGTGTTCGTCGTCGCCTACTACGGGAGCATTACCGCGTTCCGCCTGCGCCTCGATCCCGATACCTACGGAGTGCCCACCATCACGTCGTCGGTCGACTTCGTGGGAGCACTCGTGCTCGTGTCGGTCATCGTCGCTCTCGGGATTACTTGACCAATGACGTACATTGGCAGCACGCCGTAAGGCCCCATATGGACTCAGAGAAACCCCGCAATCTGCGGACCATGTTGTCCGAGGCGAAAGACACCTCGGAGTTGATGGTCGACATGGCATACGCCGCGCTGTACTTCGGCGATCCCGGAATGGCCGACGAGGTCGACGAACTCGAGGAGCGACTGGCGGAACTCGCGCAGGACCTGCGCGAAACCGCTGTGCTGGCGGCGCGCTCGCCGCGCGACGCCGAAGGCATGGCGTCGGTGCTGTCGGTCGTCAGTGCCATCGAAGCGGTCGGCGGCGCCGCGCTCGACATCGGCGCCATCGTGACCCGCCGCCTGGGCATCCCGCGCGCCCTCGTCGCCGACCTGTCAGCCGCCGAAGAGGTGTCACACCGAGTGCGCGTGCGCGACGGGTCGCACATGGCGCACCGTCCGCTCAGTGATCTGGAACTACCGACGGTGTGCGGCATGCGCGTCGTGGCGATTCGGCGCGTCCGCGACTGGATGACCGACATTCACGGCGACGTCGTTCTCGTCCCCGGTGACGTCGTGTTCACGCAGGGCGCGTCGGCCGGAATCCCGCGGCTGCGCGCCATGGCCGGCGCACCGACCTACGAGCCGCCGCAAGCGGCGGCTGACGAAGTGCCTTCGGACTTGGACCGCGCCATCGACGTGCTCGTCGAGATGAAGAACCTCTCCGAGGTCGCCGTCGGTCTTGCGTACTCGGCACTCGTGTTGCGCGACCGCGGCCTCGCCGCGGAGGTCGAGCACCTCGAAGACCGCGTCGACGACATGAAGGAGCGCCTGGAGTTGTGGGTGCTGCGTTCCGCCGATGGTCAAATCGACCCTTCGCCGTTGCGCGGCTTGCTTCATCTCGCGCAGGCGTCCGAGGTCATCACCGACGCCGCGCAGAGCATGGTGCGCCTCGTCACCGAAGGCGAAGAACTGCACCCGATCCTTGCGGTCGCGTTCGGCGACGCCGACGAGGTCGTGGTGCGCGTGCCGGTCGCTCCGGGTTCACCGGCAGAGGGCAAGACGCTGGGCGCACTTCGGCTCGAGACGGAAACCGGTTTCTACCTCTTGGCGATCCGGCGCGACAGCCGCTACCTCTACCGGCCGCGCAAAGAAGTCGTCGTGCAACAAGGCGACGAACTCATCGCGACCGGCCCTGACGAAGGCCACGCGCTGCTGGCGCAACTGTGCGGGTACGAGCTGATCGCCGACGACGAGACCGGCGCCGACGAACTCATCCCCGTCTCGCAGTAGTCGTCGCCGCGAACAGCACGATGGCGTGCGCCGCGGCGACGTTGAGCGACGACGCCGAGCCTTGCATCGGGATCGCGACCGTGCGGTCGGCGCTTTCGCGCAACGCGCGGCTGAGCCCCTTCGCCTCGTTGCCGAACAAGTAGGCGACGGGCGGGTCGGGGAGGGCGTCGAGCCCGACGTCGCCGTCCTCGTCGGTCGCCACGAGCGTGACGCCCATGGCGCGCAACGCGTCCGCGTGTTCGAGTTCGACGAGCGGGATTGCGAAGAACGAACCCGTCGAGGCCCGGACACAGCGGGGGTCGTAGGGGTCGGCGCCGTGGCCCGTGATCATCACCGCGCCGCCTCCGAGCGCGTCCGTCGTGCGAATGATCGTTCCGATATTGCCGGGGCTCGACGGGCGATCGAGCACGGTCGCGACGAACCGCGGGCCGACGACGAGGTCCGCGAGATCGAGACGACGCTTTTCGACGACGAGCAGTACCTCCGGTCGCTCCTCGCGCGCGGCGAGTTCGTCGAACAGCGACGTTGCGAGTTCGACGCGATCGTCGACGCGGTCGAGAATTCCCGTCGCCCACGCCGACGGCTTCCCGCCGATCGGAACGAGTGCGGATCGGACCGTCCATCCGGCAGCGAGCGCGGCGTCGATGTTGCGCACGCCGTGCACGACAAACGCGTTCTCACGGTTGCGGGTTTGCCGGTTGGTCGCCAACGCCGCCAGGACCTGGAACTCGGCGTTGGCCGATCGGATGCTGCGGGTCACAACCAGTCGCGACGGCGGAAGTACCAGTAGCCGAGCACGGTGATGGCCGCCATCAGGCCGAGCGCGTAGTAGTACCCGTAGCGCCATTGCAGCTCTGGCATGTGCACGAAGTTCATGCCGTAGATACCCGCGACCAACGTCGAGCCGAGCAGGATGGCGCCCCAACTCGTCATCAGCTTCAACACCTCGTTCATGCGGTTCGAGATGATCGCCAAGTGGGCGTCCACTGCGTTGCCCATGAGTTCGCGATGACTGTCGATGGTGTCGACGGCGCGCAGCAAGTGGTCGTACACGTCCTGCAACAACACCAACACCGGTCCTTCGACGGTGGCGACTTCGCCGCGCAGCAGCGCCGCCAGGACCTCGCGCAACGGGATGACCTTGCGGCGGAACGCGATTAGGTCGTGGCGGATGCCGAACAAGCGCTGCTGAACCTGCGTTTCGGTCACGCCCTTCGGGGGCTCGAAGACGTAGTTCTCGAGCTCTTCGATGCGGTCCTCGACGACGTCGAGTGCGTCGAAGTACCCGTCGACGATTTCGTCGAGGATGGCGTGCACGACGATGGCCACCGTGCGTTCGTGGGGCGCGACGCGCTCGCAGCGCGCGTGCGCCAGCGTCGGTTCCCACACCTCGCCGTCGCGGTTGCGTTCGCGCACCGTGATGACCCAGTCGTCGCCGATGAAGATGTCGACCTCGGCGAGGTTGGCGCCGTACGCGACCAGAAAAGCGTGGTTCGCATACAGCTCGAGTTTCGGCCGCTGGCCCGCCTCCGTGATGTCCTCGACCGCCATGGCGTCGAGGCCGTATGTGCTCGCCAGCTTGGCGATTTCGTCGGGCGTCGGATCGACGACGTCGATCCACCGCACCTTTGGTTCTTCGATGACCTCGGCGACCGGCACTACAACACCGTAAATCGCGACAGCTGACGGCTTTGCGCCACGAGTACGCCCGACTCGCTCCAGACCTCGCCGTCCTCCTCGACGTAGCCGCCCGACAGGGCGCGGCTCTCGAAGGAACACCACGTCCAGCCGGGTTCGGGGTTGTTGCGGAAGTGCACCGTCAATTCGATCGTCGGCGCCATACCCGGTCCGTGCCGGCGGAACATCGGCGGAGGCCAGGAGTCGCAGAACAACGGCACCGCCAGTTCGTCGAGTTCGCGGTCGACCAGTCGCGTCCAACCCCCGACGCGGGCCGGGCCGTCGCCGGACGCGAACATGTTCGTACCCGACGGATCGCGGTAGTCGAAGCGGTCGAGAAACGTCATCGGGAACGCGCTGACGAAGTTCTTCTCGCGCGGCTCGCCCGCGCCGGGATCGCTCGTCGCCGGCGTCGTGCGCAACACGTCGACGAGTTGGTCGTCTCGACGCCGCCCGAACACGGCGATGCAGTGGGCGCGCACGGTGCCGCCTTGCGACAGCGACGCTTCGAGAAACGCGTGGCTCCGTGTGGCGGTCGTGATGCCGACGCGTACCTCGCACGGCCCCGCCTCTGGACGCCCGACGTAATGGGTCGTGAGTGACAGCGCCTGCGGCTGCGGTGACACCGCCGCGAGGCCGCGCATGAGCAACGAGGCGATGTACCCGCCGTTCGGTCCGCCGCCGATCATCCAGCGATCGGTGACGTTCCCGGCAAATACGCCGTCGCCCCGCGCCTCGAGCGCGGTGTCGGTGTCGAACTCCGTCACCGGGGCAGTTTCGCGTAAGGTCCGCGCACCATGAGTGTTCGTGAAGAAGTGATCAGTTGGTTGCACGACAACCTCCCTGCGGAATGGGTCGAAGGCATCGACAACAACGATCCTGCGAAGGTGGCGGAGGCGCGCAAGAGCGTCGACTACAACGACTGGTGCGAGCGGCTCGGCAAGGCGGGCTACGCGACGCCGACGTGGCCGAAGGAGTACGGAGGCGCCGGACTCGACCCTGAGGGCGCCCGCACCGTGATGGAGGAACTCAGCCGATACAAGGTGCCGCGCAGCTTCAACGTCATCGGCATCGGAATGGGCGGCCCAACCCTGATGCAGTGGGGGAGCGAAGAACTCAAGCGCACGTTGCTGCCGCCGATGGCGCAACACCGCGAGATCTGGTGCCAGTTGTTCTCCGAGCCCTCGGCAGGGTCCGACGTGGCGACGCTGGCAACGCGCGCCGTGCGCGACGGCGACGAGTGGGTCGTCAACGGGCAGAAGGTGTGGACGACGCTGGCGCACATCGCGCGCTGGGGGATGCTGGTGGCGCGCACGGATCCCGATGCGCCGAAGCACAAGGGCCTCACGTATTTCATCGTCGACATGAAGGCGCCCGGCGTCGAGGTCCGCCCCCTCAAGCAGATCACGGGCGACGCGGAGTTCAACGAGGTGTTCTTTACCGACGTTCGCATCCCCGACTCGATGCGCGTCAGCGAGGTCGGCAACGGCTGGGCCGTCGCCACCGAGACGTTGATGAACGAGCGCGTGGCGCTCTCGGGTGAAGGCTCGATCGGCGGCGGTAACACCGGCGGCGGCCCCGTCGACGAACTGATCCGGCGCGCCAAGGATTCCGGCAAGTGGGAGTCGGAGCCGGTGCTGCGAAGCAAGCTCGTGCAGCTCGCCATCGAAGGGCGCGTGAACAAGATCACCAACCTGCGCGCCGCGGCGGCGCGCAAAGGTGGCAAGCGCCCCGGACCCGAGGGTTCGATCACGAAGTTGTTCCAGGCCGAATACAACAAGCGCCTGCAATCGACGGCGATGGAACTGCTGGGCGCGTCGGCGACCGCGTGGGGCGCGGACGACACCGGCAACGCGTCGGCCGTGCGCGGGTTTCTGCGCAGCCGCGCCAACACGATCGAGGGCGGCACGTCGGAAATCATGCGGAACATCCTCGGCGAGCGCGTGCTCGGACTCCCGAAGGAGCCCGCCAACGACCGCGACATCCCGTGGTCCGAAATCCCGCGCGGCGTCTAACCCGTAATCTCTCGCCGGTGGAGGATCACGTTCATTCCGACGAATGCGAGCACGACGAGCACGATGAGGACGACTACGTCCCGTCGTCTCCCGAGGTGCTGGCAGAACGCCGCGACCGGCTGTCGGCGACGCTCGAGGCGATCACGCTCGACGACCTGAACGAGCACCTCAAATCGGCGCCGCCCCAGGTGCGCAACGCGCTCACGCAGCGGCTCAACGTCCGGCTCGACCCCAAGTTCGTGAAGGGCGGCGTGGGCAAGCTCATCCGCACGCGGCTGCGGAGCCTGTCGCCCACAAAGCAGGTCGAGATGGCAGCGGAGCTGACGGCGGGGCTCGATCACGAGGCGTCAGAATTCCTCGGCGAAGAAACCTTCAACCTGCCGAGCGCGGACGACCTCAGCCGACTGCTCGATCACCTGCTCGAACGCCACCGCACGGTGATCGTCCGTACCTACTTCGCCTGCACCGCGGCCGCCGACGCGCCCGTCGCCGGGGATCTCGACGCGTTACTGACGTCCGACGACCGTCTTGCGGTCAGCTCGTGAAGTACGAGTACGACGAGGTGACGCCCGAGGTCGTGCGCGCCGTCGGGTTCCGCGAGCGCTATCGCGGTTACGACCCCGCCGACGTCGACCCGCTGCTCGAACAGCTGGCGATGCGCGTCGAGGAAATTCACGACGAGATCGCGCGCCTCGAGCGATACGCCGGCGCGCCGCCCTCGAAGGCACAGCTGCCGTCGGTGGACAACGTGGCGGCGCTCGCGGCCATGCTGCACATCGGCTACGCCGCCCGCGAGGCGCGCGACATCGTCACGGCGGCGCGCAAGCGCACCGGGTTGAAACGAGCGATGCCCGAGCGCCAGATTTCAAACGAAAACCGGGCGCGAGCGCTGATCTATGCGCCCACTAGCGTGGATGACGATATGGAAGAGCGTCGCTGCATCCTCACCGTGCATGCGCATCCCGACGACGAAGCGTCGAAGGGTGCGGGCACGATCGCCAAGTACCACGCCGAAGGCGTGCACACCGTGCTGGTGTGCTGCACCGGTGGGGAGGAGGGCGACATCCTCAATCCCGCGATGGACACCGAAGAGGTCCGCAACGACATCGGTGCGGTGCGGATGCGCGAACTCGACGCCGCCGCGAAGGTCATCGGCTACGACGAAGTCGTCCTCCTCGGATACCGCGACTCCGGCATGCCGGACAGCGAGGCGAACAAGAACCCCGCGTGCTTCGCGCGCGCGCCGCTGGACGAAGCAGTTGGTCGTCTCGTCGCCATCCTGCGTCGAACGCGCCCGCAGGTCGTCGTCACCTACGGCGACAAGCAGGAGCGCTATCCGCACCCGGATCACTTGCGGGTGCACGAAGTGACGATGGCAGCGGTCGACGCCGCCGCCGACGCTTCGCAATACCCCGATGCGGGCGAACCGTGGCAGGTGTCGAAGATCTACTACACGGCCTGGTCGTTCAAGCGCGTGGTGCTCATGCACGAGAAGTTCCTCGAGCTCGGTCTCGAATCGCCGTTCGACGAGAATTGGTTCAAGGACCGCAAGCCCGACGAGACCGACAACGAGATGACCACCCAGATCTATCTCGGTGGCTTCGAAAACATCCGCCAGGACGCGCTGCTGGCGCACGCGACGCAGATCGATCCGACGTCGAAGTTCTGGTTCGGGCTCCCGCCCGAAGTCATGCGCGACATTCACCCCTACGACGACTACGTCCTCGCGCGGGGGCCGCGCGGCGAGGGTGAGCTCGAGACCGACTTGTTTGCCGGTCTCGAGGCGTTCAGCTCGCGTGCCTAAAGACGCGCAGTACAGCATCAGCCTCGACGGCGACCGCCTGGTCGTCGAGCCGCTCGAAGCCGACGCAGCGGTCGCGTGGACGGCGACGGCGGCCGATGCCGAGGCGCTCGCCGCAGGAAAGCTCGACCTGGCCGTGGCCTTCATGCAAGGCCGCGTCAAGGCCGCGGGCGACGGCAAGGCGCTGCTCGAACTGCTGAAGAACTCCTCGTAGCCACCGATCGCGTCCGTAGGCATTTCTCTCATCCAACGCGCCGCTTGGCTCCGGAGAACGCACATCCGCTCGTTGGAGGAGACCAAATGTCACTTGTCCGTTTACTTCCTGCCGGTTTGCACGCCGTGGCCGACTACGCCGTCGGCGCCGGCCTCATCCTGATCGCGCTCATCGTCGGCGGTAGCGCCGGCGCTGTCGGCACCGGCGTCGTCGTCGGCGCCACCATTCTCGCGGTGAGCCTGATCACGAACTATCCGCTCGGCGCCATCAAGGTCTTGCCGTTCCAGGTGCACTCCGCTGGCGACTATCTCGCCGCGGCGCTGTTGCTCGCTGCGCCGTTCACGCTGCACTTCAACCACAGCGACACCGCCCTCACGGCCGTGTATGTCGTCGCCGGCTTCGCTGTTCTCGGCGTCAGCCTGATCACGAACTACCAATGGAATGGCGCAGACGGCCGCGCCGTCACCGCCACCGCGTAAGAGACTTCGTTCGCCGTGCCCGACGACCTGCAACAGCTAAGCGACGCTGCACTCGTGCTCGCCATCGCGCGCTTCGACCAGGACGCCCTCGCGGAGGTGTACCGCCGTCACGCCGGCGCGGTCTTCGCGCTGGCGCGACGCGTCATCGTCGACGCGGGCACGGCGGAAGAAGTGTTGCAAGAGGTGTTGCTGAAACTGTGGTCGCATCCGGATCGCTTCGATCCCGACCGCGGCACGCTGCGGTCGTTCCTGCTGACGCAAGCGCACAGCCGCGCCGTCGACATCGCGCGGTCTAGCGGCGCTCGCCGCCGGCGGGAGGACGCCGACGCGCTCCGGACCGCCGAAGCCGGCTACGACCTCGAGCGCGAAGTGTGGGACCTGGCGCGGGCCGACCACGTCCGCGAAGCGGTGGCGACGCTGTCTGACGGCGAACGCGCCGCGATCGAGCTCGCGTACTTCGGCGGCTACACGTACCGCGAAGTCGCCGAGTTGCTGGGCGAGCCCGAGGGCACAGTGAAGAGCCGAATTCGTGTGGGGTTGCAGCGTCTCCGGACTGCGCTGCACGCCGCCGGTATCGTCGGAGCGGAGGCATAGATGGCGCGCGCGAATCAGAGCGAACTGCACGAACTCGTCGGGGCATACGCACTCGACGCACTCGACGCCGACGAGGCGCGAGAGTTCGAAGCCCACCTCGACGAGTGCCCGCGTTGTCGCGCCGAACTGCGTGATCACCGCGACACGGCGTCCTACTTGGCCCACGTCGGTGCCGCCGCGCCCGACGGGGTGTGGGAGCGCATCGCCGAACAGCTCGAAGAGGCGCCGCCCGTCATGGCGCGCGTTCTCCCGTTCGCCCGTAAGCCGCGTCGCTTCCTGGCCGTCGCGTCAGTTGCAGCAGCGCTGCTCATTGCCGTCAACTCGGCGGTGCTCGTCCAGCAACACCGGGAGATTCGCGATTTGCGCCCGACGCGTGCTGCGAACCTCCAGGCGCTGGCCGAGCGGGCGCTCGGGGCGCCGAATGCACAACGTGCGCAGCTCATGGCGCCCGATGGGTCTGTGGCAGCCGACGCCGTCGTCACTGCCGACGGGCACGGCTACCTGCTGCACGTAGCGCTGCGCACGCTTGACGCCGAGCACGCGTATCAGCTGTGGGGACTCGCCGGTTCGCACGCGCAGCCCGTGTCGCTGGGGGTGCTCGGGGGGCACCCGAACGTCGTGTCGTTCACCGCCAAACTGCCGGTGCAGACGCTGGCGATCACAGTGGAGCGGGCCGAAGGCGCGACGGCGCCTACGGCGTCACCAGTCGTGTCGGGACCGTTGCAGCGCGCGTAGGTCGCGCCACGCAATTCGGTGCGCGCCCCGCGCCGACAACGCATCGGCAAACTCGCCGCTGCACAACGCCGCGAGATGGGCGACGCGCTCGTCGGCGTCGGTGGTTTGGGCGCGCAGTTCGTCAGTGTCGACCGCGGGGCGCAGCACCAACTCGGTGACGCCCGGCTCGAGGTCGGCGATCGCTTGGAGGACGTCGGGCGCCGACGGGCCGCGGAACATCACGACGCGATCGGGGATGGCGACACCCTCGTCGAGCGCCAGCTGGCGGAACGGGAACCCGGCGTCGTCCTGCACGTCCTCGTTCGGGAGGCGCAGCGCGAGGGAGTAGTCGAGCGCGAGGTCGAGCACCACGTCGAAGAACTCGGGCCGCATCACGGCGGCCTCGAGATGGCTGGAAATGTGGCTGACGTCGAAGCCCCACAGCACGGCGCGCTCGAGCTGCGCCCGCAGTTCGCGGCGGACCTCGTCGACGTCAGCGTGGTCCCACAGGTCCGCCGGCGTGCGGGGAAAGCCGCCGTCGCCGTCGAGCAGCGACGGCGCGTGCGTGATCGGACCCCAGCGGTACAGGTCGTGTTCGGCGTTGAGGGTGAGCGACACGCCGACGTCTTGGCCGCGGTACGCCGCCGACGCGGCGCGCGCCCAGGGCGCGGGCACCATGAGGCCGGCCGAGGTGGCGGCGCCGTGGTCGAGCGAACGGCGGACGCCCTCGTTGCTGGCGAACCCGAAGCCGAGCTCGTCGGCGGTCACGATGACAAGCGGCGTCGCGGGATCAAGCCCGAGGTGTTCGGCCGCGTTTGTCATCGCGGCAACGTTACGAGACGAGCTATGGATCCAACGGAACGTCGGCCGAACCGCACTTGGACCACAGGCCGCGGTTGTGGTCGCGGGCGTCGGCGACGGCGGCGACGAACTCCGACGAGTGCGCGACGTTGGGCGGATACGTGAGGACGTCGGCGTAACCGTCTCGCGCCAGCGCAAGGTTGACGAACAGCCCGTCCTTGGCGCGATACACGTACGCCAGCAGCCGCCCGTAGCGATCACGCGGTTCGGCGTCGCGCACCAAGCGCACGGGCGTGCCCACCGGGATGAGCGAGGCGGTGTGGTCCGACGCCTCTTGGCCGAAGCACTCGACCAGCCCACCGCGGCCGTGGGTCTCGGGGGTGTCGATGCCGATGAAGCGCACCTTGTCGTCGGTGCCGTTGATGCTCACGTGGATCGTGTCGCCGTCGACTTCCTTGGACACGACGATGGGTGCGCTATTCGACGACGTCGTCAGGGCCCGCGGCGTGCTGCTACCGCACGCCGCCAACAACACCAACAGGACCACGACCCAGCGCACCGCGCCAGTGTGCCGGAAGGGTGTAGCGCGTTACGAGATGAGATCTGAGGCGGCGTCGACGTCGACTTCGCCCCGTGCGAGCTTCTCCAGCACCTCGAGGCGCTCGGCGCGGCTCGGTTCCGGCACGGGCTCGGCCGCGGGTGCGAGCCCGAGACGGCCGAGCAGCGCGTCGAAGCGGCTGCGCGCGGTGGGGTAGGAGACGCCGAGGTGGCGTTCCACGTCCTTCATGTTCCCGCGCGACGACAGGAACACCCGCAGGACTTCGCGGTCTTCCTCGCCAAGCGCGCAAAAGTCGCAGGCGCCGAACACGCCCGACAGCTCGGTGCCGCACTCCTGGCACGACAGCCGCGTGAGCGCGAGTCGTTCACCGCAGACCGGACAGTCCCGCGGCGCGTGGTGATGCGCGGGCGTCATGACTCGGTGTCTTCGAACGTGATGTCGGCTGCGCCCATCGACACGCGGATGTCGATCGTGCCGGTACCGCGGCCGACGACCACCTCGTGCTCGTCGGAGAACGCGTTGTTGAGGATCCCGGAGATGCGATCGCCGAGCCCTGACAGATCACTGAGATCGCCGATGCTGGCGGCGCGCACGTCCTCGAAGTAGTCGCGCTTGGTCTTGCCCTTGCGCCCACCGAAGTCGACCTTGCCCAGGGTCGCGGAGGCGCTCACGCGTGCGTGCGAGCCGTGCGTGAGGTGCAGGCGCACCTTGCCGGCGTCACAGTCGATCGTGGAGTCGCCGTGGTCGATGCGGCCCGACGCGTCGACCTTGCCGGCAGCGACGCGCACGTCGATCGGCGATTCAAAGTCCTCGATCTTGAGTGGGCCCGCGGCGACGCGAGCCTTGATCGGACCGTGGACGCGAATGATCTTGAGCGGGCCGGCCTCGACGCGGGCGTCGAGTTCGACGTCGGGGTTCATGCGGACGCGCAGTGGCTTGGGCCTGTACTCGTGGCCGCCTCCGTAGGTGAGGCGAACGCTGCGCGCCATCTTCGGGCCCCGGGTGCGGAACCACTCGCCGAAATCGCCGCGGTCGTCGTCATCGTCCCAGTCGTCGTCGTCGAAACCGGTGGCTCCGTCGATGACCAGCGTGTCGCCTTCCCAGCGGATGCGATGGGAACCTTCGGCGACGGCCTCGTTCACGCCGGCGTCGCCGATGATCTCGACCGGGCGAAAGTTGGCGTCGACGCGCACGACGCGCACGCGCCGGCCGGCACCGTCGGACGTGTTCGTGATCACCCTCCGCTCGATGACTCGTTCGGAGGTCTCGCCCGCCGCGGGGGCGGCGTCGAGAGCAGCGAGCGCGTCGGCCGCATCCCCCGGATCCATTTGTCCGGCAGCAACTTGCTCAAGGATCTTGCGTCGGGCCTCGTCACTCATGTATGAATTTGTAAAGCCCGCTTTCTAATCTGTCAACTCGACCATGCTTGTCAAAAATGTTTGGACGGTGTAGGTTCCATGACCATGACGCAACTGTTGGATGATCCGGCAGTACCAGACGACGACGTCGTTCCTGACGTCAAGATCATCGAGGACCTCGCGACGCTGCGGCTGCTGTCGGACCCGCTGCGCCTGCGCCTGATCGAGGAGTTGGGCATGCAGCCCACGACGGTCAAGGAACTCGCCAAGGCGATGGACATGAAGCCCAATCGCCTCTACTACCACGTGAACTTGCTCGAAGAGCACGGCCTCGTGCGCGTCACGCAGACCCGCATCGTCTCGGGAATCGTCGAGCGCACGTACGCCCTCGTGGCCAAGCACTTCGCGGTATCCGAGGCGTTGTCACTGCCCGTCGACGTCAAGCGCGAGGTCACCAACACCCTGTTTCGCGTCGTGAGCGCGGAGATCGACGGCGCGGCCGACGCCAACGTCGGGCGCATGCAGCTGTGGCTCACCGCCGACGAGCGCGAGGCGTTCAAGCAAGAACTCGCCGATCTGCTCGACAAGTACGGCAACGGCGAACGGCAACGCGCCGACGCGGTCGCCGATCGCTACACGCTGCTGTTCGCGCTCTATTCGCCGACTGATACGCCGAAGCGCAAGAAGTAACCGTGCAATCGCTGGGGGGCGAAAAGAAGACGTCGGTTTGGCCCGCGCTGCGCGTCGTGGCACGAGCGATGCCCGAGGCGAGCCTGCCACTCACCATCGCCGGGGTGATCGGGCTGCTTCTCGTCGGCGTGTTCCCGACGATCTACAAGCTGGCGACGGGCATGCTCATCGGAGCGCTGCCCGCGGCAACACGCGCCGGCGCCGGCTCAGCCGCCGCGCATCGCGTCGACGTCGCCCTCGCCGTGCTCGCCGCGTCGTTCGTCGCGCAACAGCTCATCGGTCCGGTATTCGGTCAAGTCGTCGACGCGCTGGCGCGACGCGTCACCGGCCACCTGCGCGGCCGCGTGATTACGGCGGCCGCGAGTCCGTCCGGTGTCGGCCACCTCGAAGACCCCGCCACGCTCGACAAGGTGATGCTCGCCCAGGGCGTGGGCACCGCCCAGATCACGCCGCGGGGCGTCGTCATCGGCGCGTTCAACATCGCCGCGCAGTACGTCGCCGGCACCGCGTCGGCGATCTTGCTGATGGCGTACCGCTGGTGGTTGCCGTTGATCGCGATCGCGCTGTACCTGAGCGTGATCCGACGGTTCCGTCGCGACTTCTTCCGCAACGTCATGGCGATCACCGGCAAGGCCGAGTCGCTGCGGCGCTCGCAGTACTTCCGCGACGTCGCCCTGACGCCCGTCGCCGCGAAGGAGACGCGCGTGTTCGGTCTCGGCGACTGGGTCGTCGACCGCTTCCGTAGCAGTTGGCTCAGCGCCATGACCGACCTGTGGGCGGAGCGCCGCGGGCAGTGGAAGACGATGGTGCTGGGCGCCGTCGCCTTCTTCAGCGTCGAGTTCGGTGTGATGCTGCTGCTCGGTCATTCCGCCGCCCGCGGCGAGATCTCGATCGCACGGCTCACGGTGTTCGTCGCCGCCGCCCAGGGCCTGCAGGTGTTCGCCAATCTCAGCGACCACGACCTCAATCTCACGTGGGGCGCGCCGGCGATCACCGCGGTTGCCGACCTCGAGGCGCTCGTCGAGGATGCGTCGGTTGCGCTCCCCGGCGACACCGCAGCGACGGGGCTGCCCACGCGAGACGTGCGCTTCGAGAACGTGTCGTTCGCGTACCCCGGCCGCGCCGCAGTGTTCAGTCATCTCGACCTCACGATCGACGCGGGAAAGTCGCTCGCCATTGTCGGTGACAACGGCGCCGGCAAGACGACCCTCGTGAAGCTCCTGGCGCGGCTGTACGACCCGACCGACGGCGTCATCACCGTCGACGGCACACCGCTGACGCAGCTCGACCCGTCGTCGTGGCAGCGTCGCATCGCCGCCATCTTCCAAGACTTCACGCGCTACCAAGTGCGCGCGTCCGACAACGTTGCGTGGGGCAACCCCGACCTTGCGCTCGACGTCGCACGGCTCGACGCCGCCGCGGGACGCGCCGGCGCCACGGATCTGGTGGGGTCGCTGCCCCACGGATGGGACACGGTGCTGTCGCGCCAGTTCAAGGACGGGACCGACTTGTCGGGCGGGCAGTGGCAACGCCTCGCGCTGGCGCGCGCGTTGTACGCGGTCGACGCCCGCGCCGGCGTGCTCATCCTCGACGAACCGACCGCCGCGCTCGACGTGCGCGCCGAGGCGGAGTTGTACGACCGGTTCCTCGAGCTCACGCGCGGACTCACGACGATCGTCATTTCGCACCGGTTCTCGACGGTCCGTCGCGCCGACCGCATCGTCGTCATCGAGCAGGGCGTCGTCGTCGAGCAGGGCACCCACGACGAGCTCATGGCGGCCGACGGGCGGTACGCCCACATGTTCCGTCTCCAGGCGGCGCGATTCGTCGACGCTCCCGACAGCGAGGACGAAAGCGAGACGATCGATGCCTGAGTCCGTCGGTCCCGTGCCGAAGCAGGGCGTGCGGGGGTTGGCGCGCGCGTTCTGGGTCCTGCTGGCGTCGGCGTTCCACGCCGATCCCGGGCGCGCTTCGCTCAACCTCGCGCTCTCCGTCGTCGATCCGATCGCCACCGTCATCGCGTCGCTGGCGGGTCGCGACCTCGTCAGGGCCGCCGTGGCCCACAACGCCGGCGCCGCGACCACAGCCGCGCTGACCATCGGCGTCACCGCGATCGCCGGCATCGCGTCGGGCTGGGGCTCGTTCAACCTCAACATGGTGCTTCGCGAGAAGGTCGGCGAACTGATGGACCGGCGCATCATGGCGCTCACGCTCGCCGTACCCACGCTCGAGCACCACGAGCGCGCCGACTATCTCGACGAAATCGAGATCCTGCGCACGCAGCGCGACCAACTCAGCTCATCGGTGCAAGCGGTCGTGATGAACATCAGCATGCTGTGCCGCGTCGCGGGCGTCGTCGGCGTGCTGGCAACGCTGCATCCGCTGCTCGTGTTGCTGCCGTTGTTCGGGATCCCGTCGCTGTTCGCGGCGGGAACCGCGGAGCACCGCCGCCAACGGGCGATGGAGCAGTGCGCCGAGCCGTTGCGCATCACGCGGCACTTGCTCGAGACGGCGACCACCGCGGGGCCGGCGACGGAGATCCGCCTGTTCGGTCTCGGCCCGACGCTGCGCTCGCGCCACGCGGACCTATGGCGCGAGAGCGACCGCGTGCAGGACCACACGGCGCGAGTCTCGGGTGCGCTGGCCGCGCTCGGCTGGGGTGTGTTCGGCATCGGATTCGTCGGCGCGCTGGCCCTGATCGCGCACCGGGCGATCAACGGCCAGGCCGACCTCGGCGATGTCTTCCTCGCCCTCACCCTCGCGGCGCAGGTCAACGAACTCGTGAGCGGGGTCGCACAAATGGTCACGTGGCTGTTTTCGGGGTTGCGCACCACGGGTCGCTACCTGTGGCTCGTCGACTACTCGGCAGCCGCCACCGCGCCGGTCGAGAACGAGACCCCGCCGCCGGACCGACTCGTGCACGGCCTCGAGTTCGACAACGTGTCGTTCCGCTATCCCGGCACCGACGTCGACGTGTTGCGCGACGTGTCGTTCCGCATCCCGGCGGGGGCGACGGTGGCCGTCGTCGGCGACAACGGGGCCGGCAAGTCGACGCTGGTGAAGTTGCTGTGCCGGTTCTACGACCCGACCGAGGGCGCGGTGCGCGTCGACGGCGTCGACCTGCGCCGCCTCGACCCGCGTGCGTGGCGCGAGCGGCTGTCGGCCGGTTTCCAGGACTTCGCCCGGTTCGAATTGCTGGCGCGTGAAACCGTCGGCGTCGGGCTTCTCGCCGACGTCGACGACGAAGCCGCGGTGCGCGGTGCGCTCGGTCGCGCGTCGGCCGACGGCGTCATCGAGTCCTTGCCGTCGGGGTTCGAGACGCAGCTCGGCAAGAGCTTCGGCGACGGCGCCGAACTTTCCGGCGGCCAGTGGCAGAAGCTGGCGCTCGGTCGGGCGATGATGCGGCCCTCGCCGTTGTTGCTGCTGCTCGACGAGCCGACCGCCGCGCTCGACGCGCAAACCGAGCACGCACTGTTCGAGCGCTACGCCGGCGCTGCCCGGCGCTCGGCCCAGTCCACGGGCGCCATCACCGTGCTGGTGTCGCACCGTTTCTCGACCGTTCGCATGGCCGACGTGATCGTGGTGCTCGACGGCAACACCGTGCGCGAGGTCGGCAGTCACGCCGAACTCCTCGCCCACGAGGATCTCTACGCCGAGCTGTTCGAACTCCAAGCGAGGGCGTACCGCTAGCGCCGCAGGCGTCCCGTCGACAGGGCGTTCAGGACCGCGAGGAAGATGGTGGCGCCCAGCGCGGCGACGAGGATCGAGCGCAGGCTGAAATCGTTGACGCCTTCATGGCCGTTGGCTCGCATCAAGGCGCCGCCGATCATGGCGCCGATGACCCCGACGACGATGTTGGTGATGCAGCCGCCGCCGCGTCGGCCGGTGATCCGGCCCGCGATCGCCGCGGCGAGAAATCCGACGACGATCCACGCCAGGATGCCCATGGCGCAGACGTTACGTGGTTACGCCGCGTGCTTGTGGTGGACGGATTGCGCCCGACGTTGCTGGCCTTCGCGGAGCGCTTCGCGCGCCGCACGCACGCCCTCTTTGCCCCGCTCGATGGTGCGCGGGTCGAGACGCCAGTAGGAACGCTTGCCTTCCTTGATATCTAGCCGCTGCTGCAGCTGCTCTCGTTCTTGCACTTCCATGACTCCATTGTGCCGAAGGGGTGTAACAACGAAATCGGGTGTCTCTACTTCGTTAGATCGGTCGGTCGACTCCTAGATTGAAGCCAATGGATGCGGCGGCTTTTCTCGGTATCCAACCGACGGAAGATCCTTTGAAGTTTCGTTTACCCGTCACGAACGGGATTTGTACAGGCGGTCGATTTCTCTTCGGCGGCGCCGGTCTCGCCGCCGGCGTCGTGGCGCTCGAGAAGGCGAGCGGCCGCCCGTTGGTGTGGGCCACGGCGCAGTATTTGAGCTTCGCCCGTCCGCCATCCGTGCTCGATCTCGACGTCACCCTGGCCGTGGTCGGCAACCAGATCACCCAGGGACGCGTCGTGATGTCGGACAACGGCGACGAAGTCATCACGCTTCAGGCCGCGCTCGGCCAGCGCGACGTCGACATCACCGGTCAGTGGGCCGTCCGGCCCGACGTACCCGCGCCCGACGAGTGCCGCGGCCGCGAGTTCCGCAACGACCCGTCGCACACGATCTCGTCGCGGATCGAAGAACGCGTCGCCATGGGCCGCTCACCGCGGGACATGGACGGGACTCCCGGCGACGGCCGCGCCGCGCTGTGGTGCCGCATGCCGGAACTGCTCGAGATGTCGCCGGCCGCGCTGGCGGTGCTCGGCGACTTCGTGCCGTTCGGTGTGTCGCAGGCGACGGGTCGTATGGCGGGCGGCAACAGCCTTGACAACACGCTGCGCGTCGCCACGCTCGTACCCACCGACTGGGTGCTGCTCGACGTGCGCATCCAGGCGATCCAGAGCGGCTTTGCGCACGGACTCGTGCATCTGTGGGCCGAAGACGGCACGCTGCTGGCGACCGCCAGCCAGAGTGTGAAGGTCCGCATGTGGCGTTAGGTTTTGCCGCATGTCTCCGTACGGAATAACGGTCCCGTTTGACGCTCCGCTGAGTGAGCACAAGGACCTCTTCAAGGAAGTCGCCGATCTCGGTTACACCGACGTCTGGTCGGGGGAGGCGAACGCCGCCGACGGACTCACGCCGTTGATCCTCGCCGCGGCGTGGGAACCGCGACTGCGCGTCGGGCCGGCGATCCTGCCGGCGTACACGCGCTCGCCGGGGCTCATGGCGCAGTGCGCGGCGTCCTTGGCGCAAGCCGCGCCCGGACGGTGTGCGTTCGGCATCGGCACGTCCTCGGACGTCATCGTCGAGAAGTGGAACGGCGTCCCGTTCGTCGAGCCCTACAAGAAGACGCGCGACATGGTGCGGTTTCTCAAGGACGCGCTGACGGGGGAGAAGGTCGACAAGGAGTACGACACGTTCACCGTCCGCGGCTTTCGTCTCGCCATGCGCGTGCCGCAGCCGCCCCCGATTCTCGTCGCCGCGCTGCGTCCCGGGATGCTGCGCATGGCCGGGCGCGAAGCCGACGGGGCAATCATCAACTGGCTGTCGCCCGACGACGTCAAGCAGGTCGCGCCCGAAGTCGGTCCGGGCAAGGAGATCGTCGCCCGCATCTTCGTGTGCCCGTCCGAAGACGCCGACACGGTGCGCGCCGCCGGCAAGTTCGCCGTCGCCGCGTATTTGAACGTCGAGGTGTACGCCAAGTTCCACGAGTGGCTCGGCCGCGGCGACGACCTTGCCGCGATGTGGAAGCACTGGAAGGAAGGCGACCGCAAGGCTGCGACGGCGTCTATCCCGGATCACGTGGTCGACCAACTCATCGTGCACGGCCACCCGGACTACTGCCGTGAGCAGATCGCCCGCTACGTCGAGAACGGCGTCACCACCCCCGTCCTCGCCACCATGCCTTTCGGCATGGACACCATGACCGCCGTCAGGGCCCTCGCCCCGAAGTAACGCCTAGCGGAGGCGGTAGGACCAGGTGTAGGTGCCCGAGTGGATGCGGTGGGGCTCGGAGACGTCGGGGTCGCACGCGCCTGAACCGACGCCGCGCTCGCGCACGCTGATCCACACGTAGCACTCGTCGGACGGCGGCAGCTCTTCGAGGTGGTCGACGGCGTCGATCTGCTCGTCGGTGTAGCGCGACACGATCACGTTGAGGTCGTCCATCCGGTCGATGACGATGACGGGTTCGCCGTCGGCGTCGAGCAGTCGCAGCCAGCGCACACCGGTGCGGTTCCCGCTCGACTGCGGGTGCACGTACGGGACCGTCCAGTCGTCGACGCGCGTGGTCCATTGGCCGTAGCACGCCGACGCGCAGCGGTCGGAGTAGTTCTCGTGCGGACCGCGGCCGAACCAGTCCACCGTGTGGACTCCGGCACCGACGTCGAGGCGGACGCCGACGCGCGCGATGTCGTCGAACGGCGACTCGACGGTGTGGGTGACGACGTCGCCGTCGCGTTCCGTGAGCAGTTTCACGCTGGCGAAGTCGTAGGTCTTCCACCGCGCCGCGTGGCCCGGACCGAACGTCTCGTTGTCGATCGGCGCGCGCCACAACGACAGCGACGCGTCGATCGCGCGCCGAGACGCCGGCGCATCACCGGGCGCGACGTCCGGTAGCCGGCGCACGAGTTGGCCGAACGCGCCGTCGACTTCCAGCGTGGCGATGTCGCCCTCGGCGGCGGCGATCCACGTCGACTCGCCGGTGTCGTCGTTGGTGACGCGGAACCCGTCGTCTTCGACGGTGATCTGCACGGGGTTCATCACGTGCGCCAACTCGAACAGCGACGGGTGCGGATTGCGAAACGTGTCCACGAGTCCGTTCATGCAGAAGGCGCCGTCGTTGGGGACGTCGCCGAAGTCACCGCCGTAGGCGAGCCGGTCGCCCTGGACCAGCGCCTGGTCGGCCCAGTCCCACACGAAGCCGCCCTGCAGCCCGTGATGCGCGCGAATCGCTTTCCAGTACTCGTCGGCGTCGCCGCACGAGTTGCCCATGGCGTGGATGTACTCGCACATGATCAGCGGCTTGGTGGGCGGCGCGGCCTCGGCCCACCGCACGAGGGCGCGTACCGGCGGGTACATCGGCGCGATCACGTCGGTCTCAGGCCGATCCTTCGACAGGATCTCCATCGAGTACGACTGACCGCCCTCGGCCATCATGTCTTCGCTGATGCCGCTCTCGTAGTGGACGGGCCGCGTCGGGTCATGGGCGCGCAGCCACGCCGCCGCCGCGTGGTGCGCCGGTGACACACCCGACTCGTTGCCGAGCGACCACATGATCACGCTCGGATGGTTCTTATCCCGCTGCGCCATGCGCGCCACGCGCTCGAGCATCGCCGCGGTAAAGCGAGGATCCTTCGTGAGCGCGCGCAGGTACGCGTGCGACTCGATGTTGGCCTCGTCGACCACGTACATCCCGATCCGGTCGCACACCTCGTACAGGTACGGATCGTTCGGGTAGTGCGCGGTGCGGATGGCGTTGAAGTTGTGCTGCTTCATGAGGCGCACGTCCTGCTCGATGCCTTCACGCGTGACGGCTTTGCCACGCCGCGCGTCGGTGTCATGGCGATTGACGCCGCGGATCAGCTGCGTACGTCCGTTGATGCGCAACTCGGCGCCGACGATCTCGACGCGACGGAACCCGACGTCGACGGAGACCGCATCGACGACGTCGTCGTGGAGCAGCTCGACGGTGACCGGATACAGGTGCGGCGTCTCGGCCGTCCACGGCGCGACGTCGGGCACCGCCAGCGACACGACCGCGCCCCGCCCCTCGAAGGCGTACGAGTTCACCACCCAACTGTCGTGCTCGAACCGGCACGTCGCCTCCGACCACCGGCCCTCGCACGCCGCGCGCACGCGCCACCCGCGCGTCGACGTCGGTACGCCGCCTACGCGCACGCGGGCGGTAAGCGTGCCGTCCATGTCGGCGGTGGTGTGCACATCGGCGATGTGGACCGGCGGCGTCGCGTACACGAACACCGAACGATGCACGCCCGCGTGGTGCCAGTGGTCTTGATCTTCAAGGTAGGTCGCGTCCGACCAGCGCACGACCACGAGCGCGAGGTCGACGTCTTCACCCGGCGTGACGAAGCGCGTGATGTCGAACTCCTGAGGCAGCCGCGAGTCCTTGCCGAAACCGACGGGCGCGCCGTCGACGAACACGTACAGCACCGTTTCCGCGGCACCGACGTGCAGGACGATGCGTTGGCCGTCCCACGTGGCCGGGACGCGGAACGTGCGGCGGTAGACCCCCGTCGGGTTGTGCCGAGGCACCGACGGCGGCGGCCCGGGGAAGGGCATCTGCACGTTCGTGTACTGCGGCTTGTCGAAGCCCTGCATCGTCCAGCACCCCGGCACCTCGACGGTGCGCCACGACGACGCGTCGCCGGCGACGTGATCGTCGAGCACCGACTCGGGCTTGGGCAGCAAGGTGAAGAACCACTCGCCGTCGAGCGCCACGTCGTCGCCTCGCGACAGGTACGTCGCCATCGGCTCACGCCCGAACGCGATCGCCTCCGGACGCGCCCACGAGCGCGGCCCGAACGCGTCGAGCACGCTCACTTGGACAGGAAGTCGAGCAGCAGCGCGTTCAGTTGGTCGGGCGCGGCGGTTGGGATCCAGTGGGAGATCCCGTCGATGCGTTCGAACCGGAAGTCGGTCACGTAGTTCGCCGAGTTCTTCATCTGCTCTTCGGTGAGCGCTTCGTCTCCGTCAGACCACACGCCCATCGTTCGCACCGTCACCGGAGGCAACTCGAACGTTGCGGTCGACAGCAGCACCTGCGGCGGCACGTTGGCGCGGTACCAGTTCAACGCCGCGGTCAAGCGCCCGGGCCTGGCGAGGTCGGCGACCCACTGCTTCGTTTCGCCACCGGGACCGAACGAGTCGAGGAACGCGAAGTTGTCGTGCTGCACGAGCTCTTCGGCGAGCCCGACGTGCTGGAACGCCAGCATGTACCACGACTTCTGCTTCTGCAGCAGGCCCGCGCCGACGAACGCCAGCGGATGGCCGACCGACACCGCGGTGAGCGACAGCAGGCGATCGGGGGCGAACAACGCGATGCGCCACGCGACCGACGCGCCCCAGTCGTGGCCGACGACGTGGGCGCGCGCGATGCCCAGCTCGTCGAGCAGCGCGACCAAGTCGGCCATCGCGTGCATGTTGTCGTAGTGCTCGACGCCCTCCGGCGCGTCCGAGTCGCCGAACCCGCGCTGGTCGGGCGCGAGCACGCGGTACCCGGCGTCGGCCAGCGCGGCGATCTGGTTGTGCCACATCGATCCGCGGTCGGGGAAGCCGTGCAGCAGGACGACCGGCGTGCCGTCACGCGGTCCTTCGTCGATGACCGCGAGGTTCAAGCCGTTGACGTTCATAGTCGCGACACTAGGAGGGCGACCGCGACGAAGTGGGCGGCCGCGGCCACGACCGTGAAGGCGTGGAACACCTCGTGGTAGCCGAACGTCGCGGGCGACGGGTTCGGGCGCTTGAGGGCGTAGACGATCGCGCCGGCGGTGTAGAGCAGACCTCCGACCACGACCCACGTGAACTCCGCGGTCGTGGTGCCGCGTAAGTACGCGGGCGCATCGAACGCCGCGAACCATCCGACGAGGAGGTACCCGACCGCTCCGACCCAGCGGGGGGCGCGCACGATCAGTACTTGCACGAACATGCCGATGAGCGCCAGCGCCCACATTGCCGCCAGCAACTGCCCGCGGCGCGTGCCGTGAATCGCCAGCGCGGTCACCGCGGTGTACGTGCCCGCGATCGCCAGAAGGATCGCGCCGTGGTCGAGGCGTTGCAGAAGGCGCGTGATGCTCCGCGGCTTTCGCGTCGTCGCGTGATACGTCGCGCTGACAGCAAACATCGACAGCACGCCGAACGCGTAGACGATCACCGCGAGCCGGTTCTTGTCGGCGGTCGGGGTGCGCACCGCAAGCACGGCGAACGCGATGGCGAACACCGGCACCGCGCCGAGATGGAGCACGCCGCGCCACGTCGGGCGAATGTCTAGGTGGTCCACCGCTCCACGTTGGCGTCGTGGATCTCGCGCAGGATCGTCGGGATGTCGCGGGTCAGCTTCCAGTCTGGGTAGTGCGACGCCAGTCGGTCGTTCGAGCTGATCCACCAGACGTGATCGCCGACGCGGTTGGTGTCGTCGTAGGACCACGTGAGTTCGCGGCCGGCGATCTCCTCGCTCATGGCTATGGCTTCCAACACCGAACAGTTGGCGTGGCGCCCGCCGCCGAGGTTGTAGACCTCGGCCACACGCGGCGCGCGGAAGAACACCTCGAACGCGCTCGCCACGTCGTCGCAGTGGATGGCGTCGCGCACTTGCTTGCCGCCGTAGCCGAACACCGTGTACGGCGTGCCGGTCATGGTGCAGCGCATGACGTAGCCGAGGAATCCGTGAAGCTCGGTCGCCGCGTGCGCCGGCCCGGTGAGGGTGCCGCCGCGGAAGCACACTGTCGGCATGTCGAAGTAGCGGCCGTACTCCTGCACCATGAGGTCGGCGGCGGCCTTTGACACGCCGAAGATGCTGTGGAGCGTGTGGTCGATCGACATGTCCTCGCGGATGCCGTCGAAGTACGTGTGGTCGGGCGCGACTTCCCAGCGCTGTTCGTGCTCCACCAGGGGCAGGCGGTTCGGGGTGTCGCCGTACACCTTGTTCGTGGACGTGAAGATGAATGGCGCGTCGGGGCAGTGGTGCCGCGTGGCTTCGAGCATGTTGAGCGTGCCGACGGCATTGACGCCGAAGTCGGTCAGCGGTTCGCGCGCCGCCCAGTCGTGCGACGGCTGCGCGGCCGTGTGCACGACGAGCGCGATGTCGCGTTCGTACCGTGCGAACAGCGCGTCGATCGCGGCGGCGTCGCGTACGTCGATGCGTTCGTGGGTGAAGGACTTGCCCAGCGCGTCGCCGAGGCGCGTGAGGTTGCCGGCGGTCGACGCCTCGGCGCCGAAGAACACGGCACGCATGTCGTTGTCGATGCCGACGACGTCGAGTCCCAGCGATGCGAACCGAGCGGCCGCGGCGGAGCCGATGAGGCCACCGGCGCCGGTGATGATGGCAACAGACACCGCGTCAGGGGCCGACGGTCAGGTGCGCGCCCGGCTACGGCTTTTGTCGCGCGAGCCGTTGCCGGAGCCGTCGTCGCCGTGCGGACGGTACGAGTAGTCGTAGGCGTAGTTCGACGTGACCTCGGCGCCGTTCACGACGATGCCGAGCACGGGCGCGTCGGTGGCGTTGAAGGTGGCGATGGCGCGTGCCAGGTCGCGGCGCCCGGTGACCTTGGCGGTGGCGACGAGCACGATGCCGTCGACGCGCGAAGCCAACACGACGGCGTCGGTCACCGGCAGTACCGGCGGTGCGTCGATCAGCACGTAGTCGTTGTCGGCGCGCAGCGCGGCCAGCAGTTCGGAGACACGCGCCGTCCCGAGCAGTTCTGCGGGGTTCGGCGGGAGCGGGCCGGAAGCCAGCAGACCGATCGACGCGCCGTTCGCGAGGCGCACTTCCTGCACGGCGTGCGACAGCGGGCTGTCACCGAGCAGCACCGACGTGAAGCCGACCGAGTTGGTCGCGCCGAAGAACTCGTGCACGCGTGGCCGCCGCAGGTCGCAGTCGACGACGGTGACGCGTTGGCCGGCGAGCGACAGCGTGACCGCGAGGTTGGCCAGCGTCGTGGTCTTGCCTTCGGCGGCAACCGGACTCGAGATCTGCAGGACGTGGGCTTCCCGTCGGAGGCCGGCGAACTGCACGTTGGTGCGAAACGAGCGGTACGCCTCGGCGGCGGTCGAGCCGGAGTCCTCGATGGTGACGAGTCGCGCCTGGTGTCGGTTCCGCCAGTCGACGATCGCGGGAATGGCGCCGAGGATCGCCAGCGGTCGCACGATGCGTTCGACTTCTTCGACGGTCTTCACGGAGTCGTCGAGGAAGTCCAGTCCGATGGCGGCGACGATGCCGAGCATGAGTCCGAGGGCGACGGCCAGCGCCGCACTCTGCCGCGGTTGCGGGCTGATCTGCGCGCGCGGCACAGCGCCCTTGACCAGGACCTGCACGCCGCCGTTCGCGACCGAAGCGTCGATCGATGCCTGGTCTGCCTTCTGCTGGTAGACGATGTAGGACGTTTGGGCGGCGTCGCGCTGCACGCGCAGACCCTCGAGTTCCGCAGCGGAGGCCTTCGCGGCGCTCGCGCGCGCGATCTGGTCTTCGAGGTCCTCGACCTTCTGTTTGGCTTCCGCGGTCCTCTGCGTCAGCTGCGTGTTGATGGCGACGGCCTGCGCGATCGCTTCGTCGCGCCGCTGCTGCTGATACGTCTCGGCGTACAGCGTCGCCGTGCGCGCCGCGACGGTGGGCGACGTGGCGTGCACCGTGACCTCGAGTACGCGCGTCTGGCCGACGCCGTGGGCTTCGACTCCGGTCACGGCAGCTGCGGACGCGCCGAGCTTCTTCGCCACCGCGGCCGCGACCGCGGGCGACGTCATGACCTGTTCCTGCGTGGCGATCTGTGCGGGGTCGGGCGCGACGTAGCCGCCACTCTGGAACACCGACGTGTCCTGCGCGGCGAACAGCACGCGGCTCGTGGACGAGTAAATCGGTGTGGCGCGCGAGCTCACCAGCAGCGAGATCAGCGCTGCCACGACGGCGGCGGCGGCGATCAGCCAGCGCCGGCGCCACAAGATGCGCAGGTAATCGAGGACGCTCGATTCGGGGTTGGAAATCTCCACGGTTGAGCTGAGGCTAGTCAGGCGGCAGCCGTGGTCGGAGTCGTCGCCGCGGGTGGCGGCGCGGTCGAGGTTGTCGTCCGCGGAACCGTGGTGGACGGATGCGTCGCCGGCGTTGTCGGCTTGCGCGTCGTGGTCGTCCTGGCCGTCCTGGGGCGCGTGGTCGGCGGCGCCGTCTCGGGTGGCGCGGTGGTCTCGACGAACATGGTGGTCGTCGTGGACGGCGCGGCGGTGGACGTCGTCGACTCGTCGGAGGTCACATCGAGCAGGGGATGCGACACCGGCCCGGGCCCACAGAGTCGCAGCAGAATTCCGGTCGCCAACACGACTCCGGCGATCACGGCTATCCACCGCTGTCGCTCCGTCACCCCGTCATCCCGACCGCACGCTACCGCCGAGACCCGTTAGCACTCGGTATCATCGAGTGCCAAATGTTAGATGAACGGAAGGCCGCGGTGCTTCGGGCGGTCGTGGAGGAATACATCGAGACGGCCCAGCCGGTGGGCTCGGCGCATCTGCGCCAGAGCGCCGGCGTCTCGGTGTCGAGCGCCACGATTCGCAACGACATGGCCGCGCTCGAACGCGACGGCTACCTCAGCCACCCGCACACGAGCGCCGGACGCGTCCCGACCGACAAGGGCTACCGCTTCTTCGTCGACGCGCTCGCCGATCCGAACCTCGACCGGCCCGAGCAGCAGCGCGTTGCCGACTTCTTCGATCGCACGCACGTCGCGCTGGAACAGATGCTGGCCGACACCACGCAGCTGCTGGCGACGCTCACGAACTAC
>JBEEFR010000145.1:0-11030 GCA_041166285.1 Actinomycetota bacterium | reverse complement strand
GAGGAACGCGACGACGAGCGTGCTCCCGAGGAACGCGACCGCGAGGCGAGCTCTCACGAACCGGCGCCGCCGCGGAACGCGCCGCGGCCGAGATAGCGCGCCGCGTCGTGCAGGTCGTCCTCGATGCGCAGCAGCTGGTTGTACTTGGCCACGCGGTCCGAGCGCGCCGGGGCGCCGGTCTTGATCTGGCCGCAGTTGGTGGCCACGGCGAGATCGGCGATGGTCGTGTCTTCGGTCTCGCCGGAGCGGTGGCTCATCACAGATCCGTACGCGTTGCGCGTCGCCAGCGCGACGGCGTCGAGCGTCTCGGTGAGGGTGCCGATCTGGTTGACCTTGATCAGGATGGCGTTGGCGATGCCTTCGGCGATGCCGCGGTCGAGCCGGCGCGGGTTGGTCACGAAAAGGTCGTCACCCACGAGCTGGATGCGCGAGCCGAGCGCCTTGGTCAGGGTCGCCCAGCCCGACCAATCGTCTTCGGCCATGCCGTCCTCGATCGAGATGATCGGGTACTTGTCGCACAGCCCGACGTAGTAACCGGCGAGGTCGTCGCTCGACAGCGTGCGGTTCTCCGACGCGAACGTATACGTGCCGTCGTTGTAGAACTCGGTGCTCGCGGGGTCGAGCGTGATGGCGATGTCGTCGCCCGGCGTGCGACCCGCCTTTTCGATCGCTTCGACGAGCAGCTTCAGCGCGTCCTCGTTCGACGGGAGATCAGGAGCGAAGCCGCCCTCGTCGCCGACTGCCGTCGACAAGCCGCGGCCGTGCAGGATCGCCTTGAGCGCGTGGTACGTCTCGGCGCCCCACTGCAACGCCTCGGCGAAGCTGGCGGCGCCGACGGGAGCGATCATGAACTCCTGGAGGTCGACGCTGTTGTCCGCGTGCACGCCGCCGTTGAGCACGTTCATCATCGGGACGGGCAGCACGTGCGCGTTCGTCCCGCCGACGTAGCGGTAGAGCGGCAACTCGAGTTCCATCGCGCTCGCCTTGGCGACGGCGAGCGACACGCCGAGCGCGGCGTTTGCCCCGATGCGACCGAGGTTGTCGGTGCCGTCGAGGTCGAGCAGCGCGCGGTCGACGCCGCGCTGGTCGAGCGCTTCCATGCCCACGATCTCGGTGGCGATCTCGTTCTTGACCGAGTCGACGGCGCCGAGCACGCCCTTGCCGCCGTAGCGGCCTCCCCCGTCGCGCCGCTCGACGGCCTCGTGCGCGCCCGTCGACGCGCCCGACGGCACGATGGCGCGGCCGTTTGCACCGGAGTCAAGAAAGATCTCGACCTCGACGGTGGGGTTGCCGCGCGAGTCCAAGACTTCGCGCGCGTTCACGTGTTCGATTGCGGACATGGTCCGCAAATGCTACTGCCGACTTTTCAAAATCCGCGACAGCGCGAAACTGGCGCGATGCGAGTGCGCGTGCCCGCGGAAGACGTCGACGCGATCCGTCGTTACGAAGACGACGGCTACGTCATCGTCGGCGAGTCACTCGACGAATCTCTCGCCGACGAACTCGACGGCGCCGTATGCCTCAGCGAGGCGATCGTCGTCATCATGGACAAGCCCGACTGAGTGGGCGGCTCAGTTGGCGTCGAGGCGTTTGGCTTCTTGCCAGAGTTCTTCTGAGGTCGGCACGCCGCGGGCGTCGGCCAAGGCCTTCATGCGGGCGTAGCGACGGAGGAACTTCGCCGACGCGGCGCGCAGGGCCGACTCGGGGTCGGACACACCGGCGTGGCGGGCGACGACGACGGCGCAGAACAACAGGTCGCCGAGTTCGTCGGTGACTTCGGGCGAGCCCGGTCCGTGCTCCCGTAACGCGTCGGTGAGTTCGCCGATCTCTTCGGCGAGTTTCTCGAGCGGCCCGTTCACGTCGGGCCAGTCGAAGTCGACGGCGACGGCGCGCCGGCCGATCTGCGCGGCGTGGCTGAGCGCGGGTTGCGCGCCGTCGACGTCGCCGAACGGGTCGTCGCCCGTGTCGCCGCGTTCCTCGGCCTTCACCTGCGCCCACATCACCTCGACCTCGGCGGGGGTGTTCGCCACCACGTCTCCGAACACGTGACGATGGCGGCGGATCAACTTCTCGCGGATCCCACGGGCGACGTCGGCGAGCGTGAAGTCGCCGGCCTCTTCGGCGATCGCGGCGTGGAGCACCACTTGGAACAGCACGTCGCCCAGTTCGCCTTCGATGGCGTTCACGTCGCCGGACGCGATCGCCTCGACGGCCTCGTACGCCTCCTCGAGCATGAACCGCGTCAGCGACTCGTGCGTCTGCTCGGCGTCCCACGGGCACCGCTCCCGCAACGTGCGCACGAGGTCGGCGAACAGCGACAACTCGTCGGGCGGCAAGTCCATCCACAGCGTCGTGAGATGGTCGGGTTCGACGACGCGGTCGAGGTCGTTCCACGGCACCGTCGTGACGGATTCGTCGGGCAGACCGAGGCGCTGGAGCACCATCACGTCGGGTCCGTCGTCGAGCGCGAGCTTGATCTCCGACAGCACGTGCTTGGAGTCGGCTTGCGCCACGAGCGTCGGGCCGCCCTGACCGAGGGCGAACTCGTGGCCGTTGACGAGGCGCGCGCCGCTCGCGAAGGGATCGACGCCCAGGCGCGCCCACGCGAGGTCGAGGAACGACAACGCGGGATGCACCACAACCTCGGCGTCGTCGCGCGCTCGCAGCAACTCGACCGTGTGCTCCGCGATCAGCGGCGAACCGGGCACGACGTACACGACGCGCTCACCGGCGCCGACGACGCGTTCGACGATGGCCGCGTACACGTCCTCGATGGTCTCGCCGGCTTCGTAGAGATCGTCACACGCGATCACCGACGGCGGTAGCGCCGCGGCCGCGGGATGCCGCAGCGTGCGCACGACGGTCGTCGCCGACGCAACAGCGTCGAGCAGCCCGGAGGGAATCAGCGAGGCGTCGGCGGGGCCGAGCCCCCACACGTCGACGCGCACGGCGCGTTACCCGCCGCTGGGGTTGGCGGCCGCGTCGGGAGTCTTCGGCGGCACGACTTCGGGCTGCTGGCCGGACGTGTCGTACGTGCCGTAGCGCGGGTTCACTTCGACCTTCGCCTTCGTCGACGCTTTGGTGAGGAAGTCGTTGAACGGACCCTGCTGGCTGTCGGTGATCGCCGACTTCACTTCTTCCTTGACTTCCTCGAACGGCTTCGCCTCGTCGCGCTTGTCGACGCGGATGATGTGGTAGCCGAACTGGCTCTTCACCGGTTGGCCGATCACGCCGATCTTCTGCGTACGCACGGCGTCCTTGAACTCGGCGACGTAGTTCGACGGCGAGGCGCAACCGAGGTCGCCGCCCTGCGCACCGGAGCCGGTGTCCTTCGACTGCTTCTTGGCGATGTCGGCGAACGTCGCGTTCTTGTCCTTCGCCTTCGCGAGTTCCTTCTCGATGGCGTCGGCCGCGGCCTTGGTGTCGACGAGGATGTGCGCCGCGCACACGCTCTCGAACTGATCCTTGTGCGACTCGTAGTACGCCCGCAGGTTCGACTCGCTCGTGTTCGCCATCGCGTTCTGCAGGACGTAGACCTCGGCGTTGGTCCGCACGAGCCACGTCTGGTAGCTCTTCGGGAACGCGCCGAACACGCTGGGGCCGCCGATCGAGCTCTCGACCTCTTGGCGGGCGACGCTGAGGTCGCCGCTCTTGACCTTGAGGTTGCGGCGCAGGAACTCCTCGTGGACGAGCTCGAAATAGATGCGCCGCGTGAGGATGCGCGCCGCGAACGCCGAATTGAACGTCCCGTCGCCCGTCCCCTTCACGGGCACTTGGTTCTGCTCGAGCTGCTGGCGGTACTTGGTGTTGTCGCGGATGGCGTTGAGCTCGTCGTCGAGGTCGGCCTTCGACACGGTGGTGCCGTTGACCTTGGCGGCGTAGGGCTCAGAGGACTTGCACGCGGCCGAACCGGTGGCCATCACGGCCACTGCGGCGAACGCGACGAAGAAACGAAAAAGCTTGCTCACGGTGCCGTCGAGCCTACCGGCGAGGCCTCGGCGACGGGAATCAAGTCCTCCACCAGGTCAAGCAGGAATTGCGCCGAGTCCTGTTTCGGCGGCACCGGAATCACGAGTTGGCGCACGTCGGGCTTGTGGACGGCCTTGGGGTGCAGGCGTTGCAGCCGCACCTGCTTGCTCGCCGGAAGGTCGATCGGGCTGATCCGGGCCACGTTGCGCGCCACGGTCAGTTCGCGGATGCCGCGCAGCGCGCACGCGCCGCGCAACCGCCCGATCGTCAGCAGCGCTTCGGCCGGTTTCGGCGGAGGGCCGTACCGGTCGTTCCACTCGGTCGCGATGTCGTCGACGTCCGCGGGGTTCTTCACCTCGGCGAGGCGGCGGTACGCCTCGAGCCGCAGGTCCTCCCGCGCCACGTAGTCGCGCGGGAGGTGCGCGTTGGTGTCGATGTCGAGCTTGATCTCGGCGGGCGGACGGATCTCTTCGCCCTTCAGCTCGGCGACGGCTTCGGTGACCATCTGCATGTAGAGGTCGTAACCCACGGCCGCGATGTGACCCGACTGGTTTTCGCCCAACAGGTTGCCGACGCCACGGATCTCGAGGTCGCGCATGGCGATCTTGAAACCGGATCCGAGTTCGGTGTGCTCACCGATCGTGCGCAGCCGTTCGTACGCGGTCTCGCTGAGCGCGCGATCCGCGGGGAAGAACAGGTACGCGTAGGCGCGCACGCCGCTTCGCCCGACGCGCCCGCGGATCTGATGCAGCTGGCCGAGGCCGAGCATGTCGGCGCGGTCGACCACGAGCGTATTCACGTGCGGCATGTCGATGCCCGATTCGATGATGGTCGTGCACACGAGCACGTCGTACTCACCGTTGACGAAGTCGATGACGACCTTCTCGAGCGACCCCTCGTCCATTTGCCCGTGGGCGATGCCGACGCGCGCTTCGGGCACGAGCTCGCGCAGGTCCCGCGCCTTGCTCTCGATGTCGGCGACGCGGTTGTGCACGTAGAAGACCTGCCCCTCGCGCAGCAGTTCGCGACGGATCGCTTCGGACGCGGCGCGCTCGTCGTACTCGCCGACGTAGGTGAGGATCGGCTGACGATCAGCCGGCGGCGTCAACAGGATCGACAGATCGCGAATGCCGGTGAGGCTCATCTCGAGTGTGCGCGGGATCGGCGTCGCCGACAGCGTGAGGATGTCGACGTCGACCTTCAGTTTCTTGATCGCCTCTTTGTGCTGCACGCCGAAGCGCTGTTCCTCGTCGACGATCAACAACCCGAGGTTCTTGAACGACACGTCGCCGCTCAGCAGTCGGTGGGTGCCGATGACGATGTCGACGTCGCCGTCGCGGACGCCTTCGGTGACCTTCTTCGCCTGGCCGGGCGTGAGGAAGCGAGACAGCGTTTCGACGCGCACGGGATAACCGGCGAGCCGTTGCGTGAAGGTCTGGCCGTGCTGCTGCGCCAGCAGTGTCGTCGGCACCAGCACCGCGACCTGCTTGCCGTCCTGCACCGCCTTGAACGCGGCGCGGAGCGCGACTTCGGTCTTGCCGAAGCCGACGTCGCCGCACAGCAGGCGGTCCATCGGTTTCTCCGCTTCCATGTCGGCTTTGACGGCTTCGATCGCCGTGAGCTGATCCGGCGTCTCGATGAAGCCGAAGCCTTCTTCGAACTCGCGCTGCCACGACGAGTCCTCGGGATATGCGTGGCCCGACGACGTGACGCGCCGCTGGTACAGCACGACGAGTTCCTGCGCGATCTCGCGCACCGCGGCGCGCACGCGCGCCTTGGTCTTGGCGAAGTCCGAGCCGCCCATGCGCGACAACGTCGGCGTCTCGCCGCCCGAGTACGGACGCAGCGTGTCGATCTGATCCGACGGGACGTAGAGCTTGTCGTCGCCGCGGTACTCGAGCAGGAGGTAGTCGCGTTCGACGCCGCCGAGCGTGCGCGTGACCATGCCGGCGTAGCGCGCCACGCCGTGGTGGTGGTGCACGACGAAGCTGCCGGGCGCCATGTCGTCGAAGAACCCTTCGGTGGCGCGCGCACGCGGGCGCGCCGTGCGGTGGGCGCGGCGTCGCCCGGTGATGTCGGGTTCGGCCAGCAACGCCAGCTTCGAACTCGGCAGGATCACGCCGCGCTCGAGCGGGGCGATCACCACCTCGGGCGCCACGAAGCCCTCGTCGCGCAGGTTGCTGGCGATGCGCGCCGCCGACCCTTCGCCGTCGGCGGCAACGGTGACGCGGTACCCGTCCTTCGTCAGCTGCTTCAACCGCTCGACGAGGCGCGTCGGGTCGCCGACGACGGGGTCCCACACGCTCGCCTCGACGCGAGCGGTGTCGGGGCTATCGGCCGTCCCGGTCACGGACCACACCGGCGCCTTCGTGTGCTGGAGGAGCCGGTCGAAGTCGACGTGCAGCTGCGGGAAATCTTCGCCTTCGGGGACGTTCCACGTCTTGGCGAGCGACTCGGCGAGACTCGCCTCTTCTGCGAGTAGGTCAGCGGCGCGGTCGCGCATGCGGCGCGGGTCGAACAGCAACACCAACGCGTCCGCGGGGAGCAGGTCGGCGATCACGTGTTCGGTGGTCGTGAGCCACGGCAACCACGACTCCATCCCGTCGAACGTGTGGCCGTCGGCGAGGCGTTCCCACTGGTCGGCCGCCCACGGCGCGCTCTTGATCAGCGACTCGGCCTGCGCGCGCACGTCGGCGGTCGGCAACACCTCACGGCAGCCGAACACCTCGATGCAGTCGAGGTCGGTAACCGATCGCTGGTCGGCGACGGCGAAGCTCGTGAGCCGGTCGACCTCGTCGCCCCACAAGTCGATGCGGACGGGCGCGTCCATCGTCGACGGGAACACGTCGACGATCGAGCCGCGCACCGCCACCTCGCCGCGGTGCTCGACTTGGTACTCGCGCCGGTAGCCGAGCCCGATCAGCCGTTCGAGAAGTTCGTCGCGGTCGACGACGTCGCCCTTCGACAGCACGACGGGTTCGACGTCTTCGACGTGCGGGCCGAGTCGTTGCACGAGCGCGCGCACCGGCGCGACCACTGCGCGCGGCGCACGCTCCGGGGCACGGAGGTGCCACATCGTGCGCAGGCGCCGGCCCATCGTCTCGACGTTCGGGCTGACGCGTTCGAACGGAAGGGTCTCCCACGCGGGAAACGTGTCGACGGCGTCGTCGCCGAGAAAGGCGCGCAGGTCATTCGCGATGTGGGCGGCGTCGGTCGCCGTTGGCGTCGCCACGAGAATCGGATGGCGCTCCGAGAGGGCGGCGACAGCGGCGACGAACAGCGGGCGCGCCGCTTCGGGCACGGCGACGTGCGCCGCGCCTGTCCCGAGCAGCCCCGTGAGAGCGGGCTCGGCGCGCAAAAGCGGCGGGAGCGACGCCAGAGGCGCCGTCCCCGCGGGGTTATTCACTCTTTTCGTTATAACCGCTCACGACACCCACCTCGAACGCGGGCATCGCGCGTCACCCTGTCGCCTTTTGGCGCCAAAGAACGGAGCCGCCGCCATTTGGCGCCAAAGAGCGTGGGCGATCGAGTCTTCCGTGGACACTCAGGCGGGATCGGTGTCCGCTCGCTGGTTGTAACGGTTCATCGCCGGGCCGATTCCCCGGGTCACGATCATCTCGACGGCGTCGGCCGCTTCTTCGATGGTCACGCCGAGCAACTCGGCTTCCTTCTTCGTCGGTTTGTTGAGCACGTGGTTGGCGCCGTGCTGCTTTCCGGGGGGCTTGCCGATACCGATGCGGACGCGCAGGAACTCGTCGGTCTTGAGGTGCTGCTTGATCGAGCGCAGCCCGTTGTTGCCGGCGAGGCCACCGCCTTCTTTCAACTTGATGCGCCCGACTTCGATGTCGAGTTCGTCGTGCACGATCACGATGTGCGACGGGTCGACGTCGTGGTACGCCGCCAGTGAGCCGACGGCGATGCCGCTGTCGTTCATGTACGTCTGCGGGAAGGCCAGCACGACGCGGTCGTCACCGACGCGCACCGTTGCCGATACCGAGCGGTGCTTCGCGTCGCGCTTGAGCTTTTCGTTGTGACGCTTCGCCAACAGCTCGACGGCGTCCGCACCCGCGTTGTGGCGCGTGTGTGCGTAGTCCTTGCCGGGATTCCCGAGTCCGACGACCAACCACGTGGCCGCCACGAACTACTCCCCTTCGGAAGCTTCGGCGGGCGCGTCGCCCTCGGCGGCAGCGTCGCCGCCTGCGCCTTCGCCGCCTTCGCCCTCGGCAGCTGCGCCGCCCTCGGTGGTCTCCGGCTCTTCGTCGGTCCGGGGCGCCAGCGCGGCAACGAGCATCGTCTCGGGATCGAGATCGCACGTCACGCCCGCAGGCAACTTGATGTCGGACAGACGAATGGCTTCGCCGATCTTGAGGTTGGTGACGTCGATCTCGATCAGCGCGGGGATGCTGCGCGGTACCGCGGTGATGGTGAGCGAGCCCACCTCGAGCTGCACCGAGCCGCCTTGCATCGCGACCTCGTGGGCTTCGCCGGTGATCTCGACGGGGACGTCGGCCGAGATCGGCTGGTCGAGGCGCACGATCTGGAAGTCGACATGCTGAACCGTGCCCTTGACCGGGTGGCGCTGCAGTTCACGCGCGAGCGCCGAGTGCGTTTCGCCGTCGACATCGAGGTCGAGCACGGCATTGAGCCCGTGGCCACCCGACAGCGCAGTACGCAGCTCGCGAGCGTCAACGGTCACCGAAATGGGCGTGTGTCCCGTGCCGTAGACGACGCCAGGGATGCGGCCGGTCTTCCGAAGCCGATTGGCGCGCGAAGAGCCGATGTCGGTGCGAACAGCTAGTGCGAGACGGGTATCGGCCATGGGACGCGTTCCTTCGAAGACGAGAATTTAGAGCCGAAGGATTCTACCGGATTTAGCTGTGATTCTCCCCACCGAAGATGTCGGAGACCGATTGGTCTTCGAAAATCGCCGAGATCACTTCGGCGATGAGGGGCGCCACGGACAGCGTCTCGATGATCGGCAGCTGGCGTTCGGGCGGCACGGGGATGGTGTTGGTGCCCACGAGCCGACTGATCTTGGAGTTCTTGATGCGTTCGGTTGCCGGGTCCGACAGCAGCAGGTGGGTGGCGGCGACCCACACCTCCGTGGCGCCGCGCTGACACAGGATGTCGGCCGCGGCCGTGATGGTGCCGGCGGTGTCGATCATGTCGTCGACGAGCACGCACAGGCGTCCGTCGACGTCGCCGATCATGTCGATCGCTTCGACGGCGCCGTCGCCCTTCGTGTCGCGGCGCTTCTGCACGAACGCGAGGTCGAAGCCGAGGTGCGATGCATACCGGTCGGCCTGCTTCACGCCGCCGGCGTCGGGCGCGCAGATCACCGTGTCGGGCGGCGCATGCTCACGCAGGTAGTCGAGCAGGACCGGCATCGCCACGAGGTGGTCGAACGGGCCGTCGAAGAACCCCTGGATCTGGCCGGAGTGCACGTCGACGGTCATGATGCGATCGGCACCGGCGACGGTGAGCATGTCGGCGACGAGCTTGGCCGTAATCGGCTCACGGCCGCGCGCTTTGCGGTCCTGGCGGGCGTAGCCGTAGTTCGGGCACACGGCGGTGATCCGCTTCGCCGAAGCGCGCTTCGCGGCGTCGAGCATGATCAGGTTTTCCATGATCGACGAGTTCACGTCGCCGCAGTGGCTCTGGATGATGAACACGTCAGAGCCGCGGATGTTCTCGGTGAACTTGCACTTGATCTCGCCGTTGGGGAACGTCCGCAGGCTGGCGTCGCCCAGCGGCACGCCGAGGCAGGCGGCGATCTCTTCGGCCAGCGCGACATGGGAGCGTCCGGAGAAAATCTTGAGTTTCTTGACCGGGCTCAGTTCCATGACGGTGCACTCATCTTCGCGCGCAACGCGCGGCGCGCGCGCGGCAATACCGCCTACGTGACGGCGTTGAGGGCGAGAGCGCGGGTAAGCGTCGGGCCGCCGCGGGTGCCGACGACGACTTCGGCCGTGCCGGCGGCGACGTTGAGGCCGGTCGTGACGCTGCCGAGGAAGGCGAAGATGCCGCCGCCGATGGGCGAGCCGTCGACGTGGAACGCGCGCAGGTGCGGCCCGCCGCCCGTCCGGGGCACGGTGATGATCTCGTCGAGCCCGGAGTCGAGCTGCGTCGCCGCCACGCGCACGCCGCCGCCGAAGCCGGCGTCGTAGGCGAAGAATCCGCCGCCGAGCGCAGAGCCGTCGGCGTGGAACACGCGCACATGCGGCCCTCCGCCCGGGCCCGCGGCAACGGCGATCTCCATGCCGTCGTTCAAACCGGCATCGAAGTTGCCGACGGCCACGCTGACGCCGCCGGTGAAGTGCGGGTCGAACGCCATGAACCCGTCGCCGAGCGGCGTGCCCTGCGCCGTGAAGACGCGGACGTGCGGGCCGCCATTCGAGAACGCACCCGTCACGATTTCTTCACCCGGCACGTCGGGACGCACGTCACCGACCGCGACGCTGACACCGCCGGTGAACGTCGGGCCGTAGGCGAAGAATCCGTCGCCGGCCTGACCGGGCGCGGGCGTGCCGTTGGCGAGGAACGTGCGGATGTGCGGCCCTCCGCCGGGGCCGGCGGCGGTGACGATCTCGTCGCCGTCGGACTCGGGCAGCACGTCGCCGACGGCGACGTCGACGCCGCCGTGGAAGTTGGCGCCGTAGGCGTAGAAGCCGACCGGCAGCGGATTCATGGCGGCGGAGAACACGCGCACGTGCGGCCCGCCACCGGGACCGGCGGCGGTGACGATCTCCTGGCCCGCGGCGTTGGCGTCGAGATCGCCAACGGCAACGGTGTTCCCGCCGCCGAAGCCGATGCCGTACGGCGCAACCGTTTGCGTGCCGGTGCCGACTTGCAGTCGCCGGATCGTGCCGCCCGCCGGATTCGGGATGGGCGTGCCGCTGCGCACGAGTTGCGCGGTCACGGCGTCGGGTGTCGCTTCGACGCCGAGGCCTTGCGCGATCACCAACGCCGCTGCCGCCGCCACGAGCGGCGAGGCGAGCGACGTGCCGCTGGCCTCGGCGTAACCACCACCAACTTGCGTGGTGATCAGGTTCGTGCCGGGT
>JBEEFR010000144.1:0-8419 GCA_041166285.1 Actinomycetota bacterium | reverse complement strand
GTCATGGCTGCTGAGCGCCATGGCCGTACCGACGAGTCCGAAGGCGAGGACCGCCACCCCGAGCGCGACAACGAGAAGCCGCCGCCGTCGTTGCATCACACCCACGCTCGCGCAGATCGGGTCACGGGTTGCGCATAGTGCGCCGAACGAACGACGCGAACGGGCCGGGGTGGCTCATGTGCCCCCCGTGACCCGCGCCTTCAATCCACTGCACGTCGGTGTCGAACATCTCCGCCATTACTTCACAGCCCTGCTTGTGGTGATCCTGTGTGATTGAACCACCCGCGACCATCACCGGCACCGTCAGGTCCTTCGCCTCGAAGGGTGGCGTGTCGATGTGGAGCATGCGCAAATCGGCCATAAGCGCCGGGCCTTCGGCGCGCCGCTGCTGCTGCGTCTTCATCGGCAGCGTGTCCCATGCCATATCGCCGGCGAGGTAGCGCATGAAGGACTCGGCCGACTTCCCCGGGTCCGAGTCGTCGGCGAGCGTCCGCGCGCCGGCCGTCGATGTCGGCCACGACTCGAGCCACGGCATCGGCGACTCGTACACGCCGACGGCTTTCACCAAGTCGGGCCGGCGCGCCGCGGCCACGAGCGTGATCACGCCTCCGAGGCTGTGCCCGATCAGGTACGCCGGCTTGTCGCCGATCACGTCGACGAGATCCGCGACGTGGGTGTCGAGGGTGTCCGACAGCGGCGCCTCCATCGAGTGCGCGTAGCCGCGGCGGTCGTAGGTGATCACCACTTCGTCGTACAGGTAGCCGACGACGCGGCTGAAGCTCGCGCCGCGGTCCATCACGCCGTGTACGAGCACGATGCGCGGCGCGTCGTCCTCCTTGTCGTCGTCGAAGACCTGGACGGAGAGGTGAGGTTCCACGCCGAGAAGATTTGCAGGCCACGATGGTGCGATGCGTCATCCGGCCGCCGCGCACGTGTTCGTCGACGACGTCGACGCGCCCGCGCTCAACGCCGACGACGCGCATCACCTCGCGCGCGTGCTGCGTTTGCGCTCCGGAGAAGAGGTCACGGTTGCCGACGGCCGCGGCGGATGGCGACTGTGTGCGTACGCCGACGGTCCGCACCTCGAACCCATCGACGACGTGGAACGCGTCGCACCGCCGTCGGTTCCGGTCACGGTCGCGTTCGCGTTGACGAAGGGCGACAAGCCCGAGCTCGCCGTGCAGAAACTCACCGAGCTCGGCGTCGACCGCATCGTGCCCATCACCGCGGCGCGAAGCGTCGTGCAGTGGGACGACGCCAAGGCGGCGCGCAACGTGGAGCGCCTCCGCGCCGTCGCGCGCGCAGCGGCGATGCAGTCGCGCCGGGCGTTTCTTCCGGTGGTGGAGGGCATCGCGACGCTGGCGTCGCTCGCCGGTGACGGCGTCGCCGTGGCGCACGCGTCCGGCGATCGTCTTGACGAGTCGATCACGACGATCGCCGTCGGACCCGAGGGTGGTTGGACGGACGAGGAGCTTGGTGTCATTTCACGTCATATCGATCTTGGACCTACAACCCTGCGCGCAGAAACCGCCGCCGTGGCGGCAGGAGTGCTGCTCACGGCGGTGCGCGACGGGCGAGTTTGTCTATGAGTGGTGGTTCACCACGTACAGTGGTTTTCGTGGATGAAGAAACCGAAGATGTCGCCTATAGCAGCCAGGTGGGAAACCGCCTGCGGGCCGTGCGCAAACAGCGCAATCTGAGCCTGCACGCCGTCGAATCACGCTCCGAAGGCGAATTCCGCGCCTCGGTGCTCGGCGCCTATGAACGAGGCGAGCGAGCGATTTCGGTCGCCCGCCTCCAGCGGCTGGCCGCGCTGTACGAAGTGTCCGTCGACTACCTGCTGCCGGGCCACCACGAGCCGACGACGCTCGACCTGCGCGAGAGCTCGGCCGCGGGTGCGCCCCCGACCTGGCCCGTCGCAGCGGAGGACGGTCCGCCGGTCATCATCGATCTCGACGGCCTCGAGCGGCTGCCCGCAGACGAGCGCGAGCTGATCGGCCGCTACGTCGGCATGATCCAGGTCAAGCGCCAAGACTTCACGTCGCGCCGTTTGAAGATTCGTCGCGACGACCTCCACGCGCTCGCGTTCCTCTTCGAAACGACGCCGGCGATCATGCGCCGCCGTCTGGACCAACTGGGTGTCTCCGTCCGGGCCTAAGTCCTTCGGGATTTACATCCACATCCCGTTCTGTTCGAAGCGCTGCGACTACTGCGCGTTCGCGACGTGGACTGACCGGCATCACCTGCACGCGCAGTACATCGCCGCCTGCCGCGCCGAACTGGCGCGCGCCCACGTGCCGCCCGCGACGTCGGTGTTCGTCGGCGGCGGCACGCCGTCGCTCATCGACCCGTCGCTGCTCGCTGAGCTGTTACGCGACGTGGATCGCGCGCAGGACGCCGAGGTCACCGTCGAGTGCAACCCCGACAACGTCACGCGGGAGTTGTTGGAGACGTACCGCGCCGCCGGCGTCACGCGCATCTCGCTCGGTGTGCAGTCGACGATGCCGCACGTGCTGGCGTCGCTCGGCCGTGAGCACGACCGCGCCGCGGTGGAGCGCGCCGTCGCGTTGATCGCCGACGCGGGGTTCGCCACGTTCAACGTCGACATCATCTACGGCGCGGCGGGGGAGTCGGTCGCGGACTGGGAGACGACGCTTCGCGACGTACTGCGGCTGCGACCGCGCCCTCCGCACATAAGCGCCTACGCCCTCACGGTCGAAGCGGGCACGCCTCTGGCGGCGCAGACGCATCGCCATCCCGACGACGACGACCAGGCCGCGAAATACGCCATTACCGAGGAATTTCTGACCGCGGCGGGCCTGGCGAATTACGAGATCTCGAACTGGGCAGCGCCGGGGCACGAGTGCCGGCACAACTTCTTGTACTGGTCGCAGGGCGATTACCGCGGAATCGGCTGCGCCGCCCACTCGCATGCAGCCGGCAGGCGGTGGTGGAACCACCGCACGCCCGACCGTTACATCGAGGCGATCGAGAACGGCGTCAGCGCCGAGAGCGGCGCGGAAGAACTCGACGACGGCGTGCGCCACGAGGAGGCGCTCCAGCTCGCGCTGCGGACGCGCGACGGCGTGCCGGTGGGAGCGCTCGACGAGGGCGACCCGGACCTCGAAGGGCTTGTCGAGCGGCGCGACGACCGCCTCGTCCTGACGGTCAACGGTCGCCTGTTGGCCAACGAAGTCGCGATGCGGCTCCGTTCGCCGGCGCCCAGGCCCTAACGTTTCGGCCCAAGATGAAACTCACGCGCCAATCCATGAGCAACATCGCCATCGCGGCTGTCGCGCTGATCCTCTTCGCAGGCTTCGTAATCCTCGCCACGAGGGGCGACAACAACGGAGACAACCTGTCAGCTGTCGCTCCGACCAGCACCACCGAGCGCGTGACCACGACGACGATCCTCGAAGAGACGACGACGTCGCTGCAGCTCGACGACGTCTCGACGACGACCGCGCCCGCCGCCACCGCGACGACGGCGAAGCCCGTCACGACGACCGCCAAAAAGACGACGCCGACGACCAACGCCGCGGGACGCCCGACGGGTCGCAACACCGTGCTCGCCGACAACAGCGGCACCTTCACGCACAACGAAACGTCCTGTGTGGCTTCGTCGACGGCTCCGTCGGGCCCTGGCGCCGACCAGCTCGAGTTCACGATCGACTTCGGGCCGCGCAACGCCGATCACTCGATCAACCGGTCGGAACACGCGTGCGCGTCGAACTCGCCGGAGTTCATCGCGACGCTGACGAACAAGTCGAACCGGCCGATCGCGTTCGCCGACGGCAAGGCGGTGGTCACGGTGATCCTGCGCATGGATGGCGCCAGCGACCAGACATTCCAGATCTTGGGTGGCTCCCAGCCGCCGCTCCAGCCGGGCGAGTCGATCGCTCTCTCGCAGACGAACAGCTCGGTCCCGAACGGCACTTTCACTGCAACTGCGTCATCGGACGTCGATTACGGGTAATGCAATCCCATGGCTGATCCGATCGTTTGGTTGAGCACGAAGGAATGCTGTGCGCGGCTGGGGGTCACCGTGCGCACGCTGTACCGGTTTATCGACGAGGGCCAACTCGTCGCTTACCAGATGGGCCGCGTCATCCGCGTCCAGGAGCAGGACCTCGAGAAGTTCGTCGAGAGCGTCCGGATCGCTCCTGGTTCGCTGGCGCACCTCTACCCGGACACAGGTGGCACGGACGGCATCATCGCCGGCAATGGGCATCTGCAATACGAGGAACAGGAGGGGTAGTTGGACGAAGCGAACTGCTTGTTCTGCAAGATCGTCCGTAGCGAAATCCCTGCCACTGTCGTCGTCGACAACGACGACGTCGTCGCGTTCCGGGACTTGAACCCCGCAGCGCCGACACACGTTCTCGTAATCCCGAAACAGCACATCGTCGCCGCCGATTACCTCGCGCCGGAACATGGGCCGGTGCTCGCCGCCATGTTCGTGGCCGCCAAATCCGTCGCCGTCACCGACGGCATCGACCAATCGGGCTACCGCACCGTGTTCAACGTCGGCGCCGACTCGGGCCAGTCGGTCCCGCACCTCCACCTGCACGTTCTCGGCGGGCGACAAATGTCTTGGCCGCCCGGATAACGGCTGACGTGGAACTACTCCCTCTAACGCACGTACGCTTGCGCTAGCCAGTGTCCCCAACCGCCACCTACCTCGTCCCCGGCAACGACCTCATGGCCGCGCTCGTCGGCCAACACGACGAGATCTTGCGCGCCATAGAAGCGGCGTTCCCGGGCACGTCTATCGTCGTGCGGGGCAACGAGGTCATCATCGACGGGCACGACGCCGTCAACGTCGAGCGCCTTTTCGGCGAGCTCGTGAAACTGCTCGAAGCCCGGACGCCCCTCGACACGGCGAACGTCGTCCGCACCATCGACATGATCCGCAGGGACGAGGTGCCGAGCGAAATCCTCACCGCCGAGGTGCTCAAGTCGGCGCGGGGCCGCAGCGTGCGGCCGAAGACCGCCGGACAGAAGCGGTACGTCGACGCCATGCTCGACAACACGATCACCTTCGGCATCGGTCCCGCCGGCACCGGCAAGAGCTATCTCGCGGTTGCGCTGGCGGTGCAGGCGCTGCAGGCGAAGGCGGTCGAGCGCATCATCCTCACCCGTCCGGCCGTCGAAGCCGGCGAACGCCTCGGGTTCCTGCCCGGCGACATGCTCGCCAAGGTCGACCCGTATCTGCGTCCCCTCTACGACGCGCTGTACGACATGCTCACGACCGAGGGTGCGATGAAGTTGCTGGAGCGCAACACGATCGAGGTCGCGCCGCTCGCATATATGCGCGGCCGGACCCTTAACTCCTCGTTCATCATCCTCGACGAGGCGCAGAACACGACCGCCGAGCAGATGAAGATGTTTCTGACGCGCATCGGCTTCGGATCTAAGGCCGTCGTGACCGGTGACGTCACCCAGGTCGACCTGTCGACGGGCAAGTCCGGGCTCCAGGGGATCGAAGCGATCCTCGGCGGCGTTGACGACATCGCCTTTGTTCGCTTGAGCGATCGCGACGTGGTGCGCCACAAGATCGTCGCCGACATCGTGTCGGCGTACGAACGCCACGACACCGCCAACGCCAAGACCTCCCGGCGGCGCGGCCACTAAAAGTGTCCGGCATACAGGTCTTCGTGGCCGACGAGCAGAGTGATCACCCAGTGGACGCGCCGCGGTGGGACAAGCTGGCGCGTGACGTGTTGCGCGCAGAGAAGGTGAAGGGCGACGCCGAGTTGTCGGTGCTGTTCGTCGACGAGACGACGATCGCGGGGCTCAACCAACGCTTCCTCGGGAAGTCCGGCCCCACCGACGTTCTGGCGTTCCCGCTCGACGACGACCCCGACGAGCCCGGTCGTTGGCCCGACGCCGGCGGTCCCGCGCCTGGGCGCGAGCCTCCCGAGCCGAGTGACCTGCCGACGCTGCTCGGTGACGTCGTCATCTGTCCGTCGGTGGCGGCGCGCAACGCACCGGAACACGCCGGCACCTACGACGACGAGATCGCGCTGCTGCTCGTCCACGGCATCCTGCATCTGCTCGGCATGGACCACATCGAGGAAGCCGACGCCGAGAAGATGGAGGCGCGCGAGCGCGAACTGTTGCAGGAGTTCCACCAGTGAGTGGTGACGTAATCCTGGGCGTGATCATCGTCGTGCTGTTGATCCTGGCGACGTTCCTCGCGCTGGCGGAGACGAGCGTCACTCGGTTGAGCAAGCACAAGGCGCAAGTGCTGGCAGACGAACGCCGTCGCGGTGCGAAGGAACTCGTGCGCATCACCGACCACCCCGAGCGCTACCTCAATCCGGTCCTGCTCGTCGTGCTCGGTTCGCACCTCGCCATCGGTTCGCTCGTCGGTCTGATCGCCGAGCGCCGCTTCGGCGCGGCTGGCTTCGTGCTCGGCATCGTCTTCGAAATCATTTTCATCTTCGTCATCGGCGAGGCCGCCCCGAAGACGTGGGCGGTGCTCAACTCGGAGCGCGCCGCGCTGATCGTGGCAAAACCCGTCGTCGCCATCGGCGATTTCCCGCCGATGCGCTTCCTGGCCCGCGGCCTCATCGCGGCGTCGAACGTGCTGCTACCCGGCAAGGGACTGAAGCAGGGCCCGTACGTATCGGAAGAGGAACTGCTCGCGCTCACCGACGCCGCCGCCGACGACGACGTCATCGAGCAGGAGGAGCGCGAGCTCATCCGTTCGGTGTTCGAGTTCGGCGACACGGTGGCGCGCGAAGTCATGGTGCCGCGCCCCGACATGGTCGCCGTCGAGGGCTCCCAGAACGTCACCGACGTCATCGAGGTTGCGCTGCGCCACGGGTACTCGCGCATCCCGGTCTACGACGAGAACATCGACAACATCATCGGCGTCGTGTTCACGAAGGACCTGTTGCGCGCCGAGCGCGAAGGCCGCGCCGACGTCGGCGTGCGCAACCTGGCGCGCGAGGGACTGTTCGTGCCCGAGAGCAAGCCCGTCGCCGAACTGATGCGCGAGATGCAGAAGCGCAAGCTGCACCTAGCGTTCGTGCTCGACGAGTTCGGCGACACCGCCGGCCTCGTCACGCTCGAAGACCTCATCGAGGAACTCGTCGGCGAGATCACCGACGAGTACGACGTCGAGGAGGCGCCGATCGAGCGCCTGCCCAACGGCGACGTGCGCGTCAACGGCAAGATGTCGATCGACGAGGTCAACGAACTGCTGAAGATCCAGTTGCCGGAAGGTGACGACTGGGACACCGTCGCCGGCCTGTTGTTCAACCGGCTCGGCCACGTTCCCGTCGACGGCGAACCCGTGGTCGTCGCCGGCCACACGCTGACCGCCGAGCGCGTGCAGGGCCGGCGCATCGGGCGCGTGCGGATCAAGGTCGATCCCAACCCCGTCGTTTCTGGCGACGACTGACCGTGCGCTCGGGATTCGCCACGCTGCTGGGCCGACCGAACGTCGGCAAGTCGACGCTGCTCAACCACATCCTCGGCACGAAGGTGTCGATCGTCTCGAACAAGGTGCAGACGACGCGCCACGCGGTGCGTGGCGTGCTGACGCGGCCCGATGCGCAGATCGTGTTCGTCGACACGCCGGGGATTCACAAGCCGCGCACGCGTTTGGGGACGCGGCTGAACGCCACGGCGCAGGACGCACTCGACGGCGTCGACGTCGTGTGTCTCGTGCTCGACGCCACCGCGCCCTTCGGTGACGGCGACCGCTTCGTCGCGGGCCTGACACCGGCCGACGCGCTCGTCGTCGTCAACAAGATCGACCGCGCGTCGAAGGACCAAGTCATCACGCAGCTCGCCGCTGCGGGTTCGCTCGAACGCGCCGACTATTTCCCCGTCTCGGCGCGGACCGGCGAAGGCGTCGACGTGCTCGTCGACGCCATCGCGCAGCGGCTGCCCGAGGGGCCCTTGCTGTATCCCGCCGATCAGATCAGCGACACCACCGAGGAGCACTGGGCCGCCGAGCTCGTCCGCGAACAGTTGCTGGCGATTCTGCGCGAGGAGTTGCCGCACTCGGTGACGTGTCGCGTCGTCGATTGGGACTGGCCCGTCGTGAAGATCGAGATCCTCGTGGAGCGCGACTCGCAGAAGGGGATCGTCATCGGGAAGGGCGGCAGCGTGCTCAAGGCGGTCGGCATCGCCGTGCGCGAGCAGCTCCCCAAGGGCGTGTTCCTCGAGCTGTTCGTCAAGGTCGACAAGGACTGGCAGCGCCGCCCCAAAGCTCTGGAGCGCCTCGGCTACTGACCCGCCGCGGCGGGGAGCGGAGGCCGGCGGGTCAACCGCGGGTGGCCATGCGTTCGACGAGGGCCAGGAGGCGACGGTGCGCGTCGCCGGCTTCGAGCTGTACGCGTGCGCCGTGGCCGGGCAGCACCCACGAGAACGAGGCGACGTCGGCCAGGCGGGCAAGCGATCG
>JBEEFR010000143.1:0-3822 GCA_041166285.1 Actinomycetota bacterium | reverse complement strand
CCATCCCGCCGGACGAGTGCACGAGCGGGATCGTGCCGCCGATGCGACGCGCCAAGTCGCGCGCCGGGCTCTTGTCGCCGACGAGCTGATCGCGCCGGCGCCGCAGCTGCGCGACGGCGTTGTCGATCCAGCTTTGCGCGCCCGGGAAGAGTCCGACCGATTCGAGGATGTGCAGCGGCGGGATGGCGATGGCGCCGATGGCGGCGCGCGGCATGGCGAAGCCCGGGAGCACCGCGACGTGAGGTGCGCCCGCGGCCTCGGCGAGTCGGCGCAATTCCCCGTCGCCCGACACGACGCACAGTTGCGCTCCCGCGGCGATCGCTTCGGACGCCGCCTCGACGGTTTCCTCGGTGTTGCCCGAGTACGACACCGCGATCACGAGCGACGTGTCGGTGACGAACGCCGGCAGTGTGTAGCTCTTGAGCACGACCGCCGGCACGGCCATGAACGGGCCGGCCGCGGCGAGGAGGATGTCGCCGGCGATGCCGCTGCCGCCCATGCCGAGCACGACGACGTTCTCGATGTCGTCGTGCGCCGGGAGTCGATCGGCGTGTTCGATGACGCACGACGACGACGCTTCGGCGACCTGCTCAGGCAATCCCGCGGTCGCGTCCCACATACCGACGCTGTCCAGGGCGAGGCCCATTTACTTGTCGGGCTCCCAACCGGGCGTGATGTTCTCGTCCTTCGCCTTCTGGTCGAGACGTGCGGCCTCGGCGTCGTCGGCGATGGTCACGGCGTCGTCGAGGAAGTTCGGGATGTCGTTGGTGATCGGGTACTTGCGCTTGAGGCGCGGGTTGTAAAGGAACTGCTCGTCAACGAAGTACAGCAACGGGCCCTTGTCTTGCGGGCACGCCAGGACGCTGAGGAGTGCGGGGGCGAGTGCCATGTCAGCCTTCTCTCACGATGGCGAGGACCTCTTGAGTGTGGGCCTCGCATTCTTCTTTGTTCGCGGCCTCGAGGTTGAGGCGTAGCAGGGGTTCGGTGTTCGACGGGCGCACGTTGAACCACCACGTGTCGCTGTTGACGGTGAGCCCGTCGAGACGATCCTGTCGCAGGTGCGAAAAGCGCTGCGCCACTTTTTCGATCGACGCCTGCGTATCGGTGACGCGCGTGTTGATCTCGCCCGACTGCGCGTAGCGCTCGAACGGCTTGCGCAGCTCCGACAACGGCTGCTGGGCCCGGCTCATCAGCTCGAGCGTCATGATCGCCGCGATGAGGCCGGAGTCGGCGAAGTAGTTGTCACGGAAGTAGTAGTGCGCCGAGTGCTCGCCGCCGAAGATGGCGTTCGTCTGCGCCATGCGCGCCTTGATGAAGCTGTGACCGACGCGCTCGACGACGGGCGTACCGCCGTGTTCGCGGATGACCTCGGGCACGGCGCGCGAACAGATCAGATTGTGAATGACGGTCGCGCCGGGATTCCGGTCGAGCAGCATCGCCGCGAGCATCGCGGTGGTCGTCGAGCCGGAAAGTCCGACGCCCTGCTCGTCGACGAGGAAGACGCGGTCGGCGTCGCCGTCGAACGCCAGGCCGACGTCGGCGCTGGTGGCGCGGACGCGCGCGATGAGGTCGACCTGGTTGTCGGGATTGATCGGGTCAGCCGGGTGGTTCGGGAACGTGCCGTCGAGTTCTTCGAACAAGATCTCGAGCTCGATCGGAAGCTCCTTCATCACCGAGGGCAACGCCAGTCCGCCCATGCCATTGGCGGTGTCGGCCACGACTTTGAGCGGACGGATTGCGTTGAGGTCGACGAAGGAGTGCACGTGCGCTGCGTAGTCGGGCAGTAGGTCAAGCACGTGCGACTCGCCGCGCCGCGACGCCGACTCGATCGTCCCCGATTCGATGTCGGCCTTGATGTCACCGAGGCCGGTGTCCTGGCCGACGGGCTTGGCGCCCGCGAGGCACAGCTTGATGCCGTTGTACTGGGCGGGGTTGTGCGAGCCCGTGAAGGTCGCGCCAGGCATGTTCATGTGACCGGACGCGAAATACAGCAGGTCCGTCGGGATGAGGCCGAGGTCGATCACGTCGACGCCTTCGGCGAGGGCGCCTTCGATGAACGCGCCGCTGAGCTCGAGACCCGACGGACGCATGTCGCGTCCGACGAGGATCGAGGGTGCGCCTGCGAAGCGAGCGAAGGCGCCACCGACTTGGCGAGCCAAGTCGGTGTTGAGTTCGTCGGGCACCAAACCGCGGATGTCGTAGGCCTTGAAAACGTTGTCCAGCGAGCTCATTGCGTCGCAGAACCTAGTTCGTTCAGTCGTAGAGACCTTTACCGCCCATGCGGCGGATGCGGACCATGTCGACGAGGACGCGCAGCGAGTCGAGGCCGACCTTGACCGTGGATCCCGCGGAGTTCTTCAACGTGACGGGAACTTCTTCGAGTGAAAGGCGCAACCGTTCGGCGAGGTGGAAGACCTCGATGTCGAAGGCGAAGCGGTCGATGCGCGCCCGCGAGAAGATCGCCTCGGCGGCATCGGAGCGGAACGCCTTGAGCCCGCACTGGGTGTCTCGGTAGGCGCCGAGCAACACCGCGAACGAGATGAGGTTGATGGCGCGGCTGCCGAGCGCACGGAGACGCCGGGCGCGTACCAGCGTGACGGTCTCGACGTGGCTGCGGCTACCGACGACCACGTCCCACCCCGCCTCGACCTCGGTCAGCAGTTCGAACAGCATGGCTGGTTCGTAGGCCAGGTCGGCGTCGGTGAACGCGATCGTGCGCCCGTTGGCGCTGCGCATTCCCAGACGCACGGCCGCGCCCTTGCCCTTGTTGTTCTCGAGGCGCAGAACCATGTCCGCAGTGGTCTGTTGCGCGGCGGCGAACGTGTCGTCGGGCGACCCGTCGTCGACGACGACGATCTCGAGGTCGCCGTCGACCAACGAACCGAGTTCGGCGCGCAGTCGCTCGACCGTGTCGCCGATGAACGCCGACGCCTTGTACGCGGGCACGACGACGCTCATGCGCCGCGCCCCCGGCGCCTCCGGCCGGTCATGGGCAGGTTCGTGCAGCGCGGCCCGCACCTGCCGGAACAGCAGTTGGCGATAGCCGACCACACGGACGATCCCTGCCACCGCGAGTGCGGCCACCTTCGACAGCAGCAGCGTGCGTGCCGAATTTGGGTCGAACAGCAGGCCGGCACGCAGCACCGCGATGTCGACAAGACCGGCACCGAAGGTGACCATCCCGTACGCGAACGGTTCGTCGACCCAGCGCAAATGCGGGTCGTGCGTGAAGGTGAGCGCCCGGTTGGCGAAGTACGACACGACCGCGCTCGCGAAGATCGCGATCGCGTCGGCGATGATGACCGGGAGGCCGACACCCAACCGCAGCGTCGCCAGGACGCCGAAGTCGACGGCCGTGACCAACACCCCGACGGCGGCGAACCGCCGCAACTGCGATCGCATTATCCGCTCATTCTTGTGCGGTTTCGCCGAACTGGTCCTCCCCACGACCGCCGCACGGTTGTGGGGAGGACCAGTTCGGATTCGGGGCGCTACGTCGGGGGGCCGACGCCCGCGAGTTCGCGCAGCCAGGCGTCGTCGTCGTTCTCGGGGGCGTCGCGATGCGGACGCTCCTCGACCACCGGGCGCGGTTCGTCGACGCCGTCGTCTTCGTCGCTGGGTGACCGGCGCCACAACACGATGAGACCGAGCAGGCCGAGCAACGTGGCGACGTTGCCGAACCAGTCGACGGGCGTCCATCCGTAGTGCAGCGACACGTGCTTGCTCGTCGGGATGACGACCATCTCGTTCGGCGTCACGCGCCACGGACCCTGCGCGCCGCTCGCCTGCCAGTTCGGGAAGTACGACGACTTCACGACCACC
>JBEEFR010000142.1:0-3759 GCA_041166285.1 Actinomycetota bacterium | reverse complement strand
GCCCACGTCGCGGTGACGGCGCGCGTGGCGAGTACGTCACCGGCTGCTTCGAGACGCGCCGCGCGGTCCTCGCACAGCGCGGCCGTCGCGTGCAGCTGCTGCGCGACCGTCGCGTTCATGCGCCGGCCGCCTCGATCGCGGCGCGTCGGCGGCTGAGTTCGATCGCGGCGTAGCGCAGGGCTTCCTCGAGCCGGCGCAGCGAGGGCTCGTGCTCCTCCCGCCAGGCGCCGCGGAACCGGTCTGCGGCGCGGCCCTGCCATTCGGTGGCTTCGATCTCGGCGCTCAAGGCGGCACGCGCCTGTTCGAGCGCCGCGCTGTGGCGCGCCACGGACGCCTCGAGACGGGTCAGCGATGCGAGTTCTGCTCCGACGATTCCCACGCCGCCGAGGCTACGGAAGCGCGTCGACGCGATCTATGGCGCGAACGCGCCCGTCGCGATCGTCTCGTAGCGCGCCGGGCCGGCGCCGAGGTGGCTGCGGACGAGCGCGATCTCGCGCGCCTCGAAGGTGGCCGCGAACGGGACTCCGGCGAGCTGGGGCGTCGCGTGGCGCGACAGCGTGAGGTGGCCGCGGAACTTCTCAGCGCCGAACGCCGCGGCGACATCGTCGAGTCCCGCCGCCGGGATGACGAGGTTCTCTCGCCCGAGCAACGTCGTCTTTGGTCCGAGCGTCACCGTGCGCGTCCTGAACTCGGACGCGACCCGCGCGACGCGCCGGATCCATGGCGCGGGGTCATCGACTTCGCCGACGAAGCGAAGCGTGACGTGCCACTGCTGGCGTGACGTCCACCGGACACCGGCGGCGCGCGGCAACGCCTCGATGGCGTCGCGTACCTCCTCGCTTGGCCAGACCCCGACGAACAACCGCATCGCCGCGCGAATCTACGAAGCGATGGGGGATCGGGTGATCGTCGTACTGCCTGACGACGCGTCCGACGACGACCGCCGCGCGGCGCGCGAACTCGGCGCGACCGAGGTCATGTCGATGTCGGAATTCGTCGCTCGCGAACCGGCCGAAACCGTCCCGATCCCCTCCTTTACGCCAGCGGAATCAGGGGTACTCCGAGAGCTTGCGGAGAACCCGGACACTCGCAGCCGCCTTGCCGCACGCCTCGGCGTCAGCACGTCGACCCTCGACAACCACGTCGCGGCGATCAAACGCAAGGTGCTCGACCACCTCGCTACCAGCGGAAACGCGCCGATCGACGGCTATTTGTCGATGGAAGCGCTGATCGGCTGGGCGATGCGTCATAAGCCCACGCAAGAAAGTTGACACAAACGCCATCAACTTTGATATAGTCGTTCTCCCAAGAGTTTTCGCAGGAAGCAAGGAGACCGTTCATGCCCAAGGCCGTCGGAATCGACCTCGGTACCACCAATAGCGTCGTCAGCGTCCTCGAGGCTGGCGAGCCCACTGTCATCCCCAACGCCGAGGGCGCCCGCACGACCCCTTCGGTAGTCGGCTTCTCCAAGTCCGGCGAAGTGCTCGTCGGCGAGGTGGCCAAGCGCCAAGCCATTACGAACCCCGATCGGACCATCCGTTCCGTCAAGCGCCACATGGGCACGAGCTGGAACGTCGACATCGACGGCAAGAAGTACAACTCGCAGGAGATCTCGGCCCGCATCCTGCAGAAGCTGAAGCGCAACGCCGAGGCGTACCTGGGCGACACCGTCACGCAGGCCGTCATCACGGTGCCCGCGTACTTCGACGACGCGCAGCGCACCGCCACCAAGGAGGCGGGCCAGATCGCGGGTCTCGAAGTCCTGCGCATCATCAACGAGCCGACCGCTGCGGCGCTGGCGTACGGCCTCGACAAGGAAGGCACGGAGGACCACACCGTGCTCGTGTTCGACCTCGGTGGTGGCACGTTCGACGTGTCGGTGCTGGAGATCGGCGAAGGCGTGTTCGAAGTGAAGTCGACGCACGGCGACACGAACCTCGGCGGCGACGACTGGGACCAGCGCGTCATGGATTGGCTCGTCACCGAGTTCAAGAACACCGAGGGCGTCGACCGGTCCGCCGACAAGATGGCGGTGCAGCGTCTGAAGGAAGCCGCCGAGAAGGCGAAGATCGAGCTGAGCTCCGTCCAGGAGACCACCATCAACTTGCCGTTCATCACGGCGACGTCCGATGGTCCCAAGCACCTCGACCTCAAGCTGACGCGGGCGAAGTTCCAGGAACTGACCGCGGATCTCGTCGAGCGGTGCCGCGGCCCGTTCGAGCAGGCGATCAAGGACGCCGGGCTCACGCTCGGCGAGATCGACCACGTCGTGCTCGTCGGTGGTTCGACGCGCATGCCGGCGGTGCAGGAACTCGTCCACAAGCTCACGGGTTCGGAGCCGCACAAGGGTGTGAACCCCGACGAAGTCGTCGCCGTTGGCGCCGCCATCCAGGCTGGCGTGCTCAAGGGCGACGTCAAGGATGTGCTGCTGCTCGACGTCACGCCGCTGTCCCTCGGCATCGAGACCAAGGGCGGCATCATGACCAAGCTGATCGAGCGCAACACCACGATCCCCACCCGTCGCACCGAGACCTTCACGACTGCCGAAGACATGCAGCCGTCCGTCGAGATCCACGTGCTGCAGGGTGAGCGCGAGATGGCGAGCTACAACAAGACGCTCGGCAAGTTCCAGCTCGTCGACCTGCCGCCGGCTCCGCGCGGTGTGCCCCAGATCGAGGTCACCTTCGACATCGACGCCAACGGCATCGTGCACGTGTCGGCGAAGGACCGCGCCACCAACAAGGAACAGTCGATGACCATCACCGGTCAGTCGTCGCTCAACAAGGACGACATCAACCAGATGATCAAGGACGCCGAGGCGCACGCCGACGAAGACCGTCGGCGCAAGGAAGAGGCCGAGGTCCGCAACAACGCCGACACGCTCGTGTACCAGACCGAGAAGATGCTGGCCGAGAACGGCGACAAGGTCGAAGGCGCTGAGAAGGACACGATCGAGTCGAACCTCGCCGGGCTGAAGGAAGCGCTCGGTGGCACCGACCTCGAGGCCATCAAGTCGGCTACGGAGAAGCTCGTCACGTCTTCGCAGTCGTTCGCGCAGAAGCTGTACGACCAAGCGTCGGCGCAGCAGCCGGCTGGCGGCGCCAGCACCGACGGCGCGGCGCAGGACTCGGCGAACGACGACGAGGTCATCGACGCCGAAATCGTCGATGAATAACGAAGACGCTCTGCCGGAGCAGGAATCCCCCCAGCCTGCTCCGGCGGACGCGTCCGAATGGGTGCCCGAAGACGAACCGACGGGGCCGTCCGACGAAGCCGCCTCGGGCGACGAGGTCGCGGCCGACCTGAACGCATTCGTCGACTTGGCGAAGGAACGCGACGAGTACCTCGACGCGCTCCGGCGCGCGCAGGCCGACTTCGAGAACTACCGCAAGCGGGTGCAGCGCGAGCTCAGCGAAGCGCGTGACGCCGGTGCGGCGTCACTGGCCGGAAAGCTGATCGATGTCTTGGATACGGTCGACCTGGCGCTGGCGCACGATCCGTCGGACGCAATCGCGCAAGTTGCCGGTGCTCTGTTCGACGCCCTGGGCAAAGCGGGCCTTGAGCGCATTGAGGCGCTCGGTGCGTCCTTCGATCCCGAGGTCCACGACGCCGTCGTCCACGAAGAAGGCGACGGGCCCGCTGAAGTGATCGAAGTGCTGCGCAGCGGCTGGAAGTGGAACGGGCGCGTCGTGCGTCCCGCGATGGTCAAGACGAAAGGTTCGTAGAGGGTTCGTTGGCGCCGCGTAACGACTGGTTGGA
>JBEEFR010000141.1:0-24467 GCA_041166285.1 Actinomycetota bacterium | reverse complement strand
ACGCTGCGCCACGCCGACTCGTCAGGGCTCGTCACGGTGCTGCTGGTCGTGCAATCGATGTCGACGTCGATCCTGCGCCAGGCGATGCGCGCGGGCGTCAGCGACGTGCTGCCGGCGAGCTGCAAGGACCCCGAACTCGCGGACCTCGTTCGTTCCGGTATGGACCGCGTGGAGTTGCTCAGCGCCAGTGACCAAGGACGCGGCCGCGTGGTCGCCGTGTTCTCGCCCAAGGGCGGCGCCGGCACGACCACGATCGCCGTCAACCTCGCCATCGCGGCTGCCGCCTCCGGCGCCGGTCCTTCGCCGATCCTCGTCGACGCCGATCTGCCTTTCGGCGACGTGGCCATCACCCTGGGCCTCGACCCGTCGAACAGCCTCGCGGACGCGACCGGCGCCGACATCGACCAGGCCCGCCTCCGCGGCCTGCTCGTCACCGAAACCGCGAGCGGGTTGCGCACGCTGTTGGCCCCCGCCGACCCGGCGCGGGCCGAAGTGATCACCTCGGCCGACGTCATCCGCACCCTCGAGCTGTGCCGCCAGATCGCACCGCTCGTGGTGGTCGACACGTCTTCGGCGTTCGACGAGGTCACCTTGTCGATCCTCGACCAGGCAGACGACGTCATCGTCGTCGCATCGCCTGACGTCACCACAGTGAAGAACGCCAAGGTGGCGCTCGACACGCTGCACCGCCTCGGTGTCGGCCAAGCGCATACCTACCTCGTCCTCAACCGCGTGCTGCCCAAGCCGCTGCTGCCGGTAGGCGACGTCGAGCGTGTGCTCGGCCTCAAGGCGCACTCGATCCCCGAGGACGCATCCGCGGCCGAGGCCGCCCACGCCGGGCGCCCGCTCGTCCGCGATCCCAAGTCGAAGGCCGCCAAGGCGATCGCAGCCCTGGCTGTGCAGTTCGAGGCGCTTACCCCAGCTCCCGCGCGTTAAGGACAGATAGGAGCCCCCCATGTCCCTCGCCAAACGTCTCCAAGTCGTCACCAACAGCCCCGAAGGCGCTCGCGATCCCGCGATGGAAAGCCTGCGTCAACGAGTGCACCAAAAGCTCATCGAGGAGCTCGGCCCGGTGTTGTCGGACCGCGACATCGATGCCGCTGACCTGCGCAAACGCGTACTGGACTCGCTGTCGACGGCCATTGACGCCGAAAAGGTGGCGTTGTCCGCAGCTGACCGCGCTGCGCTCATCACCGAGGTCGCCGACGACATCATCGGCTACGGACCGATCGAGCGGTACCTCAACGACGAGACCGTCACCGAAGTCATGGTCAACGGCCCTAACCACGTGTACGTCGAGCGCGAGGGCAAGATGGTGGCGGTGCCGTCGGGGTTCTCCGACGACGGCCACGTGCGCCGCGTCATCGACAAGATCGTCGTCCAAGTCGGCCGCCGCGTCGACGAGTCGACCCCCATGGTCGACGCCCGCCTGCCTGACGGCTCCCGCGTCAACGCGGTGATCCACCCGCTCGCCATCGAGGGCCCGTTCCTCACCATCCGTAAGTTCTCCAAGGACCCGTTCCAGGTCGACGACCTCATCAACTTCGGCACGCTGTGCCCCGAGGTCGTCCCGCTGCTCGACGCCTGCGTCAAGGGCAAGCTCAACATCGTCGTCTCCGGCGGTACCGGCACCGGCAAGACCACGTTGCTCAACGTGCTGTCGAGTTTCATCCCCGCCGAAGACCGGGTCATCACGATCGAAGACGCCAAGGAACTCCAACTGCACCAGGACCACGTCCTGGCGATGGAGGCCCGCCCGCAGAACATCGAGGGCCGCGGCGAGATCACGATCCGCGACCTCGTGAAGAACTCCCTGCGTATGCGCCCCGACCGGGTGGTCGTCGGTGAGTGCCGTTCCGGCGAAGCCCTCGACATGCTCCAGGCCATGAACACGGGCCACGACGGCTCGCTCACGACCGTCCACTCCAACTCGCCTCGAGACACGCTCAGCCGTGTCGAGACGATGGTGATGATGGCGGGCTTCGACCTGCCCATCAAGGCGATCCGCGAGCAGATGGCGTCCGCGCTCGACCTGATCGTGCACGTGACCCGTCTGCGCGACGGCACCCGCCGGGTGACCCACATCACCGAAGTGCAGGGCATGGAAGGCGACCTCATCACGCTCCAGGACGTGTTCCTGTTCGACTACGCCGCCGGCGTCGACGCCAACGGCAAGTTCCTCGGCGTGCTCAAGTCGACGGGCATTCGCCCCAAGTTCATGGAGAAGCTGGCGAACTACGGCATCAACGTGCCGACGTCGGTCTTCCTCGGCAACGACGAACCGCTCTCTGCAACAAATGCACGTCCGCGCACCACGCTGAGGCGTCGGTGACGGCGGTGCGGCGGCTCGTGCGGGCCGCAATCGCGCTCGGCCTCGGGCTCCTGGTCGTTCTCGGTGCTGCGCCTGCACGGGCCGCCTCTTCCTCTGCGCTGGCGGTGCGCACGCTCGACACGACGTCGTGGCCGAATGTGCGCCTCACGGTGCAGTACTCGGGCGCGAATGCCCCCAAGTTGACGGACTTCACCGTCCGCAACAACGGCCAGATCGTCAACGGCGTGCGGGTTCGCCCGCTGTCGGAAACGCAGACGCCGGTTGGCGTTGTGCTGGTCATCGACACGTCCGGCTCAATGCGTGAGCAGGGTCGGATCGAGGCCGCCAAATCCGCCGCCGAGACCTTCGTGGAGGGCCGCGGCCCGACCGAAAAGGTCGCGGTTGTGGCGTTCTCCGACTCGCCCCTCGTCGTGCACCCCTTCTCCGCCGACAACGGCGCCGCCGGCGCGGTCGCCGGACTCCAGCCGTCGGGCGGCACGGCGTTGTGGGACGCGGTGCGTCTTGCCGCCGGCCTGTTCGCCGACGAGCCAAACGTCCAGCCGAACATCGTCGTGCTCTCCGACGGCGCCGACTCGGCGTCCAAGACCACTCCTGAAGAGGCGCGTAGTGCGGCCGTCGCCGCCCACGCCGTGGTGCACACGGTCGGCTTCGGTAGCACGGCGCTCGACACCGCCGGCCTCGAATCACTCGCTCGCGATACGGGCGGCCAATCGCTCGTCACCACGAGCACTGCCGGCGTCGCCGACCTGTTCGCCGCCGTCCGCCGCAGCCTCGACGAACAGTTCGAGCTCACGTGGCAGGCGACGGGCGACACACCGCTCGATCTCGCGATCTCCGTACCGGATGCCACGACCACCGCTCGCGGCACCGCGGGATCGATCAGCCACGCAGGCGACACGCAGCCCGAGCGCGTTGCGCCGCCGAGCACGATCGCTCGCATCGCCCAGTCCGCCGGCAAGCCGCTGGCGATCCTGAGCGCGGTCGCCGTCGCCATCATCGCCGTGCTCGGCCTCGGCATGTACATGAACAACCCGCAGGGGTTGGTCGACCGCCTGCGCGCCTACGAAGGCCAGAAGACGGTCCAGGCCGCGGTAGAAGGCCAGCTCAGCGCCAATCTCGCGACGTCTCCCATGACCCACAAGGCGATCGCCGCGGCGACCGCAGCCATGGAAGGCAAGGGCGTGCTCGAGTGGGTCGAGCGCAAGCTCGACGAGGCCCGTTTGCCCATCCGCGCCGCCGAGGCAGCGTTCTTTGCCGCCGCGTTCGCGTTCTTGCTCGCCCTCCTGACGTTCTTCCTGAAGGGTCCGGTGATGGCGGTTATCGCCTTCGCCGCCGGTCTCGGCATCCCCGCCGCTGTCGTGTCGTTCCTTGGTTGGAACCGCAAGCGGAAGTTCTTGCGGCAGCTGCCGGCAATGCTGCAGCTGCTCGCCAGCTCCCTGCGAGCCGGTTACGCGTTGCTTCAGGGCTGCGAAGCCGTCGCCCGGGAAATCGAAGACCCGATGGGGGCCGAGCTGCGCCGGGTGCTCGCCGAGGCCCGACTCGGTCGCTCGCTCGACGATGCCCTCGAAGAGATGGCGTTGCGCATGAACAGCGACGACTTCTCGTGGGTTGTCATGGCGATCTCGATCCAGCGCAACGTCGGCGGCAACCTCGCCGAGTTGCTCGACACCGTCGCTGACACGATGCAGGCCCGTACGCGCCTGCGCCGTGAAGTGAAGGCGCTGACGGCGGAAGGCCGCATGTCGGCGATCATGCTCGTGATCATGCCGCCGGCGCTGATGCTGGCCATGAAGTTCCTGTCGCCCGGCTATCTCACGCCGCTGTTCACGCAATCGGCCGGCAAGATCATGCTGGGCACTGGCGCCTTCCTGATGGTGGCCGGCTGGTTCTGGATGCAGAAGATGATCAAGGTGGACGTCTGATGACTGCGCTTGCGATTGCCCTCATGTTCGCCGGCGTCGCCGGCGTGCTCGCGTGGCTGGGCCTGTCCACGCTCACCGAGCGCGCCGCCGCCGACCAAGCCATGGCGCGTGCCGTCGGCGAGGAAGTCAACGACGAGCGCGACATCGTGCTGGCGGCCAGCCGCAAAGACCGGCTGTTGCTCCCGTTCCTGGGTGGCCTGTCCGAGGCGGGTCGGCGGATCACGCCGATCGGGTTCCGTGACAAGGCGGCCAAGCAGCTGCGCGCTGCCGGTCGCGGCACGGAAGACGATCTTGACCGTTACCTCGCGATGCGCACGCTCGGCGTGTGCGCGATCCCGGTCACGACGATTCTCGCCTTCAAGTTCTTCGGTTTCAGCATGAAAGGCCTGCTCGTCGCGGGGCTGCTTGGCGCGTGCCTCGGCGTCCTGCCATCGAGCCGGGTCAACAGCGCGGCGACCAAACGCCAGAAGGCGATCGCGAAGCAGCTGCCGGACGTCCTCGACCTGCTCGTCATCTCGATCGAGGCTGGCCTCGGCTTTGAGCAGGCGCTCGAGCGCACCGTCGACGCCGTCCCGGGCCCGCTGAGCGACGAGTTCTCGCTGATGCTCGGTGAAGTCCGCGCCGGGGCGACCCGCGCCGACGCCCTGCGTGAGTTGTCGGATCGCGTCGACGAAGAGGACCTGCGTCGCTTCATCCTCGCGGTCCTCCAAGCCGACAAGTTCGGCGTCTCGATCGGCCGCATGCTGCGCAATCAGGCCGACGAGGTTCGCACTGCCCGGCGCCAGAAGGCGCAGGAGCAGGCCCAGAAGGCACCGGTCAAGATGCTCATTCCGATGGTGTTCTGCATCTTTCCGTCTATCTTCATCGTCATTATCGGGCCCGCGATCCTCAACATGATTCACAACTTCAAGTGACGGAGCGGGGCCATCCCCGCCTTTCGGTCGACGCACTCGTCGTCGCCATCTTCGGCCTTACCGGGCTGCGCCTCGGGCTGAGCCAGGTGAGCGACAACTCCGCCTTGACCCACCTCGCCACGGGGATCCGCATGACGGCCCACGGAGTGTTGCCGGCGATCCCGCGGGTCGACCCGTACACGTTTACGGCCCACGGACGCCCGTGGGTCGTGCAGAGCTGGCTCGTCGAGGCGGGCGCCGGTTGGGCGTACCGCTTCGGCGGCGAGCACGCCGTCATGCTGTTGCTGGGCGTGACAGTGGCCGCGTGCGCGGCGTTGCTGCCGCTACTGGCGCGCACGAGCCGTCCCCTGCGGACTGTCGCGGCCGCCGGATCGGCCTTTCTCATCACGTTCCCCGAGTGGACCGGGCGACCGCTCCTGGTTGGCCTGTTGGCGCTCGGACTGACGATCCTCGTCGTCGAGCGCGGCTGGTCGCCGTGGTGGCTCGTGCCGGTGGTCTGGGTGTGGGTCAACAGCCACGGGTCGTTCCCGTTGGGCGCGGTGTGGATCGGTGTCGTCGTGATCGGGAGCTGGATCGACCGCCGGCCGGCGCCGCTGATGTACGCCTGGGCCTTCATCGCCGGCCTGGTGGTCAGCGCGGTGAACCCGCTCGGGCCGCGCCTGCTGACGTTCCCGCTGACGGCGCTGACGAACAAAGAGGCGTTTTCCCAGATCATCGAGTGGCGCAGCCCGAACTTTCAGACGACCGGGGGACTCGTGGCCCTCGTCGGCATCGTCCTGTCCGCCGCGCTCCTGGGGCGGTCGCGGCTCACATGGCGCGACGCCCTGCCCGTCGCCGTCTTCCTCGGGCTCGCGCTGTCGGCGGCACGCAACCTCGCACCGCTCGGGTACGTGGCGGCTCCCGCGCTGGGCAGAGCGCTCGAACCGGGCCCGGACGCGCCCGTGCGTGCCCCGCTGTCGCCGGCGTTCGTGCGGATCACCATGGGCTTCCTCGTGGTCGCCAGCGTGCTGTTCACGGCCGTGGCCGTGCAGAAGCCGCTCATCGATGCGTCGACGTATCCCGTCGCTCAGATCAGGTGGCTCGAGCGGCACCACCGGTTCGCCGCGCCGCACCGCGTGGCCGCGCCCGACCTCGTCGGCAACTATCTGGAGCTCCGTCACGGCGCACGCGGTGAGGTCTTCGTCGACGACCGTGTCGACCTGTTCCCGCTGAGCGTCGTGCGCGACGAGACCGGGATGCGCGACGGAACGAACCGCGGCATCAAGGCCCTGGATCGTTGGGATATCGACACCGTTCTTTGGCAAAGCGACACCGGTTTTGCGCAGCGGCTTACGGCGAGCGGCCGATGGCAGTCCGCCGTTCGGCGGGGGGGATTCGTCGTCCTCACTCGTCGCAAGGACTAGTCACGCCGTCGGGCGGATGACGCGAACTAACCATGAAACCCAACAGGGGAACTCCGATAGGACAACAGCCGCTTCAACCGGGCGGCGGATCTAAATCAAGGAGCGACCCCTCTAATGGAATTCATCAATTACTTCAACACGTGGATTGCCAGCTTCATGCGTGCCCGTTTCGGTAAGACCGAACGCGGTGCGTCGTTGGTGGAATACGTCCTGCTCGTGTCTCTGATCGCAGTTGTCTGCATCGGCGCCATCAGCTTCCTCGGCTCAAAGGCGAGCACGCGGTTCTCGAGCGTCGGCTCGTCGATCGGTTAATTCCGGTCCCACCAAGGCACCCCACAACCCCCTCTGAAGGAGCACCGCAACTGTGGAACTAATCAACTACTGGAACACCTGGGTCGCCAGCTTCGTGCGTGCCCGCTTCGGTCGGACCGATCGAGGTGCCTCCCTGGTGGAGTACGTCCTGCTCGTGTCCCTCATCGCAGTCGTCTGCATCGGAGCGATTTCGTTCCTGGGCGGCAAGGCGAGTGACAGGTTCAGCTCGGTCGGCTCGTCGATCGGGTAACGCAGCAAACAACCCCCCAAAGCCCCTCTCCCCCCAAGGGCAGCACTTGACCCCTCCGGCCTCGGCCGGAGGGGTCTTTGCGTTCTCGGCCTTGCCCTCCGCCCGAACTGGCTCTGTGAGGAACCGTCCGGCGGTCGTGGACAGAGCCAGTTCGAGGTGGAACGTCGTCAGACGGCGCGACTCCGTCGGACCTCGGTTCGCTTCGCTCGCCAGCGGTCGATCACCGAGCGGGGGTTGTGCCAGACGTCGTGTTCCGTGAAGCGGATCACCGCGAACCCGGCTCGGGTCATCGACGCATCGCGGCGTGCGTCGGACTCTACGTCGAGCGGTGCGGTGTGAAATCGGTCGCTGTCGATTTCGGCGACGAGCGGGAGCTCGGGATCGAGGCAATCGACGCGACCGAGCCACGCGATCTCGTCGCCGAGGTCGACCTCCGATCGCGGCTCCGGAAAACCTGCGTCAGTGATGATCTCGACAAACCGGCGAGCGACGTTGCTCGCCGGTGGCACCCAGTCGACAGGTTTGCGTTCGAGGTAGTCGCGCAAAAACGTCGTTCCCGGCCACCCGCGTCCGTACAACTGATCCGCCATCCGAGACAGCAGGACGTGGTTCGTCAACCGTGACGACCGAGCGTTGTCGAGCGCCCGCTCCGACCGCTTGGCACTCGTCCGTGGAAGCGTGAGCATGTCAGCGAGCGCGCGAGTTGGAGTCGTCGTGATCAGCCCGTTGACCTCGATGATGTGCTCGGGCAGCAGGTTGCGCGGAATGTGCGACACAACTCCGTTCGGCGGTTTGCGAAAGTCACGGCGTTTCCGGGCGACGTGGATGGGCTCGAGCGTGAAGCCCGACAACCCCACCCACGCGAGGGTGGTGAACACGGAGATCGCCGCGCCGGGTCCGGCGTCGAGTCGAGCGACGGTGGCCCGTTGTTCGAACGTGTCGGGCGAGCTCGTCGAGACGATGACGCGTGGTGTCGCGTCCCGGTAAAGGCCCCATTCGACGCGGCGATCGACGGCGTCACGGCGAACGCCGAGCTGCCAGCGCCCGATGGCACCGAATTGGTTGCGGGCGAGCGCGTTGAGGGTGTCGTCGATGTCCTTGTTCACGAGACGCTTCCATTCTTCAAAGGACTGAAGCGAGGGAAGCGCCGACGACGAGCGTACGTCCGAGGTGTAGCGGGGTCAGCCAGCGGTCCAGCAGGCGTGCGTGCCGCTGGAGATCCGTTCGGGCAGGCGCACCCGGGCGACGGGACCGTCCTCGACGCGCTGCGCGTCGAGGATGAGGCACTCCGATCGATCGTTGTTCACGTCGGTCGTGAACGTGACGAGGTAGCCGTCGTCTTCGGAGGTTGCGTTCGGTCGGGGAGCGAAGGGCGACTCGCTGCCGAAGACGCCGTCGTCGAAGGCGTAGTGCTGCTCCGTGCCGTCGACTACGTCGTGCTTCACGATCCCGTCGAACAGGAACCAGCCCTCGACGCCCGTCATGTTGTACGTGTATCGGTACGGGCGGCCGGCGTACGCCGCACTCACCATGCCGAACTCCATCGTGGTGTCGCTGAGGTCTTCTTCCTTCGTCTGACCCGACGTCAAGTTGAAGCGCCAACGGTGGGGTTTCGTCTGCAATTGATGCAGATCGAGATAGCGGTAGATCGAGGCGAACCTCGGCGTGTCGCTGCGCTTGGGCGGCTCCGGCTGAGCTTGCCGAAACCCGTCGAGGACGATCTCGTCGCCGTCCTCGTACGCGTTGATCCAGTGGAGGACGTACGTCGGGTCGGCTTCGAACCACCGAATGTCGGCTGTAGTACCGCGGCGAGGTATCACTGCGAAGCGACTCGCGATGTCGGGGAAGAACCGCGGGACGTGCGCGCCGCGCGCGAGCAACTCGGGATCCCAGAACAGCGGAAGGTCGTTGAGGATGGCGTAGCGCTCGGTGAACGCCATGTCGTGCGGGAGGCGCGGACCAGGCAGCGGAATCGGCGTGTAGTGCGCCAGCGTTCCCGTGCCGTCGACGACGCCGTAGTGCATGTACGGCGCGTCCTTGCCGTAGTTGAACACGAGCATCTCGCCGGTGTGCTCGTCGACCGTCGTGTGCGCCGAGACGCCGTCGGGTGGCACCCACGACTCCTTGCCGAGCGACTCGAGCGTGCGCGGGTCATGTGCGTACACGTCGCCGCATTGATAGAAGGACGTGAGCGCGCGGCCCCGGTGTACGACGACGTCGGTCGACGACGCGTCCTTCATGCGCCCGCGTGCGCCCCAACCGTCCTCGCGTTTCGAGTCCGTAGGCGACGCCAGCAGGCCAGCCCAAAGCGACTCGGCCGCCTGTTGCTCGGCGAGGAAGCCGTCGGTGCGCACGAAGCGGTTGCGGTAGGTCGCCTCGCCGTTGCCGAAGGCGATCATGTGCAACATCCCGTCGCCGTCGAACGGGTGGTACAGCCCGATCGCATCGTGGACGGGGTTCTCCGTGTTGCGCAGATACACGCCATTGAGGTCGTCGGGGATCGCACCAGCGACGATGTCGAGGTCGGTGGCGTCGTACTCGACGAAGTTCGGCTTCCACGCCGCGGTGCGATACGGATGCGCGTCGTCAGTCGGCAGCGTGCTGTCGACGCGGCCGACGACCTCGACCTTCATGGGCCAGGTCTAGCCCACACACGCGCAACTGGCTCTGCCCAGCACCGTCGGGCGGCGATGGGCAGAGCCAGTTCGGAAGAAAGGGGACTAGCTGCCGCCGAAGCCCTTGACGATGGCCGCTGCGGCGGGGCCGAGGATGACGACGAGGATCGCCGGGAAGATGAAGAAGACCAACGGGAAGAGGATCTTCACCGGCAGCTTCGCCGCCTTCTCCCGCGCCCACTGACGACGACGGTTGCGCAGTTCGTGCGCCTGCGTGTGCAGCACACGCCCGATCGGCATGCCGAGTGCGTCGGCCTGGATGAGCGCCGTGATGAAGTTCGACAGCTCGGGTACGTCGTTGCGGGCCCGCAGGTTCGCCAGCGCCTCGCGACGGGCGACGCCCAACTCCATTTCCTTCAGCATGCGACGGAACTCCATAGCCAACGCCGAGTCGAAGTTGCGGCACACGACGTCGAGCGCCGCTTCGAACCCGACGCCCGCTTCGACGGAGATGGCCATGAGGTCAAGGCAGTCCGGCAGATCCTTGAAGATCGCCTCTGACCGCTCCTTCGCCTTGCGCTTCACGACGACCATCGGCGTCAACGCACCGGCGATTGGGAGCAGCAGCATGACGAACAGTCCCTGGCCGGGTGACGGGTGCGTCATGAGGAAACCGACGCCGAGCAGGAGCCCGACACCACCCAGCACCGCTTGGAGGCTGACGAGTTCCTCGGGCGCGATGTCGTTCATGCCGGCGAGCAGCAGGTCGCGCCGCGTCTTGACGACGAGCCCTTGCGGCGTGACCCGCTGCAGGAACGGCAGCACGGAGCCCGACAGCGTCCCCTTGACCCGTTGGTACAGCGGGAGACGCAGGCGCGCCGCGAACTCGTCTTCGGCGACGTCGTCGTCGTCGAGCGACGCCAAGTACCGCGCTGCGGAGTTGCCGGCGAAGAGCCGGTCGTAGGCGCCGGCGGCGACGAGGATGGCCCCGACGGTCGCCAGCATGATGGATGCGAGGATGAGTGTGTTCATCGAAGTGTCCTCAGATGTCGATTCGAACCATGCGGCGGATAAGGCCGACGCCCATCACGATGGACACGCCGGAGAATGCGAGCGCCGCCAGGCCCCACCCGTGGAACAGGGCGTCGGCATAGTGCGGGCTCATGACCTGGACCGCTAGCAGCAGCAGTACGGGCATGGCGCCGAGGATCCAGGCAGAGACCCGGCCCTCAGCGGTGAGAACGTCGATCTCGCGGCGCACCTCGTCACGCGCCCGCATGAAGTCGGCGAGCGTGTGGAGCAGGTCGGCGAGCTTGCCGCCGACCGTCTGCTGGATACGGATTGCCTGGACGACCCACTCGAGGTCTTTGACGCCGGAGCGTTGTGCCATTCGTTCGAGCGCGTCGACCAACGGGGCACCCAACCTGACCTCGAAGACGACGCGCCCGAACTCCTCGGCCAGCGGCGGGTCAGCTTCCTCACACATCATCTGGATGGCGCGGAGGAACGTGTGTCCCGCGGCGAGCGATGACGCGACGAGCGACAACGCATCGGGCAGCTGGCGACCGAGCGCCTTTTGGCGACGAGCAATGCGGAACGCCGGAAACTTGGCCGCGACGAACACGAACACGACGAACGCCACCGTGCCGAGCATCCAGTTCGCGGTGATCGCGCCGAGCAACAGCCCGCCGACGATCGACCCGCACGCCGCGACGATGGCGTACTCGCCGGCGCGCAACGGGATGCGCGCTTTCTCGAGCGAGGCCGCCAGCGCGCCCTGCGCGTCCAGCTGGGTGACGAGGCGTCCCGCGAGGGACACTGCGGCGTTGCCGAACCCCGACAGCTCGAAGTTCGGGTTGTCGAGTTCGGCGAGTTCGTCGTCGTCGTCGAGTTCGCCTTCGCCGTAGCGGGCCAGCGACATCAACTCATTCATGACTGCGGCGCGCTCACGCGCCCGCAGCAGGAAGCCGACGACGACGAGCGTGAGGCCGGTGCCGATTGCGGCCGGCAGCAGGATCTGGATCACCGTCCGACCTCCATCAAGCCGTCCTTCTCACCAGGCAGCGTCGGGCCGTTGAGGCGGTTCTTGCGCTGCACCGCTTCCTTGCCGGCGCGCGCGACGCGGGGCGCACCCGTCATCGAGCGCGACACCCGGAACACTTCCGCCGGAATCTCCACGCCGCGCTCGGCGAGCTTCGACGCGATGCGCGGACGCAAGCCCGTCGGCACGAGTTCGCCGCTCGCGCCGTTGGTGTGGGATTTATGGACGAAGATGTCCTGGAGCAGGATCGTGTCGCCCTCCATGCCTTGCACCTCGGTGACGGCGGTGACCATGCGCCGGCCGTCGGGGAAGCGCTCGAGCTGGACGATGACGTCGATGGCGGCGTTGACCTGCTCGCGAATCGCCCGAACGGGCAAGTCGAAGCCGGCCATCAACACCATCGTCTCGAGACGGGAGAGTGCGTCTCGGGGCGAGTTGGCGTGCACGGTGGTCATCGAACCTTCGTGACCGGTGTTCATCGCCTGCAACATGTCGAGCGCTTCGGCGCCGCGGCACTCACCGACCACGATGCGGTCCGGCCGCATGCGCAGGGCGTTCTTGACGAGGTCGCGGATCTTCACTTCGCCCGCGCCTTCGGCGTTCGACGGCCTCGCTTCGAGCGTGACGACGTGCGGCTTCTGCAGCTGCAGTTCCGCCGAGTCCTCGATCGTGATGATGCGCTCGTCCTGCGGGATGAACGACGACAGCACGTTGAGCGTCGTCGTCTTACCGGTGCCGGTACCACCCGCCACGAGCACGTTGAGCTTGCCGCGCACGGCGGCTTCGAGCACGACGGCCACGTCCATGGTGATGGACCCGAACGAGATCAGGTCTTTCACTTGGTACGGGTCGGTCGCGAACTTGCGGATCGTGAGCACGGAGCCGTGCACCGCCAGCGGCGGGATGATGGCGTTGACGCGTGATCCGTCGGGCAGGCGGGCGTCGACCATGGGCGAGCCCTCGTCGACGCGTCGGCCGACGCCGCCGACGATGCGGTCGATGACCTGGCGGTAGGCCGACTCGTCGGCGAACGCCAGCGGCGTGCGCTCGAGGCGCCCGGCGCGCTCGACCCAGATCTCGTCGTGGCCGTTGCACATGATTTCCGTGACGGACTCGTCGGCCAACAGCGGCTCGAGAGCGCCGTAGCCGAGCGTGTCTTGCATGACTTCGTCGACGAAGCGACGACGCTCCGCCGGCGAGACCTTGACGTCTTCACGCGTCAGGAACTTGTCGACGCACGTCTTGACCTCGGCGCGCAGCGCGTCGCCGTCGAGGCCCGCCATGCGGGGCGCGAGATCGGCGAGGACGAGGTCGCGCACCTTGCGCTTGGACGCCTCCCAGCTCGTGTTGGCGTGGGCGGCCTTGGTGGGCCGTTGGACCTTCGTGGCGGGAGGCGTATCGGGGGTCTCGTCGTCTTCGAGGGCGGCGAGCTTTTCAGAAAGTTTCATCGTTCAGGCTCCTAGGAGACGGCGGGGTTGGGGCGATGAAGGAAGCGGCGCCAGCCCGACGCTGCGCCAGCAACGGCAGCGGCGTGGTCGTCACCACCGGTGAGCTCGCGGAAGCCCTGGACGATGCGCCGGCTGATCTCTGACGCCGGCGCGGCGGCCACGACGGGCAAGCCGAGGTTGATCGACTTGCTCACTTCCTTGGCGTAGGGGAGTACGGACGAGAAGCCTTGCGGGAACAGCTTCTTGACCTGGTCGACGTCGATGCCGACGTCTCGCTCGGCTTTGTTGAGGATGAGCCGCACGTTGTCGGCGGGGATCTTCAACCGCTCGAGCGTCGACAAGAACACGCCCATGTTGCGGACCGATGGCAGGTCGAGCGTCGCCACCGCGTACAACGACGTCGACTGGTCGAACGCCGCCAGGACTACCTCGGACAAATACGGCGGCGTGTCGACGATGACGGTGTCGAAGTTCTCCCGCGCCGCCAGCAGCACCTTCGTGACGTCCGGCGGTTCGATGCGATCGGCCTCGGACGGATCACGCGGCGCGGCCAGCACGGCAACGCCGGACTCGTGGCGCACCACGTAGTCCTCGATGCAGTCCTTGAGGTCACCCGACTCCTGCTCACGCGCCAGCGCGTCGCAGATCGTGAACTTCGGCCGAAGGTGCAGTGCGGTCGACACTTCGCCGAACTGGAGGTCGAGGTCGACGATGCACACGCGGTGGCCAGGGATGCGGGACAGCAAGTAGCCGAGGTTCGTGGCGAGGAACGTCTTGCCGCACCCGCCCGTCGCCGACGCCAGCGTGACCACCGTGCCGCGCGGACGCGCCGCCGGTTCGGTCGTCATCGTTGGTTCGGTCGTCATCGCCGCCAGCGCATTGCGTTCGGCGAGCGCGACCGCTCGGTTCATCGACGCCACGATCATCGAGTCGTCGGTCGGCAGTTGCAGCATGTCGACGGCGCCGGCGCGCACGATGTCGCGCATCGCAGCCGACGGCCGGCGGGTGAAGGCCAGCACGATCACGAGGTTCGTGCAGTTGTCGTGCAGCATCTCGAGACGGGCGAGACCGGACCGGGTCACGATCGCGGGCCCGGCGACGACGACGGTTGGCGTCGGGTCGTCCTCGACCATCTCGACGACGTCGCTCACCCGCAGGCAGGGGAACACTTCGGCCGGCCCTTCGAGCTGGTCGAGCACCTCACGGAAGCGCTCGGCCAGCTCCGTCGTCCGGTCGACGACGATGATCCGGGACGGGTTAGACATTGGAGGCCTGGAAGCCGTGGGGCACGAGCGAGCCCTGGTCGTCGCGTGCGAGGGTCAGCCAGACCTTCTCGTTGCTGCTCAGGTAGTTGATGGCCTCGGCGTCGTTGGTGCTGACGGCGAGGATGTAGGTGGCGTTGCCGCCGTCGGCGCCCGGGTTGAGCGCGAGCACCTTGACCTTCTGGAGGATCAGCTTCGCCATCGCGTCGCCGACCGGCGTCGTGGCCGGGTTGTCCTTGACGAATCCGTACACGTTCACGAGGTCGCCCGCCTTGGCGTATCCGGCGAGGCCTTGCACGAACGGCACCTGCACCGCCATCGCCTGATGGTCGGCGGGGATGACGAAGCTCGCTGCACCGTGCGCAGCGCCGGAAACGGATCCGGCCGGGGCGGCTGCGGCGAGCGGGGTGTCGGACCGCGCGTTGTGTGTACTGCCGGTATCGCGCGTGGCGAGGGCGGCGAGCCCGCTGCCGACGACGAACACGCCGGCGCCGACGGCAACGAGGATGGTGGATCGCTTCTTCGGGGTAGCGGACATGGTTGGTGGGTTCCTTTGTGAGGTGGGGTGGTGTTAGAGGACGAGGCGGGGATGGCCCCCGCAGGACGTGGCATTCGGGTAAATGCCGATGGCGGCGACGTCGGCCTGTGCCAGGCCGAGTCCGAGGCTCTCGAGCAGCGGCTTGATCGCCGGCTGCAGTGCGAGGTCGAGGGTGGCGAGCACGGTCGGAAGCTGTGTTTGCAGGACGGGTGCCAGCGCTGCGGTCGCACCGCCGCCGGTCACGCTGACCGATGCGAGCGCGACGCCCGTGCCGGCGGCACCGAGGTGTTTGGTGATCGGCGCGAACTCGCTCGGGAAGAGGAAGCTGAGCGCCGTCGAGGGCGAGTTGCCGACGGACGACCCGATCGCCATGTTGCCGAGGGTCGTCGTAGCCGTGCCGGCCACGCTGATCGCCGACGACTGCCCGGTGACGCCCATCGTCGGCGAGGCGCCGCACACGAGTGACGTGAGCGTGCCGACCGCGCTGGCCGTCGTGTAGTCGAGGCTTACGTGGGCGATCGGCAGGAGGCCGCCGAGGGGCACGTCGAGGTTGACCCGCATCTTGATCTGCGAGTTGCTGGCGGTCGTGCCGACGGGCCCGATCGCCGTCTGCGCCGGCTCGATGACATAGGCCGAGACCGATGCGCCGGTGATGCCGAGCATGTTCACGCCCGTAAGCGGCACCGAGACGAAGTTCGAGCCGTTCATCAGCTCGGCGGTGCCGACGATGAGTTGGTAGGCGTTGAACTCGGCAGCCAGTACGGAGCTGTCGCTCGGCGACGACACGTTGATGAGGTCGCCCAGTTGCACCGTCGTCGACGACGTGATGCCGGTGTTGATGAGGTCCTGCACCTCAGCCGCCGCGAGGTTGTCGCCGTCGGAGGTGAGGGCGCTGGCGGTCGCTGCCAGGAGCTGCGCGGCGGTGAGGTGCGCGGTGAGGAGGTCTTGGACGGTCCCGACGTTGAACCCCGACGCCAGCAAGGCCGTCTGCAGCTTCTGCAACGAGACGTTGCCGGATGCGAGCCCGTTGTAACTGACGAGGTTCATCGAGCCGCTGGCGCCGAGCATCGTCTTGAGCATCGGGTCGAGGCGACTCTTGGACGTGTCGAGACTGGCGAGTGTCGAGCCGACCGAGAACGCGCCCGTCGGTGAACCGATCAGGGCGACGGCGCGAGCGGTGAGGTCACGACCACCGGGAAGGAAGGCGTTGTCCAGATGGGACGTGGTCGTGACCAACACCGCTGCGGCTCCACCGGAAGAGAACAAGTTGGAGACGGGATCAACGGTCCCCACGGCGGCGGTGACCGTGCGGCCGCTCACACCGACCACGAAACCGTTGCGAGCAGCGGACGCGACGGCCGCCGTCTGCGCGGCCGTGTTGTAGCCCGCTTGATTTGTGGTGTTGAGGATGTCGCCGACGGCGCGCGCCGCGTCGAGGGCCGCGAGGTCGGCGACGCGCTGGTCGGAACGCTTGTCGAGGGCGATGCGCCCGACGTCGATCCCGAGTGCCGCGGCGGCGACGCACACCAGCAGCGCGGGAATGGCCATGATGAGGACGGCACCCCGTTCCCCGCGAGACTTGAGTCCTCGCACGTCGGCCTCCTAGTTGAGCCGCACGACGGCGGTCGTGCGGATCGTGTTGGGGGTGGCGAGGCCCATGCCCGGGGCGAGCGGGACGATGGGGTCCGACTGCCACGGGTAGACGATCGTCACCGTGATGCACTTGTGCGTGTCCGCGGGGCTGTCGCAGCCGGCGATCGACGCGGTCACATCTGACGGGTGGTAATGCGATCCGAGCGTGCCCGTGAGGCTGTTGCCCACGGTCGTCGTCGCTTGCGTGATGCGGCGTGCATCGAGGGTCGCGGCCGGCAGGTCCGACACCGACAGCGCCGAGCGGGCGCCCTCGGCGGCAGCGTGGGTGATGCTGTTCTTCGTCGACAGCACGATCCCGAATACGGCGACCGCGTAGATGAAGAGAACGAACAGCATGCTGACGAGCGCGAACTCGAGAAGAGCCGCACCGCGTTCAGCGCCTTTTCGAGAAAAGGCCTTTTGGCGTTCCGCAAAGTGACTCACGGACTACCGATCGACTGGTCACCACTGATTCGTAGGAACCATGCGGGTCATTCCGCGTGGTGGTCAGGACTAGTCAGCGGTATGCCCGTTGGTACGTTTCCGCCCGTGTTGCTCGTTGCGTTGACTGGTGGGATCGGGGCAGGAAAGTCGTCCGCCTCGGCGTTACTGGTCGAAAGGGGCGCGGTGCTGATCGACGCCGACGCCGTGGCGCGTGAGCTGCAGGCGGCCGGGGGAAGTGCCTTTGGCCCCATGGTGGACCTCTTCGGGCCCGACGTCGTCGGCACCGACGGCGAGCTCGATCGCGCGGCCATCGCGGCGATCGTCTTCCCCGACAAGGAGAAGCTGGCGGCGCTCAACGCGTTGATGCTGCCGATGATCGGCAAAGAGATCTACGACCGCATCGAGGCGCAGCGTCAGACCGACAACGTCGTCGTGCTCGACCTGCCCCTGCTCGGCATGGGCACGACGAACAACTACGACACGAAAGCGATGATCGTCGTCGACTGCCCCGTGGACATCGCGCTCGACCGGCTGGTCAACGGCCCGCGGTCCATGAAACGCAAGGACGCCGAGGCTAGAATGGGTGCGCAGATCACCCGCGAAGCACGCCTCGAGCTAGCCGATTTCGTCCTCGACAACTCCGGCTCACCCGCAGACCTCGCCATCGCGGTCGACAAATGCTGGAAATGGGTGTTGTCTTTAGGGACAAGTTAACTGGGGTAATGGCGTTACCAAGCTGGTGGGTACCTTTGAAGGGGAGTATTAATGAACGCTAGGCGCGTTGGGGTAGTGGTCGGGCTTTGCGCGGCCATGTGTGCGTATGTGATCGGAACGGCGACAATCGGCCGATCCGATGTACCGGTTCCCGGGTTCTCCGGATACGCGACCGGCACGAATATTCACGTCGACTCGTTGGAGGCTCCTGGGGGCCCGAGGCTAGTCGACAGCGAGGTCGCATTCTCCGCGAGTGCGACGAACTCGGCCGGATTCGGACTTAACAGTCTGCAAAACGAGATGGAGGTCAACCTCCAGCCGGCCAATGCACCCGGAAAGATGAGCTCGGCCCGCGGCTCTGGCCTCGAGCTTGGGCTCGCGAACAACGTTCCGTCCGCGACGCGCGATCTCGTGCTCGCTGGCGTGGCCGAAGCGGTCGCTCCGCCGAACACTCCGCTCGTGACCAAGGAGATCGGGCCGGTTCCGGCAGCGCCGCTGGCGTACGCGTCGCTCCTCCGCGGGCAGGCGCTCGCCAACTTTGACAACGATCCGTGCGGCCTCGGCGCCAACACGCCGCTGGCCTACAGCCTTGGGTACGCGGCCGACGCGCAGCTGCTCGACGCGGGATCGGCGAATCCCGACGGGACGCTCGCGAACCCCGTGCTCGCCACCGACGTGCCGGGTCCGGACCGTGCGGTCAGCCAGTCGCGGTCGATCGTCTATGCGGTCGCCAACGGCTCGCCTGGGCACTACGGCCTCGTGGGTGAGACCCGCGAGACCTTCGCTCCGGTCTTCATCTCGCGTGGCACGGGCCTTCCGCTCGACCCGGGCATCGTCGTCGAACTGCTCGGCGAGTGGGTGTTCCGCACGACCGCCCTCGGCAACGGCCCCGCGACGCTCACCTACACCGTCGAAGATTCGACCGGTCAGCAGGTCACACCGACCACGCCGATCGTGCGCATTTCGCAGGACGGCGGCCTGACCTACACCGACATCACGTTCCAGCAGTTCTTCGGTGCGGGCGGTCTTTCCGTGCCCGCGTCGCCGCTGCTGACCCTGAACGTCGGCGAAGACCCGCGCGCCATCGCGACGCCGGGAACGTTGCCCGATCCGACGTCCTCGCCGACGCTGGCCACCAATGGCACCGAAGCGTCCGGCGCTGCCGACGCAGTGCGCCTGACGTTGCTCAAGAGCGCTCTGCCGGGCTCCAGCGCTGCAGACGTCCGCATCGGGCACTTCGAGTCGTCGGTGTCGGTACCTCTTGGCGGCTTCTCGTGCGCGCCGAAGAACACGACCACGACCACGTCAGCGACAGGCGTGCTCGAGATCTGCTCCGCCGCCGACAACGCCAACGGAGCGGTGACGGGTGACTTCACGTACAGCTTCGACAATCAAACGGTGGTCGTGCCCGTCGGCACGTGCACGGGTCCGATGACGGTTCCGACCGGCCGTACGGTGGTCACGCAAACCCGACGCCCGGGCTACGGCATCAGCCGATGCGGCACTATTCCGCAAGATCGACTCCTGTCGTGTCAGCCGACGAACTCGCGAGCTGTGGTGCGTGTCGCTCCCGGCGGCGTGAACCGCCAGACCATCCTCACGATCACCAACCGCGCAGATGGCGCAGGCAACAACGCGACGATCAAGATCTGCAAGATCGCCGGCAACGGGGTTCCGGTCGGTACGAACTACAACTTCACCGTTGGCGGTCGTGCCGTCACTGTTCCTGCCGGTCCCGCATCGCAAGGCGGGTCGTGCAAGATCCTCGGCGGCTTCGAGCGCGGCAAGAACGTGACGATCACCGAGCAGGCCGCGAGCGGGACGCACGTGTCTGCGATCACGGTGCAGCCGTCCGACCGCCAGGTGTCGTCGAGCACGGCAAATCGCACCGCGACCGTCAGGCCCGGAAGCACCGAGACCGTGGTGACCTTCACAAACGCGCAGTAACAACTCGTAGTTTCGAAACGCTCGGCCCGCCGTCACTCACGTGGCGGCGGGCCGAGCCTTTTTTCGTCCGGCCGCGCTGTGGACGACGAGGAGTGGTTCGGCCACACTTCGTGTCGTGGCGCAAGTCCGGTGGAACGCAACGCTTCCCCGAGTGCTCATCGACGACGTCCGCGGCGGGAATCGATTCCTTCGGGTGACCGTGCACCGCGATCTCGGCGTCGTCGTGATCAGCCACTGGCAGGGCGACGAGTGCGCGGCCGCCACGCGCGTTCCGATGACCGCGGTCGACGACTTGATCGAGTTGTTGCGGGAGGGCTCTACGACACCGTGACGGGGACGGGCGTCGCTTGGACGCGCTCGTCGCTGGCGCCGCGGCACGTGTCGTCGGCTGCGAGGTTGAGACACAGCGTCACGCCGCCCGTGAGGTAGGCGTGGCCCGCCGGAGCACGGCAGTCCGCGTTGGCCGTGCCGGGATGCGTCGGGTAGTAGTCGTCGATCGATACGTGGTCGCGCGGCGCGATCTCGAGGTAGCCCGTCGGGACGGTGTTGTAGGTGTCCTGGGCGCGGCACTGCTCGTCGGTCCACAGGACGCGGTTGTTCTGGTCGACAAGTGAGAAGTGCGTCTCGCGGTTCGTGAGATAGCCGACGGCTCGGCCCGTCTTGTTCGTGATCGTCAGCACGAGGTGGACGGCGCTGCCCTGGCGGAACGTCGAGGTCTCGGTTGTCTGCAGCACCAGCTCCACGCCGTCGACGACGCGCGACGACACGCCCGGGGTCGCGGGGGCCGCGCCGGCCGTCGTCGTGGACCGGTCGAGCACGGCAGCGTCGTCGATACGCGCCGGAGCGGTCGTCACCGACTCGCCGACGTCGGTACGCGGAAGGCTGTGGTGTTCCGACGCCGCATTGCGCGACGCGAAGCTGGGCGCGCCGCACGAGGCCGCGAACACGGCCAGAACCAGGACAAAGAAGGCCCGCCAACGCCCCACCACGGGGATAAAAATACGACGTCCGACCCTGTTACACCTTCTCTATACGCTGAGTCGGATGCCCAATTTCGAAATGGTCGCGGACTACCAGCCGGCAGGCGACCAGCCGGAGGCGATCGCGGGACTCACCGCGGGGATCGAAGCCGGCGAACGATTCCAGACACTCTTGGGCATAACGGGCTCGGGCAAATCGGCCACGATCGGATGGACGATCGAAAAGGTGCAGAAACCAACGCTGGTGATCGCACCGAACAAGTCGCTGGCAGCGCAGTTGGCTTCGGAGTTCAAGGAGTTCTTCCCAAAGAACCGCGTCGAGTACTTCGTGTCGTATTACGACTACTACCAACCGGAGGCGTACATCCCGTCGAGCGACACGTTCATCGAGAAGGACTCCTCGATCAACGACGAGATCGACCGCCTCCGGCACTCGACCACGTCGGCGTTGCTGGCTCGTCGCGACGTGATCGTGGTGGCGTCCGTGTCGTGCATCTACGGCTTGGGCTCACCGAACGAGTACCGCAAAAACCTGCTGCTGCTTCAACCGGGCGAAACCGTCGACCAACGCGCCGTGCTGCGCAAACTCGTCGACATCGGCTACGACCGCAACGACGCCAACCTGGTGCGCGGCAAGTTCCGGGTCCGCGGCGACATCATCGAGGTGCACCCCGCGTACGAAGAGGCGTCCGTGCGCATCGAGTTGTTCGGCGACGAGGTGGAGCGCATCACGCGCATCGATCCGGTCACCGGCGAGATCATCGCGGTGCTCGACGACCTCGCAGTGTGGCCCGCCACGCACTACGTCACGGGCCAGGACCGCCTCCGCGAAGCGGTTGTGCGCATCGAAGACGAACTGCAGCAGCGGCTGGCGTGGTTCGAGAAGGAGGGCAAGCTGCTCGAGGCGCAGCGCTTGCGGATGCGCACCAGCTACGACCTCGAGATGATGCAGGAGGTCGGCTACTGCAACGGGATCGAGAACTACTCGCGCCACATCGACGGGCGCTCCGCCGGTGAGCCGGCGTCGACCTTGCTCGACTTCTTTCCCGACGACTTCCTCATGGTCATCGACGAGAGCCACGTCACCGTGCCGCAGTTGCACGGCCAGTACGAGGGCGACCGGTCGCGCAAAGAGACGCTGATCGACCACGGATTCCGCCTGCCGTCGGCGGCGGACAACCGTCCGCTGCGTTTCGACGAGTTCAGCGAGAAGCTCAACCAGGTCATCTTCGTGTCCGCCACGCCGTCGCCCTACGAGTTGAAACACTCGGCGCGCGTGGTCGAGCAGATCGTGCGGCCGACGGGTCTGGTCGATCCCGAAGTCGTCGTGCGTCCGACCAAGGGCCAGATCGACGACCTCATCAACGAGATCAACAAGCGCACCGAGATGGGCGACCGCGTGCTCGTCACCACGCTCACCAAGAAGATGGCGGAAGACCTCACCGAGTACTTGCTCGAGCAGGGCCTGAAGGTGCGGTATCTCCACTCGAACATCGACACCGTCGAGCGCATCGAGATCCTGCGCGACCTGCGCCTCGGCGAGTTCGACGTGCTCGTCGGCATCAACCTGTTGCGTGAAGGCCTCGACCTGCCCGAGGTGTCGCTGGTCGCCATCCTCGACGCCGACAAGGAAGGGTTCCTGCGCAGCGAGACGTCGCTCATCCAGACGACGGGCCGCGCCGCGCGCAACGTCGACGGCCAGGTGATCATGTACGCCGACAAGGTGACCGACTCGATGAAGCGGGCGATCGGCGAGACGACGCGGCGGCGCGCACTGCAAGAGCAATACAACATCGAACACGGCATCAACCCGCAGACGATCCGCAAGGCCGTCAACGACCTGCTGTCGATGCTGCGCCCGTCGGCGAAGGCGCCCGTCCCCAATGCCGGTGCGCGCTCGCGCATGCGCGACAAAGACGTGCTGTCGGGGCTCGGCGAGCTCGAACACGATCAATTGGAGCGACTCATTCGCACGTTGGAGGAAGAGATGCACGAAGCGGCTGGGGAGCTCCGCTTCGAGTACGCCGCTCGTCTACGCGACGAGATCGGCGACTTGAAGAAGAAGCTGCACGAGATGGTGGAGGCGTGACAGCTACTCAATCCCGAAAACGAACGTCTGTTCGCAATGGGAATCACACCGGTGTAGTAAAATCGGCGGCTATGTCCGAACGGCTGGTCGTACGCGGCGCGCGCGAACACAACCTGCAGAGCGTCAACATCGACCTGCCGCGCGAGAAGTTGATCGTGTTCACGGGGCTGTCGGGTTCCGGCAAGTCGTCGCTGGCGTTCGACACCATCTACGCCGAAGGCCAGCGCCGCTACGTCGAGTCGCTGTCGTCGTACGCGCGGCAGTTCCTGGGGCAGATGGACAAGCCGGACGTCGACTTCATCGACGGTCTTTCGCCGGCGATCTCCATCGACCAGAAGTCGGCGTCGCGCAACCCGCGCTCGACCGTCGGCACCATCACCGAGGTCTACGACTACCTCCGGCTGCTGTTCGCCCGCATCGGGATACCGCACTGCCCGCGCGACGGCACGATCGTGAAGCGGCAGAGCCCGCAGCAGATCGTCGACCGCATCCTCGAGCTACCAGAAGGCACGCGCTTCGCCGTGCTGGCGCCCATCGTGCGCGGCCGCAAGGGCGAGTACGAAGGGTTGCTCGACGACATCGTCCGCCAAGGCTTCACGCGCGCCCGCGTCGACGGCGAAATGGTCGACCTCACCGAGAACCGCGCCGACATCAAGCTCGAGCGCTACGAGCAGCACACGATCGAGATCGTCGTCGATCGTCTCGTCGTGCGGGAGAACGCGAAGCGGCGGCTGACCGATTCGCTGGAGACGGCGCTGCGGCTCGCCGAGGGCGTCATCGAGATCCAGATCGTGCCGAAAGAAGGCGAAGCGCTCGACGAAGAGGTCGGCGACACGCTCACGTTCAGCCAGCACCTGGCGTGCCCGAAGTGCGGCACGTCCTACGAGGAGCTGGCGCCGCGCAACTTCTCGTTCAACTCGCCGTACGGCGCGTGCGCGACGTGCTCGGGCCTCGGCACCCGCTTCGAGGTCGACCCCGACCTTGTCGTGCCCGACCCGGAGCTGTCGATCAACGAAGGCGCGATCAACCCGTGGCGCGGGCAGACCGGCGAGTACTTCCAGCGGCTGCTCGAAGCGGTCGCCCACAACTACGGCTTCTCGCCCGACACGCCGTGGGAGAAGCTGAAGAAGGCGCAGCAGAAGATCCTGCTGTGGGGCGCCGGGAACACGCCGATCAAGGTGACGATCCGCAACCGCCACGGCCGCGAGCGCACGTACTCGACGCACTACGAGGGCATCATCCCGTTCCTCCAGCGCCGCCACACCGACTCCGACTCCGACTGGGTGCGCGAGCAGATCGAGCTCTACATGCGCGAAGTGCCGTGCGTCGAGTGCAACGGCGCGCGCCTGAAGCCGGCGTCGCTGGCGGTGACCATCGGCGACACGAACATCGCGACGGTGTCGTCGATGTCGATCGGCGAGGCCGCGACGTTCTTCCCCAGCCTTGTGCTGTCGGAGCGGGACCGGATGATCGCCGAGCCGGTGCTCAAGGAGGTCAGCGCCCGGCTGGGATTCCTGCTCGACGTCGGCCTGGAGTACCTGTCGCTCTCCCGGCCGGCGGCGACGCTGTCCGGTGGCGAGGCGCAGCGGATCCGGCTGGCCACCCAGATCGGCTCCGGCCTCGT
>JBEEFR010000140.1:0-2591 GCA_041166285.1 Actinomycetota bacterium | reverse complement strand
GCGACGTCGACGTCGGGTACCGGCACGTTCACGCCAGGACAGCTCCTGGCCGCGAACAAGGTCACCCTGGGCGCGACCCGCACCGCGTTCTCGGCGACGGTCGTCGTCGGCAACAACAGCGCTGCGTGGAACCCGACCGTGATCGTCAACGTCCCGGCGAACGCCGTCGCCGGCGCCTACTCCGGCACCGTCACGCACTCGGTCGCCTAGGCCAACAAACATTGGCGACGGTGGCCCGTCGTCCGACAACGTTTCGCCTGATGACGCTGAGCGCGGTGGTTGCGCTCAGCGTCATCGGCTTTGCGCGCCCGGCGGAGGCGACGTTGTCGATCAGCGTGCCGGCGAGCGCCGCGCTGGGATCGACGTCAGTCACCAGCTCGACGAAGTCCGCGCAGCTCGGCACGGTCACTGCGAGCGCCAACGGCTTGACGCTGGCGTTTACGGCGACGGTGGCGACGACCGTGTTCACGACCGGTGGCCGGTCGGCGAACGAGACGATCGGGAAGTCGCAGATCTTCTACTGGTCCGGTCCCGCGACGGGCACCACGGGAACGCTGCTGACGAGCACGCCCGGCCAGAGTTCGGCGGCGAACGCTGTCGCCCTTACGGCGGCGGCAGTGGCGTACACCGCGTCGGGCGCTGTCGCGTTTTCGGTGAGCTGGAACCCAACGGTGGTCGTCCACATACCAACGAACGCCGTCGCCGGTACCTATACGGGCACGATTACGCATTCCGTGGCGTAAACAGAGGACATGCGCAAACTCCTGCTCGCGATGGCGACGCTCCTCATGCTGAGTCCGGTCGTTGCCGCGCACGCCGAGGGCAGCATCGGCATCGCGCTCACCGAAGCCCCGACGAATCGCGCCAACGACCCGCGAGCGCGGACCTACATCGTCGATCACGTGGCGCCGGGCTCGACCATCGCGCGCAAGGTCAAGGTTTCGAACGACACGGACGCGCAGCAGGCGATCGACACGTACGCCGCTGCCGCGTCCATCAGCGCCGGTGAGTTCCGTTTCGGCGACGGGCACGCGCGCAACGAACTGACGACGTGGACCTCGGTCGAGCCGTCGACCGCCACGTACGCACCCGGCGAGTCGAAAGTCGTGACGGTCACGATCGCCGTGCCGAAGGATGCGAGTGAAGGCGAGCGCTACGGCGTCGTGTGGGCGTCAGTGTCCGACAAGCCGTCGTCGGGCGGCATCACGTCGGTCAACCGTGTCGGGATTCGCATTTACTTGTCAGTTGGTCCGGGCGGCGAACCACCGTCGGACTTCCGCGTCACCGGCATCCAAGCGCGCCGCGCCAAGACGGGTGAGCCGCAGGTGGTCGCAATCGTCGAGAACACCGGCGGGCGCGCGCTCGACCTGTCCGGCAAGTTGAATCTGACGAAGGGACCGGGTGGGCTCTCCGCCGGCCCGTTCGACGTCAAAGTCGGCACGACGCTCGGGCTGCATCAGACCGAACCCGTCGTCGTGACTCTCGACAAAGCGCTTCCCGCTGGGCCGTGGCACGCGCGACTCGACCTCGAGTCGGGCCTCGACAAACGTGACGCCGAAGCGACGATCACGTTCCCGAAGGCGGGCAGCGGCGCCGTCGTGCACCCCGGCGCGAACGCGCGCTCCGACGTGCTCGGGCTCGTCGCGCTCGCCGTCGTCTTCGGCGGGCTGCTGTTCCTCTTCGTCGGCCGCCAGATGTTCCGACGTCGGCCGGCGTCAGACGCCTCCGACAACCTCTGATCGCGCGGCGGACCAGAAGAAGCGCGCGTAGTTCGTCTTCGTCAGCGTGCCGGGCGCGAACAGCCAGTCGACGTCGGCGCGCTGCAGGTCGGTGCTGCCCTGGTCGAGGCGCACAAGGCGGTACCCGCACAGCAGTCGCGTCGCCGCGACGGCTTCGTGCTTGGCGCCGATGCGGACGATCTCTTCCAGCAGCGACGCAGACCCGTCCGGCGCGCCCTGCATCAGGAACACGTGCAGGATCTTCTTGCGGTAGTGCTCGTTGTCGAGCAGCGCGCGGATGGACTCCACCGTCTCAGTGCTCATGTCGCGGCGTGCGACGCGCGCAAAGGCACTGGCGCTGATGCGGTGGTACTCGTCGTCGTCCGTCGCGATGGTGAGTAGGCGTTCGGTCGCGCCGGGATGTGCCAGCGGGACCATCTGTGCCGCGATGCGTCGGACCCGCCGCACCGGGTCGTAGGTCGCGCGCAGCACGGCCTCCGCGACGTCGGCGCGGTCGAGGTGCCATCCGAGCACGCGTAACGCGGCCACGCGGTCGTTGCGATCGTCGCTGTCGAGCAACGGCAGCGCCGAGGCGACGATGTCGTCGTCTGACGGATTGCGCAGCGCGGCGAGCGCGTTGTCGTGCAACTCGAGCATCCACGGGGGCGACCGGCGAGGGTCATCGGTGAATTGCCACCGGACGCTGCCGAGCGCGAGTTGCTTCAGTTGTTCGTGCGTCAACACGGTTGTCTCCTCGCGATCGGAACGGTGGGCGTCCTTTCCCTGCCCGGCACATTGCAGACTCTTTGGTAATGAGCCCCGTCGCCGAGGCGACGGCGTCCTGTTCGGACTCGGCACGTTTCAGACTCTTTA
>JBEEFR010000139.1:0-10317 GCA_041166285.1 Actinomycetota bacterium | reverse complement strand
ACGGGCGCGCGAGTGACGTCGACGGACTTCGCCGAGGGCATGGTGCGCGAACTCGAACAGCGCTTCGCCGACGACACAGAGGTCGCGGTGATGCAGATGGACGGCCAGCACCTCACGTTCGACGACGCATCGTTCGACTTCGGTATCTCGATGTTCGGCCTCATGTTCTTCCCCGACACGGCGCAAGGCCTGCGCGAGTTCCATCGTGTGCTGCGCCCTGGCGGACGACTGGCGATCGGCGTGTGGACAGCGGAGTTCTCCGTCAGCGTGTTGATCGCCGAAGCGTTGCGGCGCGTGCTGCCGACGCCGCCGCGACCACGGCCGCCGACGTGGGCCACGTTCGCCGACAACCTCGAATCGAATGTGCGCGCGGCGGGTTTCGAGCGCGTCGAGATCCACGAGGTCACGCGTCACTGGGACTTCGACGATCCCGCCGAGTTCTTCCGCCGGACGCCCGTCTGGTCACCGGCGTTGGCGATGCTGACGGATCGTCTTGGACCCGAACTGTTCGAGAAGGCAGCGAACGCGTTCGGTGATGCCGTACGCGAAGCCGGAGGCATCGACGCAATGGCGCCGATCGCCATCGGCGTTCGCTAGGCCGTCACGAGCTCGAGCAACTCGCGCAGAATGCGCGCCGTGGCACCCCAGATGATGTCGTGGGGCAGATAGAAGAAGTTGATCTGACGGTCGTCACCCCACGGCGTGTCCCAGCGTTCCTCTTCGAAGACGCCCGGTTCGAGCAGCTGCGCCAGCGAGACGTCGAACACGAACTCGACCTCGTTCGGGTCGGCGCTCACCGCGGGACGCGCCGGCAGGAAGCCGACGATCGGCGTGATGCCTGACGTCGCCGCCAGCGTCGAGATCGGTGTCAGCGTGCCGACGATGGTGATCTCGGAGGAGTCCAGCGCGATCTCTTCCCAGGCTTCGCGGAGCGCGGCGCGCTCGGCGTCTTCGCCCTCCTCGATGCGCCCGCCCGGGAAGGACACCTCGCCGGTGTGGCTGCGCAGATGCGACGCCCGGCGCGTCAACACGACGCGCGCTTCGCCGTCCTCCTCGAAGAACGCCGCCAACACCGCCGCCGCTTTGCCGGGCAGCGGCGCGTAGGCGACGGGCTCGCCCAGCGGCTTCATGTGCTCCGGGTCGGGTGTGCGCGGCGTGGTTACCGCAGCCTCGACGCGTGCGAGGCCGATGCGGCGTCGGCGATCCTCAGGCAGGTCGGCCCACGGCGCGGGAGCTCCCGGCCGGTGCGACGCCGGGCGCGGGATGACCTGCGGCGGCCCGCTCAGTCGCTCGCCTTTGCCGTCGCCGCCGCGAGGTCTTCGAGCACGTCGCGCATGCCGGCCTTCTTGAGGTTGGCGAGCAGGCGGCCCGGCTCGATCTCACCGCGCTCCCACTTCATCCACTCGTCGAGCAGGTTCTGGGGATCGGGCGCCGGACGCTCAGCCATGCGCTAGAGACTACGGCGCATGGCCGGCTACTCAGGAACCGCGTTGCCGAAGAAACTGGGGATCAAGGAGGGCGCGCGCGTTGCGCTCGTGCATGCGCCGAGCGACTTCGACGCGACCCTCGGCGAACTGCCGCCGGGCGTCGTGATCACATCGCGTGTGGGTAAGACGCACGACGTCATCGTGATCTTCGCCACCGAACGCGCCGTGCTCGACAAGGCAACCGCCAAGCACGAGCGCGCCATCTTTCCGGCGGGCGCACTGTGGGCGGCGTGGCCGAAGAAGGCGTCCAAGGTCCCGACCGACATCACCGAAGACACCGTGCGCGAGATCTGCCTGCCGCGCGGCCTCGTCGACGTGAAGGTGTGCGCCATCGACGGCACATGGTCGGGACTCAAGCTCGTGTGGAGAAAGGAACTGCGATGACCGCGACGATCCTCGTGCACGGCGGCGCCGGCGGCGGCGGCGCGCCCCAAGCCGAGGGAGTGCGCGTCGCGCTCGAAGCGGGACGCGCCGTGCTCGCGCACGGCGGCACTGCGGTCGATGCCGCCGTGGCCGCCGTCGTGTCCCTCGAGGTCGACGGCCGCTTCAATGCCGGTCGCGGCGCGGTGCGCACGGCCGACGGCCGCGTCGAGCTCGACGCCGCCGTCATGGACGGTGCGACGCGGCGCGCCGGGGCGGTCGCGGCGCTCACCGTCGCCAAGCATCCCGTGCGCGTCGCCGCTGCGCTGCTGGCGGCGGGCGACGGTCCCGCACTGCTCGCGGGCATGGGTGCCGACGCGTACGCCGTCGATCACGAGTTCGACCTCGCGCCGGACGACTGGTTCACCACACCGGCGACGGCGTCGCCCGCGGGCACCGTCGGGGCCGTCGCCCTCGACGCACAGGGCAGGGTCGCGGCGGCGACCTCGACCGGCGCGACCCGCGGGCAGCTGCACGGCCGCGTCGGCGACACGCCAGTCATCGGTGCCGGCACGTACGCCGACGCTCGCATCGCCATCTCGGCGACGGGCAAAGGCGAGGCGTTCATTCGCACCGTCTTCGCGCACTCGATCGCCGTGGCGGTGGCAGCCGGCGAAACCGTTGCCGACGCGTGCGCCCGCGCACTCGCGGACGTGAAGACGCTCGACGGCGACGGAGGATGTATCGCCATCACCGCGGACGGCACCGTCGTCTTGGACCACAACACCGACGTCATGCCCGCCGGCTGGGCCACCACCGACGGCGACGTCCACGTCGCGCTCGCGCACCGGTGAGGTGGCCGGGGACGCGAAACGGCCGGGCCCGAAGGCCCGGCCGTCCGTAGTTCCGTGGCGTGAGCTTTAGAAGCCCATGCCTCCCATGCCGCCCATGCCGCCGCCCGGAGGCATCGCGGGCGCAGCGCCAGCGGGCTCGGGCTTGTCGGCGACGAGCGCCTCGGTGGTGAGCAGCAGTGACGCAATCGACGACGCGTTCTGCAGCGCCGAGCGGGTCACCTTGGCAGGGTCGATGATGCCGGCCTTGAGCAGGTCCTCGAAGTTGCCGGTGGCGGCGTTGTAGCCGCGCTGGCCCTTCTCGGCCTTGCTCTGCTCGACGATGAGCGAGCCCTCGACGCCAGCGTTCGTGGCGACCCAGTACGCCGGCGCTTCGAGCGCCTTGGCGACCGAGCGCGCACCGGTGGCCTGGTCCCCGACGAGATCCTCGGCGACCTTGAGCACGGCCTTCTGCGCACGCAGCAGCGTGGCGGCCGAACCGGCGACGACACCCTCTTCGAGCGCGGCACGCGTCGCGGACAGCGCGTCTTCGATGCGGTGCTTCTTCTCCTTGAGCTCGACCTCGGTGGCCGCGCCGACCTTGACGACGGCGACGCCGCCGGCCAGCTTGGCGAGGCGCTCCTGGAGCTTCTCCCGATCCCAGTCGGAGTCGGTGTCGTCGATCTCACGCTTGATCTGCGCGATGCGGCCCTTGACGTCGGCCTCGGTGCCGCCACCTTCGACGATCGTCGTGGTGTCCTTGGTGACGACCACCTTGCGGGCACGACCGAGCAGGTCGAGCGTCGCGGTCTCGAGCTTGAGGCCAACCTCTTCGGCGATGACCTGACCGCCGGTGAGCGTGGCCATGTCCTGCAACATCGCCTTGCGACGATCGCCGAAGCCGGGGGCCTTCACGGCAACCGACGCGAACGTGCCGCGGATGCGGTTGACGACGAGAACCGCCAGGGCTTCGCCCTCGACGTCCTCGGCGACGACCAGCAGCGGCTTGCCCGTCTGCATGACCTTCTCGAGCACCGGGACGAACTCGTGGACGGCCGAGATCTTGCTGTTGATGAGCAGGATGTACGGGTCCTCGAGCACGGCTTCCTGGCGCTCCTGGTCCGTCACGAAGTACGGCGACAGGTAGCCCTTGTCGAACTGCATGCCCTCGGTGAACTCGAGCTCGAGCCCGAAGGTGTTCGACTCTTCGACGGTGACGACGCCGTCCTTGCCGACCTTGTCGATCGCATCGGCGAGCACGTCGCCGATGTTCTTGTCAGCGGCGGAGTTGGCGGCGACCTGAGCGATCTGCTCCTTGCCGTCGACGTCCTTGGCTTCCTTCTTGATCGACTCGACCGCCGCGGCGACGGCGAGCTCGATGCCCTTCTTCAGCTGCGAGGGCGACGCGCCGGCGGCCACGTTGCGCAGGCCTTCGTGCACGAGCGCCTGCGCCAGCACCGTGGCGGTCGTCGTGCCGTCACCGGCGACGTCGTTGGTCTTGGTGGCGACTTCCTTGACGAGCTGTGCGCCCATGTTCTCGAACTTGTCTTCGAGCTCCACCTCACGGGCGATGGTGACGCCGTCGTTGGTGATCGTGGGGGCGCCCCACTTCTTGTCGATCACGACGTTGCGGCCCTTCGGACCGAGCGTGACACGCACCGCGTTGGCGAGCTTGTCGACACCGGCCTCGAGTGCGCGACGCGCGTTGTCGTCGAACTTGAGGATCTTGGGCATGGGCTACTTCTTCTTCTTGTCGCTGACCAGAGCGAGCACGTCGCGGCTGGTCAGGATGAGGAGATCCTCACCGTCGATGGTGATCTCGGTGCCGCCGTACTTCGAGTACACAACGGTGTCGCCTTCCGAGATGCCGAGCGGGATGATCTCGCCGGTCTGTTCGGAGCGACGGCCGGGGCCGGCAGCGAGCACGACGCCCTGCTGCGGCTTCTCCTTGGCGGTATCGGGAATGACGAGACCCGATGCGGTGGTCTCTTCGCTCTCATTCGGGCGCACGACGATTCGGTCGTCCAGGGGCTGCAGATTCATTGCGGTGGACCTCCAAAGTCCGTTAGCACTCTCCAATGGCGAGTGCTAACGATAGTGGGAGCGGAAAGCGCTGGCAACCCGGCCCTGTCACTGGTTGCCTTATCCGATGGCCCTGTCCCCCGAAGAGCTGCAGCAGGTCGACCAATACCTGTCGGACTGGTGGGCTGCCGTGCGCGAACTGGGTGCTCTGGGTACCCGCAAGCCCCGCGACTGGAAGGACCGCCTCCCCGAGCCACCCGTCGCTCTGTTGCAGCGGGCGGCGCTCGAGCACCCCAACGGCAAGACGCGCCGTTTCGCCCTCGGGGTCCTCGATCACGAGGCGAACGACGAGTCCGCCGACACATTCCGCGCCGCGCTGCGTGACCCTGCTCCTGTGGTGCGCCTGAACGCGCTGCACGGCCTGTCGTGCGAACGCTGCCGCGTCGGGGAACTGTGCGTCGACGGCGTCGTGCCTGCCCTGATCGACGTCCTCGAGCGCGACGACAGCCCGAAGGTGCGTCACGCCAGCCTGTTCCCGCTCATCCTGCTCGCGGCGCGCGACGAGCGAGTGCCCGCGGCATTCGCGCGCGCCGCCGAACACGATCCCGACCCACTCGTGCGCGCCGCGGCAACGGAGGCGGCCGCCGGCAACTACAAGCGCGTCAAGACGCGCAAAGCGTTACGCCGTCGTCAAGCGCAGGTTGGGGTAGGCGCTGTCGGCGAGTGATGTCGGCCCGTCCGATTGCAGCCGCCACCACCCGGCGGCGGCGATCATGGCGGCGTTGTCGGTGCAGTACTTCATGGCCGGCAACAAGCAATCGACGCCGAGTTCGTCGGCGACCTGTTGCGTGCGGGCTCGCAGCTCCGAATTCGCGGCCACACCGCCGGCGAGACACAGCGCGTTGGCGCCGGTATCGGTGACCGCCTTCGCCGCCTTCGACGTGAGGCTGTCGACGACAGCTCGCTGAAATCCCGCGGCGACGTCCGCGGCGTTGAGCGACGGTTCGGCCGTGACGCGGCGCGCCACCGCCGTCTTGATTCCGGAGAACGAGAAGTCGTACGAGTCGTCGCGCATAAGCCGCGGCATCGGCACGGCCTTCGGGTCGCCGTCGCGCGCGAGCTTGTCCATGATCGGACCGCCGGGATATCCAAGACCGAGGACGCGCGCGACCTTGTCGTACGCCTCACCGGCGGCGTCGTCGATCGTGCCGCCGAGGATCGTGTAGTCACCCATGGCGCGCACGTGCACGAGCATCGTGTGCCCGCCCGACACCAGCAGCACGATCGCCGGCAGCGGAAGGTCGGGCCGTTCGAGCAGGCAGGCGTACAGGTGGCCCTCGAGATGGTTGACGCCGACGAACGGGACGCCCCAGCCGTACGCCAACGCCTTAGCGTGGCTCACGCCGACCAGGAGCGCCCCGATGAGTCCCGGACCGTGCGTCACGGCGACCGCCGCGCAGTCGCGGCCTTCGACGCCCGCTTGCGCGAGCGCGTCGTCCACCACCGGCCCGAGCGTGACGAGGTGCGCTCGCCCCGCGAGTTCGGGCACGACTCCGCCGAAGCGGGCGTGCAAGTCGATCTGGCTCGACACCACCGACGCCAACACCGTGGTGCCGCCGGCGACGACCGCCGCGGCCGTCTCGTCGCAGCTGGTCTCGATGCCGAGGACCAGATCGTTGCGCGCCGTCATGGACGGAGACGGTCGATGGTCGTCGTGCCGCGGATGCCGGTCTCGATGCGCAAGAGGCGGTCGAGGTAGTCGTCTTGGTCGATGTCGTCGGCCCACATCACGAGAGCGTCTTCGTTCGTCTCGACGTAGTACCCCTTGCGAATGCCCGCGGGACGGAAACCGAACGTGCGGTACATGTTCTGCGCCGCCTCGTTCGACACGCGCACTTCGAGCGTGAGATGACGCGTGCCGCGCTCGCGCGCGTCGCGCGCGATGTTCAGCAGCAGGCGCGAGCCGATGTGGTTGCGGTGCCACGCGGGGTCGACGGCGATCGTCGTCACGTGCGCGTCGTCGCCGACCAGCATGAGCCCGCTGTACCCAACCACGGTCGGGCCGACTTTGGCGACGTAATACGAACGGCTGGTGCGCATGCCGAGTTCGCTGACGAACAAGTTGATCGTCCACGGCCGCGGGTAGACCTCGGTCTCGATCCGCAGCACCGTGCGCAGGTGGCGGCGGCGCATCGGCGTCAGGTGCACGTCGAGCGGTTCCCGTTCGCTGTCGGGGGGCACGAGGCCGTCCGGGTGTTTCGGTTCAGCTGCCACTCGACGCCCCCCTCTCTTCCGCCTCCGCTGGCCGGCGAGCCGCGTTCAGCTCAGCATCTGACTGTCTCAGATAGTTCGGCACAATGCTGTTGGGTTCCTGGAAGTCCAGCGTGCGGGCCATTTCGACGAGCGTCTCGGCCGACGGGAGCGCGTAGATCGCGCCGTGGTCGAGCAGGGTGTCGCCCACCACGACGGCGTCGCCCAACTGTGCCAGCAGCTCCGCCGGCGGCATCACTGTCGGCTCGAGCACGCGCTTCAGCACCCCGTCGACGATCCCGTAGCGCGCGGCGTAGACCTCCTTGCGGCGGGCGTCGATCACGCTCACCACGTCGGGTCCCGCGTGACGCGCCGCGTGTGCCAGCACGTCGAGGCTGCACACACCGATCATCGGCTTGCCCAGTGCCTGCGCGAGTCCGTTGGCGGTCGCAATGCCGACGCGCAGCCCCGTGAACAGACCCGGCCCGACGTCGACGGCGATGGCGTCGAGATCGGCGACCGCGATGCCCGCGTGCCTGCACACGAAGTCGATCGCGGGCATCAGGACTTCGGCGTGACGCGGGCCGCGCGTCACCTGCGCGCTGGCGACAACGCCGTCGGGCGTGCCAATCGCGACGCCGGCGCGCGCCGTCGCCGACTCGATGCCGAGCAGGATCACGTCGCCCACCGATCAGCCCAGCCGTCGAACGAAAACTCGCGCGAGGTCTCGTCGACATCGCGAATGGTGACGGTGAGCCGGTCGGGGCGCAGCAACGTCTCGGCGAGGTCGCCCCACTCGACGAGGACGATGGCGCCGTCCGCCAACGCTTCGTCGAGCCCCAAATCGAGGACCTCGTGCTCGCTGACGAGGCGGTACAGATCGGCGTGCACGAGCGGCACGCGCGCTGCGTAGTTGTGCACCAGCGCGAACGTCGGCGACGTCGCGGGATCCGTGGCACCCATGGCTGCGGCGAAGCCGCGCACGAACCGCGTCTTGCCGGCACCCAGTCCGCCGACGAGCACAATCAGATCGCCCGGTCGCGCCAGGCCGGCGACGGTTGCCGCCAGTTGTTCGGTCTCTTCTGGGCTGTGCGTGACGCGCGTGATCACAGCGCCGCTCCGGCGTCGGCGAGCGCGCGCTTGGCGCGGATGAAGTCGGCGCGCATCTGCGCCAACGGTTGACCCCCGCCGCTGCGCAGCACCGCCGACGGATGAAACGTCGGCACGAGCACGGCGCCGTTGCGCCACGGGTACGTCTTGCCCCGGAGCTTCGTGATCCCTTCCTTGGCCTTCGGGTCGCCGAACAACAGCAGTTTCGTGGCGAAGTTCCCAAGCGTGATGACGACCTTCGGTGCGATCACGTCGAGCTTGGCCTCGAGCCACGGGTTGCACGCCGCGATCTCGTCGGGCAGCGGGTCGCGGGTGCCGGGAGGTCGGCACATGACCGTGTTCGCAATGAAGATGCGATCGCGCGTGATGCCGAGCTCTTCGAGCATCACTTGATCGAGCAGCTTGCCGGAACGCCCGACGAACGGCTCGCCCTGCTCGTCCTCGTCCTTGCCCGGCGCTTCGCCGACGATCATCAGCGGCGCGTCGGGGTCACCGACGCCGAACACGACATTCGTTCGCGTCAATGCCAGCGGACACCTCGTGCAATCCGCGGCCTGCACCGCCAAGTCGGCGAGAGCTGCAGCCATGACCCGTCGAGCCTACGGGTTCGACGCCGCGACGGCGTTACGGATCGCCGCCTCCACGGCGTGCGCCCCGAAGGCGCGCACGCGATCCGGATCGGCGGTGACCTGGCCGGTCGCGGCGGCGACGATGGCGTCGCCGTCGAAGCGCGTATGCGACGGATCAAGCGCGCGTGAAATGCCGGTGTGTCCTCCCTGCGCGACGAGAAAGCACGCGTTCTTGTCGAGTGCGGCGTTGGTGGCGACGACGCCGATCGTTGTGTTCTCGAGCGGCGCGAACTGCCGCGCCCACGGCATGTCGGCCGTCGACGCGTCGCGTACGTGGCCACCGGCGTTGACGACGACCAGGGCACTCACCACGAGATCGCCGTCGCGCTCGGTGGCAGTGCCGATCCCGCCGGGCTTGGTCGTCGCCGGTCCGCCGACCTTGCCAATCGTCGCGCCGGTGCCGGCGCCGACGAGGCCGATGTCGAACTTGCCGCGCTTCGCCGCCGTGCACGCGGCGTGGCCGGCGTCGGCATCGGGGCGGGCGCGCCGGTCGCCCACGGCGAGGTCAAAGATGATCATCCCGACCACAATGGGCACGACGCCGCTGCGAACCGTCTTGTAACCACGCTTGTGCGCTTCGCACCACCGCATCGCGCCGTCGCAGGTGGCGAGGCCATACGCCGAGCCGCCGCTGAGCATCACGACGTCGACGTGCTGCACCATGCGCGTCGGCGCCAGCAGTTCGAACTCGCGGGTGCCGGGCGCGCCGCCGCGCACTTCGCCCGACGCGACCGTGTTCGGCGGCAACACGACGGCGGTGCAGCCGGTTTTGCCGACCGGATCTGTCCAGTGACCGACCTTGACGCCGCGGACGTCGGTGATCATCCGACGGTGGTGGCGAACGTGGCGATGCGTTCGTTCAACCACTCGGCGCGTTCGAGCATCAGCATGTGCCCGCCGCCCGGGACGACCTCGAAGGTGGCGTTCGGAATGCGACGAGCCAAGTCTCTGCCCACGCGCGGGGGCGTGAGCAGATCGCGTGAACCGGTGATGACGAGCGCGGGGACCGGATAGTCCTTCAGCCGCGCCCGCACGTCGAAGCCGACGACGTGCGGCAACACGTGCGAGATCGTGTGCGCACTCGTCGCACCCGTCATGTTGCGCGTGTGGGCGACGTGGCGCGGGTCGGCTTTGGCTCCGAGCGCCAAACGCGCCAACGCGAACCCGACCTCGCCCGGCGGCAACGCGACACGCCCGGCGGTTGAGCCCGGACGGAATCGGCGCGTCGTGGGTCCCGCGAACGGCACGCCCTGACCGGGCGCAGCGGCGGTCGACAGCAAGATCGTCCCGGCGACGCGCTCGCGTGCGAGGTCGGGGAAGTCGAGGACCATCTGCTGGGTCATCATCCCGCCCATCGAGTGGCCGACGACGATGGCGTCGCGCAAGTCGAGCTGCGCGAACACCTGCGCGACGTCGCTCGCCATGCGGTCGAGGCCGGACACCGGCCCGTGATGCTTCGAAAGCCCGTGACCGCGCGCGTCGAGAGCGATCACGCGGAACTCCTTGCGCAACGCGGCGATCTGGTACGGCCACGTCGCGACCGAGAGCGTGACGCCGTGCAGCAACACGATCGGTTGCCCGCTGCCGGCGGCGACGCCGTGGATGGTCACGCCGTCGTCAACCGTGACC
>JBEEFR010000138.1:0-13239 GCA_041166285.1 Actinomycetota bacterium | reverse complement strand
GGCTTTCGCTCGTGTTCGCGATGGCAACGAACTTCGTGATCGGAATGTTCGCGGCGCCGCTCGCGGCCATCCAGGCGCTCGTGAGCCCGGCGCGCGAACGCAGCCTCGCCTTCAGCTTCGGCGCGATTTTCCTCGTACTGGGCGTCGTCATCTTCGAGGTCTTCGGGTTCGCGAAGATCGCCGACACGCACGGCCTCCGCTGGGGCGTCGGCGTACTGGCGCCGTGGTTCTTCATCGGCGGCGCCATCGCGTACACCGCGCACAAGTTCGTGGAGAGCGACGTGCAGGCGGCGATGCTCAAGTCGGCGGCCGAGGCCGAAGCGGCGCGCGCCGAATACGAAGCGAAGCAAGCCATCACGACTACCGAAGAGGACTCCCCCAGCGCATGACCGACGCGCCCCATCCGAAACTGACGCCGCTCGACGAGGGACTGTGCCATCAAGTCCCCGAGCCGTTCCCGACGCCGTTCATGCACCACCTGCACTGGCGCGAGTCACTGTTCTTCATCGCGCACAATCCCAAGCAGCTCGACGACGTCGTCATCCTCACGCTGGCGTCGTTCCCGACGCGCGGTGAGATGGACGCGCTGCAGCTCGGACGTATCGGCGACGCGCACACGTGGGGTCGTCACGTGCGCCACCTCGGAGACGACCCGCACGCGCTGACCGCGGGTCCCGTGAAGATCGACATCGTCGAGCCGTTCAAGACGCTGCAATTGCACGTCGACGAGGACCCGAACGCGCCCGTCGCCCTCGACCTGACGTTCAGCGCGCGCACACCGCACTACGCGCTGCGCCGCGGCACCATGAAGTACCAGGACGAAACCATCTGGGATCAGAGCCACATGATCCAGAGCGGCTGGTTCAACGGCACGCTGCGTCATCAGGGCCGCGAGATCGCCGTCGAGAACTGGTGGGGTCAGCGCGACCATTCGTGGGGCATCCGAGACCACGCGCGCTGCCCGATGTGGATGTGGCTTGCCATCCAATTGCCCGACGGGATGATCGGAGTGTGGAACTGGGAGTTGCCCGACGGGACGCTCGTGTTCCGCGACGGCGCCTTCTGCCCCGCCGACGGGAGCGATCCCGTACCGATCAGCGACTTCACGTACGACCTGCACTGGATCGACGCATCAGGTAGCGCCGTGTCCTACGAGCGCGACGGCGAGAACGTGACGGGCATCGCCGGCCACGTCGACTTCGCATTCCTAGACGGGCAGAAGGTCGGCATCGACGCCACCGGTCGATGGGCGCAGCGGTACGGGCCGGTCGGTGGTGGGCTCAACGAGGTCACCGTCGAAACCAACGACGGGCGCGTCGGCACCGCGATCTACGAGTGCACCGGCGCGTACCACCACCACTTCTTTCCGGTGCGCCGCGCCGAGAACTTGCCCGGCGACTGACGCGTCGAGTTTGCGCGGCCTCGGCGCCGGGTACGTGAGATCACGCAGCGGGCGATTTCCGGGCCTGGACACTCTCCCGAGATTCCTGAGCTGGCAGCAACGGCGCTCGGCGCCGTAGCCCGGAAACCCCGCTCGCCTACCGGTTGCTGTAGACGTCGGTGACGACGGCGCCGCCGGAGTCGGCCGACGCGTACAACGCATCGACGATCTGATGTGCGGGGATGGCGTCGCGCAACGTCGGCGTCGCTGCGTGTCCGTCGCGCACCGCTGCGAGGAAGTCCTGTTCGAGCGTCGGCATGTGGTCGCCGGCGTCGCGCAGGAATGCCAGCGTGTCTTCGCCGTCGACCATGTGCTCCGCCTCGCCGGTGAACTGCCAGCGCACGGGACCGAGTCGATCGCCTTCGAGCTTGACGTAGAGGTGGTCGCAGAAGACCTCGACGTGGCGCAGGCTGCCGCGCTCGAGGATGTCGTGCCACACCGACGTGAGCTGCACGACGCTGCCGTTGGCGAATTCGAGGCGCGCCGCACAGACGTCGTCGATGCGGTCATAACCGTGGTTGTAGCGACACGTCGCCGACACCGCTGCGACGGGACCGAAGATCCACTGCAGCATGTCAACGTCGTGGATCGAGTGCTCGAGCAGCGTGCCGCGGCCGGCGAGCGCGGGGTCGACGCGCCACGTCGACGCGTAGAAGCCTTGGTTGGGGATGTACTGGTCGTCGCGGAACACGACGGCGATGGCCTTGCCGGCGCGCGGATCGGCGAGTAGCTGCTTCACGACGCGAAACGCCGGAGACGTCCGCAACACGAGTCCCACCTGGTTCACGACGCCAGCGGCCTCGACGGTCTCGGCCATGCGCGTGGCCGCGGCAGCGTCGAACGCCAGCGGCTTCTCGCAGAAGACAGCGCGGCGCTTTGCGGCGGCCTTGGCAACGAGGCGCTCGTGTTCCGACGTCCAGCAGGTGATAAACACCGCGTCGACGAGTTCGAGGAGCTCGTCCTCGTCGACGACCTTCGCGTCGAAGCGCTGTGCCATCACGGCGGCGCGCTCCGGATCCGGGTCGCACACCGCGACGATCTCGTGCGCGACGTTCACGTCACGCAGCATCCACGTGTGCACGCCGCTGATCAGGCCGGCGCCGTAGAACCCCACCCGGATTGTCATGACGAAACTGTACGAGCCGAACGCGTATCGTCTGAGTCCTTGCGAGTGACTTTCTGCGGCGTACGGGGCTCAACGCCTGCACCCGGCCATTTGTTCGCGCGCTACGGCGGCAACACGAGTTGTGTTGCCATCACCGCGGCCGATGCCGAGGCACCCACCCTCGTACTTGACGGCGGCACCGGCCTCACGCGCCTGTCGGCGGACCTCGCGGGCCGCCCGTTCCGCGGGTCGATCCTGCTCGGACATCTGCATTGGGACCACACGCACGGGATCCCGTTCTTCCCTGCCGGTGACACCCCCGACGCGTCCGGCGTGGTCTACCAACCGGCGCAGGGCGATCCGATCGAAGTGCTGTCGCGCGTCATGAGCCCGCCGCACTTTCCCATCCCTCCGACCGAGCTGCGCGGCCGGTGGAGCTTCGAGACGATGGAGGAAGGCGACTACGAGATCGAGGGCTTCCAGGTGGCGGCGCGCGACATCCCGCACCGCGGCGGGCGCACGCTCGGTTTCCGCATCTCCGACGGACGATCGACCATCGCGTACATGTCGGACCACTGGCCGCTCGAGTTCGGACCCGGCCCGCACGGCGAAGGCGAGTTCCACGACGCCGCGCTCGCACTCGCCGACGACGTGGACCTGCTGATTCACGACGCCCAGTACACGCGCGCCGAGTTTCCGGCGCGATCGCACTTCGGTCACTCCACGATCGACTACGCCATCGAGCTCGGCGAACGCGCCGGCGTCGGCAAGGTCGTGCTGTTCCACCACGACCCTTCGCGAACGGATGACCAACTCGACGCGGTCGTGGCCGTCAACCAGCACCACAAGGTGCCGGTGATCGCGGCGGTCGAGGGTCTATCGCTCGACCTCAGGAAACGCCACTAGCGGGACACACCGCGGCGTAGTCGCAGCGGGCGCACCACGCGCCGGGATTGGTTGCGGCGTCGTTGCCGTCGATGCGGGTGATCGCCTGCACGAGGCCCGCACGCGCCGCGTCGACGATTTCGGGGCTCAGCGGTACGTCGACCGCGGTCGCCGGCGTGCCGTCGCTGTGCAGGTAGACGAACGACGCCCGCAACGTTTCGGGCTTGTGACCCCAGGCGTCGACGGCGGCGACTGCGTAGACGAGCAGCTGCGTCTGCGACGACGGGTCGCCGTCTGCAGGGGTGCGCCCGGTCTTGAAGTCGACCAGCTCGATTTCGGTGTCGCCGTGGGCGTAGACGGCGTCGACGCGGCCGCGGATGACGTGGCCGCCGACCAGCAGCTCGAACGGAGCCTCGACGGCCGCCGGGACGCGGTCGCTGTAGGGCGACGCCGCGAACGACTGCTGGAGTCCGGCGACGACGCCCTGCGACTCGGCGTAGTCGGTGTCGAGCAGCACGCCCTGGGGGCCGTGGCGCGTTTCGATCCACCGGTGGACGATCGTGCCGACCGTCGCCGCCGTCGACGCGCGGCGCGGCAGCGGCCGCACCGTCGACCAGTGGAACTGACGCGGGCAACGCGCGAAGGAGACGAGCGAACTGACCGACAGGCCGAGCGGCGCGCGCGGAGGCGTTGCCACCGGCGCCGCGGACACGTCGAACAGCGACATCGGCAGCTCCGCCGGTTCGGCGCTGGCGCGGCGGCCCCGCTTGGTCGGAAGCACCGGCGGTGGCGGCACCGCGGCCGCCGCTTCACGTTGATAGGTCTCCATCGCCACCACTCTCGGGTCGCGGTCGGTGGCGTCGTGGCGGTACCGCTCGGCCACGAGATCGGTCTGCGCCGCTGCGAAGTCGTAGAACTCCGATGGGCCCTGCGGCGTGGCCGGCCCCGAGTACCACTGCGCCGCGGACAGCACGAGGCGCTTCCGCGCGCGAGTGCAGGCGACGTAGAACAGCCGGCGCTCCTCGTCGAGGTTGCGCTTGCGCACGATGTCGGTCATCGCTTGGCCGCTCGACACCTCGCTCCAGTGCGGCAGGCCCTCGGTGTTCTCCCGCACCCACCACGGCAACGCGGCGGCCGACGACTCGGGGTTGTCGCCACCGCGGCTCGGCGACGGGAACTTCTTGTTGGCGAGCCCGGGCACCCACACTTCGTCGAACTCCAGGCCCTTCGCCTGGTGCACGGTCATCACCTTGACGGCGTCGACGTCGCCCGGTGTCGCCTCCCCCAATTCCTCTTCGCTTTCCATGACCATGGCGATGTACTCGACGAACTCACCGAGTCCACCGGCGCCTTCGATCGGCGCGTAGCGCTGCGCCAGGTCGCTGAACCGCAACAGGTTTTCCCGCGCCGTGTCGTCGCACACCGCCCAGAGATCGGTGCGCCGCGCGATCTCGTCGCACAACTCGGCGAGCGGAACGCGTTCCGCCGCGGCGCACAGGTCGTCCCACACGGCCACCAAGTCGTCGAGGCGCACGACGGCGGCATGCGACAGGCCGTCGACTTTGAGGCGGTCGCGCACCGCGTCGGCGAGCACCATCGCCGGACGGTCGCCGGCAACGATGGTTTCGTCGATCAGACCGCGGGCGTGTCGCGCCAGCGCGGCGAGGTCGCGGTCGCCGATCCGGAAGACGGGACCGCGCAGCAAACGGACGAGCGGCACGTTGCGCGTCCGGTCCGCGAGCAGTTCGAGCCACGCCAGCAAGTCGACGATCTCGGGGCGTTCGAGCAGACCACCGATGCCCACGACCTCGACGGGGATCTTGCGCCGCTCGAGCGCGGAGGTGATCGGGCCGATGAGCGACCGGGTGCGGCACAACACCGCACACTCGGACCACGCGGTGCGGCCGCTGCGCACCGCGGAGTCGACGTCGTTGGCGATCTGGTTGGCCTCTTCGACTTCGCTCGCCGCCAGGAAGCATTCGATGCCGTCGGGGGCGGCGTCGGCCGGCGCGGTCAGCGTCTTGTCGAGCGCTCCGGCGACGAGGCCCTGAATGCGGTTGGCGAAGGCCACGATGTTCGAGCCGCTGCGGCGGTTGAGCGTCAGCGAACGCAGCTTCGTGGGAGCGAAGTGGTCGGCGAACTCGACGATGTTGCGCACGTGCGCGCCGCGGAATGCGTAGATCGACTGCATGTCGTCGCCGACGGCCGACACCACGCCGCCGTGCCGGTAGATCGACGTGAGCAGCACGCGCTGCGCGTAGTTCGTGTCCTGGTACTCGTCGAGCAACGCGTACTTGCGCTGGCCGGCGATCGACGCCGCGATGTCAGGGTGCTGTTGCACGAGTTCGACGGCGAGCCGGATCTGGTCGCCGAAGTCGAGCAGACCAAGGCGCTTCTTGGTGGCGGCGTACTTCTCGACGACTTGGCACAACTCGGTGCGGCTGCGCGCCGTCTTGTGGATCTGTTGGCGCGTCGCCTTGCTGCCGAGCGTCGCCTTGCAGTCGGCGACGACCGTGGCCACGTCGACGAGGAAGTCGTCGATGCGCGCTGCCAGCGCCAGCGCGTCGGTGATCACCGACGCCGGGAAGAACGAGCTGCGCTCCTCGAAGTGATACGAGTCGAATTCGGACAGGCACAGCTGCCACGCCTGGCCGCGGTTGATCAGCCGCGTGCGGGGTGGCAGGTCGAGCTCCAGCAGGTGATCCTCGACGAGTGACGCTGCGAACCCGTGGTACGTCGAGACAAGCACGTCGGTGTCGGCACCGAGGCGCCCGCGCACGCGCCGCGCCAACTCCGCCGCTGCCTTGTTGGTGAAGGTGAGGGCGACGATCTCGGACGGGTCGACGCCGACGCGCACGAGGTGTTCGATCCGGCGGGCGATCGACTCCGTCTTGCCCGACCCTGCGCCGGCGATGACGAGCATCGACGAGTCGGCCGCGTGCTCGATGACGCCGCGTTGCTCGTCGGTAGGCACGAACGTGTCGCTCATCGCGCGCCGACCTCGCGTCCGGCGCGCTGCAGCGGGCACAGCCGGTGGTAGTCGCAGTGATCGCAGTCGGCGGTGGGCAGCGGTGCGAGTTGCTCGTCGAGCATCTGCGCCGCCGCGGCGAGGATGCGCGTCTCGGCGCGCTCTTCGTGGTCGTCGGTGATCGGTTGGCTGAAGGTCTTGTTGAGCCGGATGTACAGCAGCTCGAGGCGCGTCGGTGCGCCTTTGGCGGCGAGTTCGCCCGACCGCAGCGCCGCCAGGTAGTACACCGCGAGCTGGAGGTCGTCGGCGACTTCGGACTCTTTCGGTGCGTGGCGGCCCGTCTTGTAGTCCACGACGGCGATGCCGTTGCGGTCGTGGTCCCAGTCGACGCGGTCGATGCGGCCCCGGACGGTGTGGTCGCCCACCGCGACGTCGAATTCGTGCTCGACCTCGACGACGTCCGCGCGGTTGAAGCGGTGCCCTTCCATCTGCCACCACGTGGCGAGCACGTCTTTCAGCTCGCGGCGCGCCTGGTCGCGCTGCGGCGCGAACGCCGCGATGTCGTCGGACCACAACTCGTCGGAAAGATCGAGCAGCGCGTCGAACGAGTACTCGATCGTCGAGCCTGGCGCGAGGAACCGCTCGAGCACGTCGTGGACGAGGCTGCCGAAATCGGCCCACACCGAAGTCGAGTCGGCGAGGCGCAGGACGCTGTCGTAGAACCACCGGCGCGGGCAGTCCTCAAAGGTCGACAGCTGCGAGGCCGACAGCCGCAGTGTGCGCGACGGATGGATCGGCGTGGACGTGTAGGTGACCGATCGCAGCGGGTACGGGCGCGGCTCAAGCCACGCCGGCTTGGCTTCGGTGAGCGGCAGGTGCTCGACGTAGCGACTGACGAGCACGCCGGGCTGCGGCGCGGCGACGTAGCTGACCCGCGGCGCACGCGACGACGCCAGTTCGAAACGCCGGCGGTGGGCGGCGATGGCGGCGCGGCGGCGGACGGCGGCGTCGGGGCTGAAGTCGCGCCGGCACACCGAGGCGTCGAACCAGGCGCCGTCGCCGATGGTGCGCGGGTACTCGCCTTCGACGCAGCTGGTGACGACGGCGCATTGCCAGTGGACGCCGGCCGCCTCTTCTGGCGTGACGATCGCCACGCCGGCGTCGCCCGGCGCGTCGTACCACAGCGTGAAGTCGTCCTCGGCGAGCGCGGTGGCGAACTCGAGCACGGTTGCGCTCATGCCGTCGCGGCCGGCGACCCAACGCTGCGTGGCGCGGTCGAAGGCGCACAGCGCGTTGAGGGCGCGCTCGACGCTCGGTTCGGGCGCGACGAGGTCGGCCTGCGACGCGAGTTCGGAAAGCGCGCCTTGGATCCAGCCCTCGACGAACGGTTGGGCGTCCATGGCGCCGTCAGCGCGCGCCAGCGCGTCGCGCAGGCGACGGACGACGGGTTCGGCGCCGCCGTCGGCGAGACGGATCTGCACCGGGGCTTCGCGGCGTTGCAGAGCACGGGCGACGGCGCGGCCGATGGGCGCGCTGCGGCTCGGCACGACGACCGCCATGTCGTCCCACGCCACGCCATCGGCGTGCGCCGCCAGCAGCGCGCCGACAACGGCGTCGGCTTCCATCGACGGGTGACGGCACCACACGAGTTGCGGTTGGGATACGACGCGCGGTGCGAGGTTGACGGCGGCCTCGACCGGTTCGTCTCTGGCGATCGCGCGCGTGCACTCGTAGCGCGCCAGCAATGCCGCGTCGTCGTAGGTGAGCGCGTGGGCATCGTCGACGATGACCTCGACGAAGCGGTCGCGCTCAACCTCGGGATCCAGAAATTGCGCGGCGAGGCGCGACGCTTCGCCGACGTCGACACGGCCGGCGGCGCGCAACTGCGACTCGTACTTCTCCCGAAACCGGTTGAGTTCGCTCCAGCGGTCGGCGACGCCAACCGCATCGGCGTTCGCGAGAACGGCCGAGACGTCGACCTCCGCGCGCTCCATTGCTTCGATCCCTTGCTGCACCGCGGCCACGAATGATCGGCGCTTGGCCACCGCGGCCGAGACCGTCCAGTCGGCGGCGTCGAAGGCGTCGGCGATGGCGGCGCGGCGCGCCGCGCCGCCGACGGCGACGACGTCCTGCATGCCGGGCGCGTACCGCCGGACGACGTCGAGGGCGAACCCCGTCGGCGTCGACACGACGAGCGGCCCGATCCCGACTCCGTCGAACGCCGCCACCATGCGCCGGCGCACGTCGGCGGCGGCTCCGGGGTTGGCGGCCAGGTACAGCACGCGGCCGGGGCCGTGGATCTCGGCGAGGCGGCGCCAGCGGGCGACCAACGCGGTGGTCTTGCCGGAACCGAAACCGCCCGCGACCGTCGCGGGCCCGTCGGCCTCGACGACAGCGCGCTGCTCAGCGGTCAACTCCACAGCTGTGAAGCTACCGGGACGGTGTGACACCTACGCTCCGACGGTGGCGGTCAATCGGAAGCTGCTGAAGGCCCTTCGCACCGAGTTACGCGCCGCCGCCGATCCGTCCCGAGCAGCAGGTGCACAGGCCTACATGAAATCGTCGATGCCGTTTCTCGGACTGACGGTCCCGGTCATGCGCCGGATCACGACCGAAGTATCCAAGGCGCATGTCATGGCCGACCGCGATACGTGGCACGACACGTGTCTCGAACTGTGGCGAACGGCGAAATACCGCGACGAGCGCTACGCCGCGTTGGAGCTCACCGGCCACCGCCCGTACCGCTCGTTTCAGACTCCGGACACGATGCCGATGTACGAGGAGTTCGTCGTCGACGGCGCCTGGTGGGACTACGTCGACCTGGTCGCCATCCATCGCGTCGGGCCGCTCTTGCGCGACTACCGCGACGACATCGAGCCGATCATGCGCGCCTGGTGCACCGACGACGACATGTGGAAGCGGCGGACGTCGATCATCTGCCAGGTCGGTGCGAAATCGGAGATCGACCTCGGCCTGCTCTACGACTGCATCGAGCCCAACATGGCCGACACCGAGTTCTTCATCCGCAAGGCGATCGGGTGGGCGCTGCGCCAGCACGCGTGGCTCAACCCCGCCGAGGTCGTGCGCTACGTCACGGAGAACGAGGACCGCTTGTCAGGGCTGTCGCAACGCGAGGCGCTCAAGAACGTCGGCAAGCTTCAGGCGCGGGTCCAGACCGCGCCTGACGTGTAACGGCGCAGACCGGCTTCGAACAGCACGATTGCCAGGGTGCCAAAGACGACGGCCGCGGTCACAAACCCTGCGGCGACGCCGAGGTCGAAGTGCTGCACGAGACGGGCCGGCACCGCGGCGACGAACGCCGCCGGCACGATCGTGTGCAGCACGAGGCGGGCCGAACTCCCGAAAATGTCGACGGGATAGGCGCCGAACAACAGCATCGTGTGGAAGCCCAGTTCGCCGGCGTCGTCCCGACCCGCGAAGAACGCCAACGACCCCGCGGCGACGAGGAACCCCGCGAGCACGACGGCGGCGACGACGATGACGACGACGAACGTCAGCGTGCGCGTCGGCGTCGGGTCGCCGGCGACGAAGAACAGCACGACGCCGAACAGGATGTCGCCCATGTTGATGGGATTGACGCGGCGCACCAACAGGTAGACGAGCGGCCGCGTCGGCAGCGCCAGCGCGGCGTCGAGTTCGCCGTCGGCGACCATGCGCCCGATGGCGCGCGAGTTGGCGAGGAACCCGAGCACGATCCCGGCGCTGGTGCACAGCGCCGCGAGCAGCAGGTACACGCTGTGCGCGTCCCAGCCGCGCAGGCGACCGACGCGGTGGAAGAACAGCCCCCAGAACAACACCCAGACCGCGTTGTTCACGATCATCGTGACGACCTGCGTCCAGAACCCCGCGCGATTGGCCGCCGCCTCGCGAAAGGCGTTGCCCATCGTCAGGCGCACGGCGCGGCGAGTCGTCATCCGCCGACCACCTGGAGACGTCTTTCGCCGGAACGGAACACGACGGCCGCCACGCACGCCAAGGCGGTGATCCACCCGACCTGGACCAGCAGCAACCACGGTTCGAAATGACCTGACGCCAGCCGCGCCGGGGCGTACGCCATCGCCATGAATGGCAACAGTTTCGCGACCGTCGTCATGGCGTGGGGCAGCACCTCCAACGGCAGCAACATCCCGCCGATGACGAACACGAACTTTTGGTAGATGAACCACGTCGAGCGCGCGTCGCGGATCCAGAACGACACCGCGGCGAACGCGTGCTGCGCCACCACGTTGCACGTGATTGCGAGCGCCACCGACAGCGGCACCCGCGCCGCCGACGCCAGGTTCGGCGGCGCGCCGACCGTCCACCAGCACAGGCCCGTGCCCGCCACCAGGCACAGCGCCAGATGCGGCAGTGTGCGGCCGATCTCGGACGCGATGCGCACGGCGACGACGCTCGCCGGCCGCAGCATTTCGGCGGCGACCGCACCGCTGGCGATGTCGTCGCCGAGCATCTCGATCAGTCGCGTGTTGAGCGGGATCGTCGCCGATTCCGAGGCCGCGATGTACCACGTGAGCGCCGCGCCGCTGTAGCCGGCGACGAGTCCGTGGTTCGCCGCGGCCGCGGTGCGCCACAGCGAACCGAGGATGGCGACGACGCCGCCGTAAATGCCCATCGACACGATGAACGCCGATGGCGCGAATACCACGCGTTGCGCGGCGGTGCGCGCGGCGACTCGCAACGCACGCAGCGTCATTGTGCGGGCGCCTCGTAGATCTCGCTGATGACCTGTTCGAGCGGCGGATCGACGATCGACAGGTCGGTCACCGGGAAGTCCGTGAGCAATCCGTCGACGATGTCGCGCACGGCGTGCGCGCGCGTGTCGACGGCGAGCTTGAGTACCGACGGCGTGTGTTCGGTGACGACGACCCCCGGCCGCGCCGCGAACTCGACTTCGTGGCCGAGCGACACGTCGATCAACTTCGTCGACAGCAGCGTGCGGCGCATCACTTCGACGTCGTCGTCGTAGATGACCGAACCGTGATTGATGACCACGACGCGCCGCGCCACGTATTCGATGTCGGCCACGTCGTGCGAGGTGAGGAACACGGTCGTCCCGCGCTCTTCGTTGAGGCGCACGAGCAGTTCGCGGAAGCGTTGTTTGGCGAGCAGATCGAGGCCGATCGTCGGCTCGTCGAGGAACAGGATCGCGGGGTCGTGCAACAGGCACGCGGCCAGCTCGCAACGCATGCGCTGGCCGAGCGACAGGCTGCGCACGGGCTGCGAGAAGAGTTCGTCGGCTTCGAGGAGCCCGCCGAGTTCACCGATGCGACGGCGAAAGGCGTCGCCGTCGAGGTCGTGCATCGCCGCCAGCATCCGGTACGACTGCATCGGCGTCAGCTCGAACCACAGCTGGGAGCGCTGCCCGAACAGCGTCCCGATGCGGCGGGTGAGCTCGCGTCGCTGCGCCCACGGCGTGAGTCCGAGCACCGACGCTGCGCCGCTCGTCGGGTGCAGGATCCCGGTGAGCATCTTGATCGACGTCGACTTCCCGGCGCCGTTGGGGCCGATGTACGCGAGGCGTTCGCCGGGCTCGACGCGCAGCGAGATGTGGTCGACGGCGGTGATGGTGCGCCGGGCGCGGCGCCGCCCCGACTCGAAGACTCGGTGCAGCCCTTCGACCACGATTGACATCTCACATTTTTGCAATGCGCGGCAGAATCCGCACGTGAGTTCTCCGCTCGTCCCCATCGCACCGATCGGCACGCCGCTGACGAACTCCGCGGTGCGCGTGCTCCTGCTCGGTTCGGGCGAGCTCGGCAAGGAAGTGGTGATCGAGCTGCAACGCCTCGGCGTCGAAGTCATCGCCGTCGACCGTTACGCCGACGCGCCGGCCATGCAAGTGGCGCATCGCTCCTACGTCGTCGACATGCTCGACGCCGACGCCATTCGCAACGTGATCGCCGAAGAGCAACCGCACCTCGTGGTGCCCGAGGTCGAGGCGATCGCCACCGACGAACTGGTCAAGCTCGAAGCCGAAGGTCAGCGGGTCGTCCCGACGGCGCGGGCGACTCGTCTCACGATGAACCGTGAAGGGATTCGTCGTCTTGCAGCCGAAGAACTCGGGTTGCCGACCTCGCCGTACCGGTTCGCGTCCAGCGAAGCCGAGTACGACGCCGCGATCGATGCCATCGGCGTGCCGTGCGTGGTCAAGCCCGTGATGTCGTCGTCGGGCAAGGGACAGTCGACGGTGTCGTCGCTTGACGAGGCGCGCGCCGCGTGGGAGTACGCGCGCGCCAACGCGCGGGTACCGGGCCAACCCGTCATCGTCGAAGGCTTCGTGGAGTTCGACTACGAGATCACGCTGCTGACCGTGCGCCACGTCGGCGGCGTGACGTTCTGCCCGCCGATCGGCCACCGACAGGAAGACGGCGACTACCGCGAGAGCTGGCAGCCCCAGGCGATGAGCGACGCCGCGCTGGCGGCGGCGAAGGACGTGGCGGCGAAAGTCACCGACGCGCTCGGCGGCTGGGGCGTGTTCGGCGTCGAATTGTTCGTACGCGGCGACGACGTGCTGTTCAGCGAAGTGTCGCCGCGCCCGCATGACACCGGCATGGTGACGATGATCACGCAGCCTCTGTCGGAGTTTGCGTTGCACGCCCGCGCCATTCTCGGATTGCCGATCAGCGACGACAACGTGGCGATCATCGCCCCCGGCGGTGCGGGTGCATCGGCGGTCGTGCTAGCAGGCGGAGTCGGCCACCCGTCCTACGACGGACTCGGCGACGCCCTGCGGGTCCCGACCGCGCAAGTGCGCGTGTTCGGCGTCGAATTGTTCGTACGCGGCGACGACGTGCTGTTCAGCGAAGTGTCGCCGCGCCC
>JBEEFR010000137.1:0-6097 GCA_041166285.1 Actinomycetota bacterium | reverse complement strand
TTCAGGACCCGCGAGCCGCGGTAGACGAGCACGACGCCGACGGCGAACAGCGCGTAGATGCCGCCCGACAACAGACCTAAGACGAGGACCTGCCCCATTGGCTACAGAAGGTGCTCGACGCAGCTATCGGTGTTGCGCCAGTTCACGTCGCCCGACGGCGAGCGGTACGTCTGCATGACATTGACCGAGAACCCACCCATGCGCGGAAACCCGGGGCGGGTGAAGTCGACGTCGCAGCTCGCGGGGAAGGGACGTGCGACTTTCAGCGACGTCATGACGTCGACCATCTTGTTACGCGTGCAATCGGGGCCGCACTTCTGGAGGAGCACGGCGAGGCCCTTCATCCCCGTCCAGTTGAGGAACAGCAAGTCACCGCCGAAGCCCGTGAGATCCGCGTTCGGGCGGTATTTCGCGTACTCCGCTTCGAACTCCTTCATGTCCGACGCGTAGCCGGCGAACGAGCCGCTGTAGTCCTGGTAGCTGTACGCCGGATACATCGCCACGCCCACGAGTGGCGGGTTCATGGCGTCGTTGTTGAGCGTCTGGCTGGTGAGGTTGAACGGGAACAGCAGGAACTGCGGGTTGTAGGCCTGCGCCTTCGACTGTTTCACGATCTGGGTCGAGTCGAGGGCGTTCTCCCACAACCACACGACCTGCGCGCCGCGGTTCGACAGGTCGAGCAGCTCCCCCTGATAGCTGCCCTGGTTCTGATCGACGGGGTCCTCGGCAACGATCTGGACGCCGTACTTCTGCGCGACGGCCTTGAAGGCCTTCACGCCGGGCTCCCAGTTCGGACTGTTGCGCTTGATGATGCCGACCTTCTTGCCGCGGTAGCGCGCCGCCACCAACTCGCCGAACATCTCGCCCATCTTCTCGGTCGACGGCAGACCGGTGAAGCTGTAGTGCTGGTTCTGCGTGCCCTCAACGGTCGCGGTGTGATGGAGGTAGAGGACGTGGTTGGTCTCGGCCCAGTTGCGCACTGCGGGGATCTGGTCGAAGCCGATGCCGCCGATGAGCGCGAACGGGTTCTTCTGCTTGCACGCGTTCGCCGCTTGCACCGCGGTGTCGGGCTTGTAGTCGTCGTTCTCGTACGTGACCGTGACCTTGCGGCCGTAGATGCCGCCGGCGTCGTTGATCGCGCTCCAGTAGACGTTGAGATCCTTGTCGCTGGTGTTGAACGCCGCCCCGTAGGTGAGAGCGGCGTGCGCACACAGCGTGATCGAGTTCTTCGTGATGCCGATCGTGTTCTCGCTGGGCGTGAACAACGTCGAGCGCACCGCGCTGGTGTCGGCCGCGACCAGCGTCGTCGCGGTCGTCGATCCCTTCGCCGGAAGCGACGGCAGTGTCGACGGGTTGGCGACGCCGGCGAGCGGGTCAGTGCCGTCCACCGATGTGCTGGTGGTGTTCTCGTTCGTACTCACCGAGGTGTCGGTGCGGTTGCGCGCTGCCACCTCTTTTGGCAACCGCGCGCCCGTGCACGACGTGAGCAACAACAGCGCAAGCAACGCGCTCAGCTTCCGAATCACTTCTGCCCCCCAACGATTCGCATGGCGAATGCTGCGTACGTGTCCATTACATGCTCGATCGAATCCGACTCGTCGAACCAGTTGGCGACGCGGATGCCCATGCCGCCGATCGCCGCCACCGCCAACCATTCGTCGATCGGCGCAAACTCGCCGGCTTCGGTACCGGCGCGCACCGCGTCGAGCAACAGTTGTGTCGACGCATCCCGTACGGCGAGCGCCGGGGCCGCGAGCTCGGGTGACAGCGCGTGCAGCTCGGCGTTGGCGACGACCGCCAGCCGCGGGTGCTCCGCGTGCCAGCGGACGTGGGCGCGCACGAGCGGCTCGAGTCCGACAACCCCAAGCAGCCGCGCGTGGTGGTCCTCGTGGCCGATCAGTACGAGGTCGGCGAGGATGTGCTCCTTCGAGCCGTAGTGGGCGTAGAGCGACGCCGATTGCATTTGGGCGAGCGCCGCGATGTCGCGGATCGACGCTCCGGCGAAGCCTTTCTCGGCGAACAGCCCCAGCGCCGCGTCGAGGATGCGCCGCCGTGGCCCCGTCGGTCCCGTCCCCTCGGGCAATCCGCCCTCGCGCGCCGACAGACGCCGGATCTCCTGCGCTACCTCCACCAGTCCCCCTACCGATCGATCGGTAGGGAAGGTACTACAGCCTCGCTTCGGGTGTCGCTGCGGCGGAGAACACCTCGCGCCAGCCCGGCAATTCGGCCCCGAGCGCCTCCAACGCCTGGTCGGCGTCCGCCGCTTGGTCGACGGCGTCGTCGACGCGCAGCGCGCACGCGACGCTCGCTTGCACGAGCAGCGCCGTCGCCTGCGCCAGCGCGTCGGTGGTCTCCCCGGCGCGCTTGACGATGTCGTCGGCGACGACGAGCGCGCGCCGGTCATCCATTTGCGCGAACGCCAGCGCTTGGCCCGTCTTTGCCATCTGGGCGTCGAGGTACGTGCCGCCCTGCGCCGCCAGTGACTTGTCGGCGGCCTCGAGCGCCGCCTTGGGATCGCGCGCCGCCGCGGCCGCGATGGCCAGCGCTCCGTAGGCGTAGGCGCGCTGCCCTTCGTTCGATGCAACGGCGACGGATTGCTCGAGCAGCGAACGCGCGCGCACCGCATCGCCGCTGAGCAACGAGTGGAGTCCGCGCAACACACCACTCTCGTGATCGGCGACGGTGCCGAGCGACGTCTGCGTCTGGCTCGGTCGCGCCAGCGCTGAGGCCATCATCTCAGGTTCGCCGAGCTGCGACGCGACCGCCGCGGGAATCGGTCCGAAGCCGATCGGCGATCCGTCTTCGCCGTGCTCGAACAAACTGCGCAACAGATCCGTCGCTTCGTCGATGCGGCCGATGGCGACGAGGCTGCGCGCCCGCGTCGCCTGCGCTTGTACGAGCCGTTCATTGTCGCCGATCATCGTGAACAGCTCGCCGGCTTCTTGCGCGGGCTTGAGCGCTTCGTCGGGCTTGCCGGTGAACAGTTTTACGCTCGACAGCAGCAGGTGGATCATGCCCAGCGCCCACTTGTCGTTGCGGTCGCGTTCGCTCGTGAGGATCTTCTCGGCGATGGCGCCCGCTTCTTCGAAGCGGCCCTGGAACATACGCACGAACCCGAGCAGGCCGCGTACGAAACCGAGCCCGCCGAAGTCGCCGATGTCGACGAACGTCTTCTCGGCTTCGTGCAGGCGCTCGTCCGCTTCGTCGAGCAGGCCTTGGTTGAAGCTGAGCCACGCACGGCTCTGCAACGCCCACGCTTCGCCCTGTCGGTCGCCGATATTCCGGAACGCGTTGAGCGCCTCTTCGAGCAGTCGGTCGGCCGAATCGTTGTCGCCCGAGAACAAATACGTCATGCCCATCAGGCGAAGCGTCTTGGCTTCAGCCGCGGCGTCGCCGAGTTGGCGCCACAGTTCGAGGGCGTGTTCCAGCGCTTCGACAGCGCCCTCGGCGTCTCCCGCTGTCGTGCGCAGATCGCCGCGCACCATCTCGACGTGGGCCCAGTCGGCGAGATCGCCCTCGCCCAAGTCGGCGGCGACCGCCTCGACGTCGGCGGTGCCGCGCTCGACCATCCGCAGCGTGGCATAACCACTGGCGCGCGCCAGCAGGACGCGATGCACGTTGGCGCGGTCAGAGGGATCGAGCAGTTCCAGCGCGCGGTCGAGCAAGAAGATCGACCCCGAGTGAAGCCCCCGCTCCTTCGCCGCCATCGCGGCGCGCTCGATGGCGCGCAGCGCCCGCGGGCAGATGTCAGCCGGGACGCCGGGGATGTCGCCGAGCGACTGTTGCAGCAGCGCCGCGGTGCTGAGGTGGTGCGCGATCGGTTCGAGCTCGTCGTCTTCGCGCCCGAGGCTGCGGCGCCGCTCGGTCATCCACACGCCGACCGCCGCGTGGCGCCGCGCCCGGTCGGCCTTGGTGAGCGTGTCGTAGGCGACCTCGCGCACCAGTTCGGAGCGGAACGACCACGCGCCCGCGTCTTCTTCCAACACTTCGCGGGCGACCAGTTCGTCGAGCGCCGTTTCGTCGAGCGACTCGCCGCGGGCGGCTGCCAACGCCGCCAGGGCGTCGACCCGGCCGTCGGAACCGATGACGGCGGCGTCGTCGAGAACAGCGCGCGCCGCGTGGTCGAGGCCGTCGATGCGGGCGGCGACGAGGCCGCGCAGCGTCGCCGGCAACTCGCCGACGGGAGTGGTCGAAGTATCCGCCAGCAGTCCGGCGAGCTCCTCGAGGAACAGCGGATTGCCTCCGGCGCGCTCCATGACGAGCCGGACCATCTCCTGTGACGCCTCGCCACCGAGCAGCGACGACAACAGCTGCGCGGCTGCGGCCTCGTCGAGCGGGTCGAGGTGGATGGCGACGGCGTTGTGGCGCCCCGCCGGCGGCATCCACCGCTTCTCCAAGTCAGGCCGGGCCGTGGCCAGCACGAACACGGGCAGGCCGATGGCGCGCTCGAGCAGATCGTCGATGAGGCTCAGCACGACGTCGTCGGCCCAGTGCAGCTCCGCGAGGGCGATGAGCAGCGGCTGCTGACGCGCCAAACCTTGGATCAGTGCTTGGACGGCGCGGCGGACTTCGGCGGGGGCGCGCGCCGAGTCGACGTCGCCGAGCGCGCTCGCATCGCCGAGCACATAGATCAGCCCGGCGACGAGGCGATCGAGTTCCGGATCGTCGTGATCGAGTCCGGTGACGTCGGCCATGCGGGTACGAAGGCGCGTGCGCACCGCGTCGTCGGCGCGCTCGCAGTCCATCGACAGCCCGCACGCCTCGCGCACCGCCTCGGCTACGGGCCACCACACGTTGGCTTCGCCGTAGGGAACGCAGCGACCTTCGAGTACGAGCGCGTTGTGTTCGAGCCGCGCCATCTCTGCCACCTCGTCGGCGAGACGCGTCTTACCGACGCCGGGTTCGCCGAACATCACGACGACACTCGGACGACTGCGCGTCAAGCTCGTGGCCATCGCGGCGCGCAATAACGCGACCTCGTTGTCGCGTCCGACGAGCGGACTCTTGCGTTGTGAAGCGCGTCGACCGGGCATCGCGAGCGCGGCTTCGGCGCGCCAACGCGGCACCGCTTCTTCGCGTCCGCGCGCTTGCAGTGGCTCGAGCTCTGCGTACGCGATGACGCCGTTTGTCGCTTGATACGTCGCCGGACCGACAATTACGGCGCCTGGTTCAGAAGAAGTTTGCAATCTGCTTGCGACGTTCACGGCGTCGCCCATCGCGGTGAAATCACCGCCGGCGCGCATGCCGCCGATCAACACTTCGCCGGTGTTGACGCCGACGCGCAAGCGCACGCTGATGTCGGTGCTCGCCGCGAGTTCAGCGACGGTGCGTTGCATCGCCAACGCGCAACGCACGGCGCGCTCGGCGTCGTCTTCGTGCGCGATCGGCGCGCCGAAGATCGCCATCAGCGCGTCGCCGATCGTCTTGTCGACGCGGCCGCCGTGGTTCGTCACATCGGTCGCCAGACGCGCAAACCACGAGTCGACGAGGTTCTTCACGTGCTCGGGATCGCGCGCCTCCGCCAAGCTCGTGAAACCCACGATGTCGGCAAAAAGCACCGTAACTACTCGTCTTTCGTCGCCTCGGGCGACCAAAGCGTGCCCGCAGGACGGGCAGAAGCGAGCGTTCTCCGGAGCACTCGCGGCGCAACTCGGACACGTCACTGCGCTAACGGTACTTGCTCGGTGTTACGTCGCTTCTAAGCGAAATCGCGGAACGCCCGCGACGACTTGCAACGTTCCCGGCAGACCCAACCACTCGAGTGGTTCGTCTTTCATCGCGCCGCGCAAACGAATCGTCTGACCCTTCGACGCGCCCGTCGCGATCGCGAGTTCGATGACGACAACATCGTCTTCATCGCGCGTCACATCGACGACAACGCAGTCGTAATCACCGTCATCGAGCAACGACATGTGACGAGCATCGCGCGTTCGTTTTGCGCGCGCGTATAGCAACGCGCGCGTGTGAATGCTTGACCTTTGCGCGCGATTCGTTGAAACTTTTTACGTTTCGGCAACACCGCCGAGCATTTGCATCCCACCAACATGAAAGGGCGGCATTTCATGGCTGTTGCCAAGAAGGCACCCGCTAAGAAGAA
>JBEEFR010000136.1:0-20914 GCA_041166285.1 Actinomycetota bacterium | reverse complement strand
GGCGGCTGCGTCGCCGGTCGGGCCGGCTGCGACGTGTCGCGCCGATGTTGCGGACGCGTCGAGTAGTGGCGGTAATAGTTCGCCGACCGTCCACCGGCTTCGGCGTTGAGGACAACGCCGATCACGTCGGCGCCGACATTGTCGAGCATCGAGCGCGTCGCCGCTGCGGCGTGCAGCGACGTGCGGTGCCAGCGGCACACGAGCACGGTGCCGTCGACCTGCGCCGCCAGCACGGCGGGGTCGGCGACGGGCAGCGTCGGCGGAGCGTCGACGATCACGATGTCAGCGACGCGCTTGGCCTCTTCGAGTACCTGCACCATCGCTTGGGAACCGAGCGCTTCTGACGGGTTGAGCGTGTAGGTGCCGACCTGAAGGATGCTCAGCCCGCGGCTCCACGGCACGAGCGCCTCGGACAACGAGGCCTTGCCCAACAACACGTCGGTGAGTCCTTTCCCGACGGGAAGGTCGAACATCGTGGCGAGCCTGGTGCGGCGCAGGTCGGCGTCGATGAGGATCGTCTTGGCGCCGTCGAGCGACATTGCGATTGCGAGGTTGGCGGCGATCGTCGACTTCCCGTCGCCCGCGGCCGCCGAGGTGACGAGCACGGTCTTCAGGTGTTGTGAGGACTCGCGGAACCGAATAGCCGTACGCAGCGCGCGGTACGCCTCGCCGGTCGGCGAACCGCCGCTCTTCAGCGCCACGAGCGGATCCGACGCGATGCGGCGTTGCTTCGGGATCGAGCACAGCACGGGCGCACCGAACACTTCGGCGGCGACGTCGCCCTCGCGAATGGTGCGGTCGAGCGAATCGATCGCCAGCGCGATCACGGCGCCCAGGGCGAGACCGAGGAACGCGCCGACCGTGATGTCACGTCCCGGCTTGGGCGACACGGGGTCGACGGGCCGCGGCGCGCGGCTGAGAATCGTCGCCTCGATCCCGCTGGCCTTGCCGAGCTGGTCGATGACCGACTTCAACGCCTCAGCGGTTTCGTTCGTGAGGGTGGTAGCGAGCGCCGGGTCAGGATCGCCGCCGCGCACGTCGATCAGGAACGTCTGCGGCAGCGCCGACGCCGACACCTTGGCGCGGATCCGGTCGACCGGTACGCGGGCGTTGAGCCGGTTGAAGACGCGTCCGGTGGTGATGTTGTCGTCGACCATCTTGGCGAAGGTCTGCATCAGCTCCGACGTCACCTGGTTCGCTTGGACCGCCTGTTGCACGTTGATGACGTCGGGCACGGAGACGAACAGGCGCGCCGTCGTGGCGTACTGCTTGGTTTGCGACTGTGAGATCGCGGCTGAGCCGGCGAGGCAAATAACGAACGCCAAAACGACGATCGGCCAGCGTCGCCGAATCAGGCTGACGAAGGCCTGCAGTTCCATTGGCCGAAACGCTAGTCCGCGCCCGGCCTAGCTCTGGTGCGCGGCGGGACCCATTTGCAGCGGAATGCCCGGAACAAGTTCGGTGTGCTCTCCCGCTGCGTCTTCGGTCGCGCGCTGCACCGCGGACGCGACGAGGGCGATACCGATCCAGAAGATGTGCGCGAACTGCGTGAGCAGGTTGACGGTCATGAGGTTGATGAACGCCGCCAGCACGGCAGCGGCCCACGCCTTGTCGAGCACCGAAAGCCGATCGATCAACGCCGCCTTGCCGACTCGCAGGCCGATGAGGACGAACGCAATGAGCGCCAGCAGGCCGAAGCCGATGTAGATGAGCGCGTACGCATTGTCGAATGACTTGATGCCGACCTCAGCGCCTGCGGCTTTGGTGAACCCGAGCCCGTCCTCGTCGACGACCTGCTTGCCGACGAGCGAGAAGTTCGAACGGTCGGACACGACGCGCCAGATTTCGAGTCGGTACTCGCCGCTCAGGTTGACGCTGCTGCCTTGACTGAACGTTTGGTCGCGCAACTGCAGGACGTTGGCGAACGAACCGACGTTGACGAGCACCGCCAGCACGACAGCGACCACGACGCCGCGGCCGTAGTGGCCGCGCCGCGACTCGCTGATCAGGAGCACGACGACGGCGAACGCGAGCATCAGCAGCGGCCCGCGCACGAGGTTCTCCGTCAGTGCGTACACGCAAACCATGGCGGCGCCGTACAGCACCCATCGCGGGATCCGGACGCGCTCCTCTTGCCGCCACGCCAGCGCCAGCGCCAGCACGACCGCCAAGGCGAGGAACATGCCGAGAGCGATCGCCTGGCCGAACGACGCCTCGGGGCGTGGGTGGCCGAGTCGGATGTCAGAACGCGCGAAGAACGCGTGCGCGTGCCCGCCCGGGAACAGCGCGAAGAACGGATTGCCGCGGCCGCTGTATTCGCCGACGGCGACGTAGGACGAGACGACGCCGCCGATCAGCACGCCGATCGCGGCGGCGGTCGACATCTCACGCCGCAGGCTCAAGAGCCGGAACGTCGCGTAGGGCAGCAGCGACGAGAACATCGCGCCGGCGATGGCGCCCACGAAGCCGCTTTGCGTGTTGACGAGGTAGCCGATCGTGACGAGCACGGAGTAGGCGATCACCAGCCGATCGAGGACTCCGATCCGGAGCTGCTTGCGCGTCTCCAGCGCCGCCGGCGCTAAGGCGGCGCACACGAGGACCACGGGCGACGCCGCGACCGCGGTGCCGGGGAAGTTCGGCGCCCAATAGATCGGGATGATCGCGACCATGGCCAGGCCGATGACCACGCCGGCGTAGGTGCGCCGACGCGCCGCCGTCGCCGCCAGCGCCCAACCGAGAATGGCTACGGCAATGTGCAGCCAGCGAAACGACGCCCACGCCGCGACGACGAGCACGACGACGAGGCCGACCGCCCGGTTGCGCGACTCGCTCACCCGGGGAATTCTGCCCCGCGCGAGGCAGCGCGCAAGACGCGGTAGTCCGATTCGCTGAGTTGGCCGCTGACCCGCCGCAGGCGCCAGCACAGCGCGGCGGCGCGGGCGTACCGTTTGGCGCGTCCCGGCCCGAACCACCGTTCCAGGTAGAGCCGCTGACTCCGGAACTGGTGATACAGGCTGAAGCGCGCGACTTGTGCCCGGGAGCGCTGCGCGGCGTGCGTCGCGTGCGCATCGGCCAACAGGTCCACCGTCCACCCCGCCTCGATCAGGCGATGCGCGAGGTCCATCTCCTCGAAGCACAGGAAGTAGCGGTGGTCGAAGCCGTTGATGGCGTCGAAGGCGGCGAGGCGCACGAGCATGCACGCGCCCTCGACGTAGCCGACCGGTCCGGTCGGAACCTTCGCACCGTCGATCTGGCGCGCCGCGATGCGCGCGCCGACGAAGCCGGGCAGCAGTGGGCGCAACTCGGTGCGGGGCGTGGGGAGTCGTCCGCCAGGCGTGCGGGGCGCGCCGTCGGCGTCGCGTAACGCGGGGCCGACCAGCGCGCACGTCTGGTGTTCGTCGAGGTACGCCGCGAGTCGGTCGATGTCTGCGCCCGCGATGACGCAGTCGGGATTGAGGAACAGCACGAACTCGGCGGCGTCGGGCAAACGGGTCCGGCCTGCGTCGTTGCCGGCGCCGAACCCGACGTTGTCCTGTTCGACGATTTCGACGTTCGGGAGGCCGAGGCGCCGCACGACCTCCACGGTGTCGTCGGGCGAGTTGTTGTCGACCACGACAACACGCGCGAGCTCGGAACTCGGGAGCGCGCCGAGCGCATGACCGATGTCGGCGGCCGAGGCGTACGTGACGATCACGACGCCGACTCGACCGAGGCGCGCGCGGTTCACCGCCGCATCATCGCGTGTGTCAGGGTTGCGACATGCCAACCGCCGCACCGTGGCTCTTGGTAACGCCCGCTCGCAACGAGCGCGATCGGCTGCCGCAGCTCGCGGCGTCGTTGGCGTCGCAGAGTGAGCAACCGCTCGGGTTGTGGGTCATCGTCGACGACGGCAGCGACGACGGCACCGCGGACTGCGTCGACGCCGACACCATGCCGTTCCCGGTCGCAGTGTTGCAGCGCACCAACACCGGCGGACTCGTCGGCGCGTCCGAACGCGTGGCGTTCGCCGACGGCGTCGCGCTCGGGCTCGCCCGCGTGCCTGATGCGGAGCGCGTCCTGAAGATCGACGCCGACCTCGTGCTCGCCCCCGACCACTTCGCGGCGTTGGCGAAAGAGCCGGCGAGTGTCGGCGTGATCGGCGGCGTCATCGCGGACTTGGCCGACCGGTCGCAGCCGCACCACGTTCGTGGCGGTCTGCGCGCCTACAACCGCGCCGCGTGGGACGTTGCGCAAACCGTCCCCGTCGCGCTGGGATGGGACGTGCTCGACGAAGTCGCGATTCGCGCTGCGGGTTTGGAGATTCGCGTCGTGCCTAGCGCGATCGCCACCAGCGCCCGCCGCACGGGCACGAGCGAGGGAGTGTTACGTGGCCGGCGCCGCGGTGGCGTCGTCGCTCGCTGGACGGGATACCACCCGATCTACTTCGCGTTGCGGCTCGTCCGCTACGCCGTCAAGCGACCGTTTGTCGCGGGCTCTGCCGTGATGCTGTGGGCCTACGTCACCGCCGGCAAGGGACCGTTCGCGCCCGAACTCAAGCGCGCCAACCGGGCCGAGCAGACGCAGCGCCTGCGCGCACTGGCGCGCTCGCCGATCCGCTGGGTGCGGGAGAACATGCGTGGCTGATCGGTCACAACGCGGGCGCGACGCGGCGTTCGGCAAGCCGAACGTGCTCGACACGAAGCTGCGCAAGTACTTCCACGCGGGGTTCAAACGGCTCGCGGTGCCCGAGCACCGAGCCAACATCGACGCGCTCGTGTTCGAGCCCGCGCCGCGCGACGCCGCAGAACTCGCCGACCTCGTGGCGCGCATCAATTGGTACCTCGCGGACGCGACGGTGCCGATTTACATCACCGGCGCCGACGACATCGCCTTCTCGCCGGCCGACGCGCCCCACATGGACGCCGCGCTCGTGCATCGCGACCGGATCGCGTCGGGTCCGGTCCCCACGCACCGCGGCGTGCGCCGCGTGATCCACCGAGTCGCGCCCGGCTCAGTCGTGCGCGTCTTGCCCCACGTCCGGTCGATGAGCATCGCCGACCCCGTGTTCGCGTACACCTCCGAACTCGGGTATCTCCGGCTGCGCGCTGCGCTGGCTCCCGCGCCGCCACCGGAGCCGCTGGCGACGGTCCCGCGCTTGCTGGCGCGGCGCGTCGCGGGAGCCAAGGCGCTCGCTCTGGGGACGGGGCCGTCGGCGACCGAGCTCGACCTGTCCGCTGTCGACGCCGACATCCGCATCGTGTGCAACTCGGCCGTGCGCGACATGAACCTCATCACGACGCTTCGCCCCGACGCCATCTGTTTCGCCGACCCGGTGTTCCACTTCGGCCCGAGCAGCTACGCCGCGGCGTTCCGCGCCGACCTGCGCCGCGCGCTGGCGGCCTGCGACGCGCTCGTCGTCATCCCGGCGCGCTACGCCGGGCTGCTGCTGGCGCACATGCCCGAGATCGGCGAGCGCCTGGTGTCGCTCGACGACACCGGGACCGAGTGGGCGTGGCCGTCGGAGACCAACGCCCACGTGCGGATGTCGGGCAACGTGCTCACCTATCTCATGTTGCCGGTGGCGTTCGCCCTCGTGGACGAAGTCGACGTCGGCGGGTGCGACGGGCGAGTGCAGACCGAGAGTTACTTCTGGAAGCACAACGCACAGCTCCAGTACAGCCACGAACTCATGAACGACGTGTTCGCCGCTCACCCCGCGTTCTTCCGCACCACGAGTTACGAGAACTACTACGAGCGCCATCTGCGCTACCTCGACGAGTTCCTGGCCGTCGGCGAAGCCGCAGGCAAACACGTGCACGGCGTGACGCGTAGCCACATTCCTGCGCTGATCGCACGCGGCGCGCCGCGCTTCGACTAGTCGCCGGCGTGCAGCGTCAACAACTCGTCGGCGACCGACTTCCAGGAGAACCCCGTGACCGCAGGGTCGGGATGGTCGAGGCGACCGAGGTCCAGGGCGTCGCGCACCGCTGACGCGTACGCGTCGTCGCCAGAAGCGACGATGACGCGGTCTGACGCGACGGTGAGCGGCACCGGCGTCGCGGCAACCGGCAGGCCCGCCGCGAGGTACTCGAGCACTTTCATCGGGCTCATGCTCGTGGTCAGCTGGTCGACGCGGTGCGGCAACAGGCCGACGGCCGCGGCGCGCAACAGCGGGGGAACGTCGCCGGGAGCGACGGGACCGACAAAGCTCACCCCGATCTTGGCGAGCTCGCTCGCGGTGGTGTCGTCGGCGTGGCCGGCGACGACGACCGGCAACACGGTCGACGCCGCAGCGAGTAGCGCGAGGTCGACGCGCTCTTGGACGACGCCGATGTAGACGGCGAAGGGTCCTGCAGGAACACCTGCGGGTCGCGGCGGCCGCGGCCCGGCGTACAGGCCGACGTCGACGCCGTTCGGTACGACGCGCGCCACGACGCCGAAGTCGGCGCGCAGGCGTTGCGCCAGCGCGTCCGACACCGCGGTCACGCTGTCGTACCCGGTCGCGGTGGCGTAGCCGCGACGGATGTGGCCGAGCACGCGCTCGGCAACCGGCAGCGCGCGCCAGTCGTCGACCGCGTCGAAGCCGCGGCGCGCCGCGCGCAGGTACGGCAGCACGGGCGCCCACAGCGGGGTGGCGGCGATGACGACGCGCCGCCGTCCGTCGCTCGGCAGCGCCCGGTCCAGCGCTGCACCCGTCGCCCGCCACGCCAGCGCGTCGAGCGCGGTCGTGCGCCGGTACACGGGCACGCGCCCCGCAACCGCGTCGATGCGGGGGTCCCAGGTTGCGATCGGTTCGGCGCGTGGCCGCATCAGGTTCCGCAGCGACATCGACGGGAAGTCGACGACGCTGAGGGAACCGACCCGTGCGTCCTGTGCCCACTCCATGAGCACGCTGCGCCACCGCGTGTTCTGCGCCGCGAGGCGCGGCCACGGAGTCCCGAGCAGTACGACGACGTCCGAAGGCGCCAACGACTACTCGGTGCTGAGCTTCGAAGTAGCGCCGCCGTCGACCACGAGCGTCTGGCCCGTGATGAAACCCGACCGATCGCTGTCGGCGAGAAAGAGCACCGCTTGCGCGATCTCGGCCGGATCGGCGATGCGGTTGAGCGGCGTGCGTTCGATCAACGCTTTCCGGGCGGCGGGGTCGCCGCGCAGCATCGGCGTGTCGGTCGCGCCCGGGCACACCGCGTTGCACCGCACCCCAGACGACGCGAGGTCGAGCGAGGTGGCACGCGTGAACGCGACGAGCGCTCCTTTGCTGGCGGCGTACGCCGCGACGCCGCGCGCCGTCGCGATGGCGTGCACCGAGGCGATGTTCACCACGCCGCCCGTCGACGCCGCCAGCTGCGGCAGCAGCGCCTGGGTGAGCACGAAGGCGGGCCGCACGTTGGTGTCCATCGTCAGGTCCCAGTCGGCGACGGAAAGGTCGGCGAAGGACTTGTCCATCATCACGGCGGCGTTGTTGACGAGCGCGTCGACGCGGTCTTCGGCGCGCAGCGCCTCGCACAGGTCGTGGAGGCTCGCCTCGTCGGCGATGTCGCTCTGCACGTAGCGCGCCGAGCCGTCTTCGCCCGCGGGCGCGCGGTCGACGCCGACGGTCCGCCACCCCGACGCGTTGAACAACTCGACGACCGCGGCACCGATGCCGCCGCGTGCGCCGGTGACGACGACGGTCTTGGTCACCCGAGCCCCAAGCTGCGCAGCGCGTTCGTGACGGCCTGCCGACTCGTGCGCGCCACGGCTTCGGCGGTGTTCGACCCGTTGTGGGCGCCGAGGATCACGTTGTCGAACCCGCGCAGCGGGCTCTCGGCCGGAAGCGGCTCGACTTCGAACACGTCGAGCGCGGCGCCGGCGAGGTGGCCGCTCGCCAGGGCGTCGATCACGGCGGTTTCGTGGACGACCTTGCCGCGACTGGTGTTGACCAGGTACGAGCCCGGCTTCATGCGCGCCAGCATCGCGGCCGACACGAGCCCGTTGGTCTCGGGTGTCAGCGGGCAGTGCAGCGACACGACGTCGGCCTCGTCGAACACGTCTTCGACCGACACGACGCGCACGCCGATATCGGCAGCCCGCTTGGCGTTCGCCTCGAACGGTTCGCTGCCGATGACGTTCATTCCGACGGCCTGCGCGCGAACGGCGAGTGCGCGCCCGGTACCGCCGAGCCCGACGATGCCGAGCGTGTGGTCGCGCGGCGTGTGGCCTTCGAGCTTGGTCCAGTTGCCCGCTCGCACCGCGCGGTCGATCTGGTGAAGGCCGCGGAACAGGCTGAGCACGTACCCGAAGGCGACGTCGGCGACCTCGTCGTCGAACATGCCGGGCGTGTTCGTGACTTCGATCCCGAGTTCGGCGGCAGACGCCAGATCGATGCCGTCGACGCCGATGCCCCACTTGGCAACGGTCTTGAGTCGAGGCAGACCGGCGCGCAACACCTCAGCGGTGATCTCGTCGTCGCCGGCGATGATCCCGTCGTAGCTGGCGATGATCGGCGTCAGTTGCGCGGCGGAGAACTGCTGGCCCGGGATCGGCGGGCAGTCCCACTCAACGCCCGCCTCCTTGAGGCGCTGCTCGACGAGCGGCATCGAGACCTGCATCTGGCGGCACGTAATCAGCAGCCGGGGCGTGTCAGTCACCGTCGGCCTCCCGCCGGGCGTAGAGGGTCTCGACGACCGTCCAGTCGATCTCCTCGTCGATGTCCCACGCCTCGGCCCGATCGATCGGGAAGAGCAGCGGTCGATCGCCGATGCGGTTGCCGCGGCGTTCGAGGGTGTCACGGTCGAACAAGTAGATGTTGCTGTTCTCCTCGTAGATGGGTGGCAAGTCCTGGGTGCGCAGCAGGACGGCGGGGTCATGGTTGACGGCGCGCGCGCCGTCCCACCACAGCCTCGTTTGCAGCGGCGTGACCCCGAACAGCGAGTCGTGCTCAGGCCGGGCGTCGAGCAGGGTCTTGACCGCGGTCGCGATCGTCGTGGCGCGCAGGAGCGGATTCGTGCTGTGCGTCTGCAGATAGAGGTCGGCGCCGACCTGGCGCACGTCGTGCAACAAGATGTCGTTCATCGCGACGTGGCCACCGAGCAAGTGCGCGGGACGCGGGATCACCGTGACGCGATCGAAGTGCGCGGGCGCGTCTTCGGCGATGAAGGGGCTATCGGTGTCGATCAGGACCCGGTCGACGGCGCCCGAGTCGAGGAGCGACGCGACGATGTGGTGGTACAGGGGGCGGCCGCCGAGCATCCGGTAGTTCTTGCCTCGGACCCTCTCGCTGTCGTGCCGCATCGGCACGAGACCGACGACGGTCGTCACGCGCCGTCCCCGTACTCGATGCGCCGCGCGTCGGCGCCGCCTGGTTCCTCGCTGCGTCCGATGCGGCCCGCCGGGTAGTAGAAGCGCCGCTTCAACTCCGCGTGCACGGGGCCGCTCTGCGAGAACCCTTGGTACGAGCCGATGAACTGCGCGCTGCGGAAGGCGACGATGCTGCCCACGTTGCGCAGCAGCGCGCGGTGCCGCGCCGCGAACAGCAGGTCGCCGCCGATGTTCGCGACGGCGAGACCGGCCGCCTCGAACCGGCCCATGCGTTGCTCGTCGTAGATCGTCTTGTGGGCGATCGCTTCTCGGCGGTAGCGATTGCGGATCTTTGCCCACGTCTCTTCGTGCACGTGCACGATCGGCGCGGTGGCGACGTAGGCGATCTTGCCTCCGTCCTCCAGCACCCGGCGCGCCAGCGCCAGGTCCTCGAGGCCCGTAAGCGACTCGTCCCAGCGATAGCGCTCCCACACGTCGCGGCGAACCGCGCTGTTGGCGTTGTTGCAAAACGGGTGACGCTGATTCGGCTCGCTCTCGATCGGGAACCACTGTGTGAAGATGCGTCGTTCGGAATAGCTCGTTCGGTCGTCGCCCTGCTGGCGCCCGTACGTCAACGACGCGTCACTTGTCGCGAACGGTGCCGTCAGCTCGCGCAGCCACGAGTCGTAGATCGGGTACACGTGCGCGCTGACCGACACGAGTACATCGCCGGCGGCGGCTTCGCAGCCCATGTTCAGCGCACGACCGAAAGAGAACTCCTCGGGCTTGATGTGCACGACTTTGGTCGGATACTGCCCAGCGATTTCGAGCGTCGCGTCCGTCGAGCCGGAGTCGACGATCACGATTTCGTCAGGCGCGAGGGTCTGCTCGAGCAGCCCGTCCAGCAGGCGCCCGATGTGCTGCGCCTCGTTCAAACAGCGCACGATCACCGAGACCTTCACGCACAGGATTGTGTCAGGCGGCAAGCTGCAGGAGTGGCGCCGAACCAGCTTCCCGTTGTCGGCGTGTGCGTTCCGGTCTTCAACGAAGTCGGCGCCATCGTCGCGACGGTCCGTTCGATCTTCGCGGCCGACCACCCGCGGGAGTGCCTGCGCGTCGTGGTAGCGGTCGACGGAGGCGACGCGCGTGTCGCCGAGGCCGCCCGCGCCGAGGGCGCCACGGTCGTCGAGGTGGTTCCGAACCAGGGCTCGTATGCGGCGCGTAACGCCGCACTCGCCGCACTCGCAGACGACGTGTCGGCCGTGCTGTTCACCGACGCCGACTGCGAAGTGGCCCACGGTTGGATCCGCTCGCATCTCGCCGCACTCGACGGCGCACCCTTGAGCGGCGGCGCCGTCGACTTCCGATTCGCCCGCGAAGTCCCAAACCCGGCGGAATGGGTCGACTCGGTACGCCACTTGCAACAACGCACGTACGTCGAGCAGGACGGGTTCGCGGCGACCTGCAACCTGGCGGTGCGCCGCGAGGTGTTCGCGTCGCTGCAGTTCGATCCGACGCTGCGAACGGGTGGCGACGCTGACTTCTGCCTGCGCGCCAAGGCCGCGGGCTTCGCGCTGGTGTACACCCCCGAAGCGCGCATTACGCACCCGGCGCGGGCGCGCCGCGATGAGTTGCTGATCAAAGTCCGCCGCATCGCCAGCGGCGCGCCGAGGGTGCGCGCGCTCCAGGGCAGCAGCCGGCGGCCGACGGCGCGCCTGTCGCTCGGGGCGTACCGCAAGGCGCGCGCCGCGGGCTACCGCGTCGGGCCGGTGTGGGGGCTGCGCGCCTGCTTGCTCGACTACCGCGCGCAGCGCATCCTCGAGCGCGCCTTCGCGCAACCGAAGCACTAGCCGCCGTCGCTACAGTCGGTGCCGCCATGCGGATCGTGTGCGTCGCCGGCGCGCGACCCAACTTCATGAAGATCAAACCGGTCGTCGACGCGCTCGACGTGCGCGGTGCCGACACGATGCTCGTGCACACCGGCCAGCACTTCGACGCCGCCATGAGCGATGTGTTCTTCGACGAACTCGGCCTACGTCCTCCCGACCGTCACCTCGGCGCGGGTTCGGGCACACACGGCGAGCAAACGGCGCGCGTGCTCGTCGGTGTCGAGGCGTTGCTAGCGGAAGAGCCCGCCGACATCGTCGTCGTGGTGGGCGACGTCAACTCGACGGTGGCGGCCTCTCTGGCGGCGGCGAAGGCGGGTTGCCTCGTCGCCCACGTCGAGGCGGGATTGCGCAGCCGCGACTGGACGATGCCCGAAGAGGTCAACCGCGTCGTGACCGACCGGCTCAGCGACTATCTGTTCTCGCCGTCGGCCGACGCCGTCGAAAACCTGCGCGCCGAGGGCTACCGCGACGATCAGATTCACCTCGTCGGCAACGTGATGATCGACACGCTGCTCGCCAACGTCGAGCGGGCGCGGCAGCAGCCGATACTCGGCGCGCTCGGCGTGGCGGAAGGCGCGTACGGGCTCGTCACGCTGCATCGTCCGGCGAACGTCGACGACCCCGCAATGCTGCGGACGCTGACCGACGTGTTGGGTGAGATTTCGAACGACCTGCCGCTGGTGTTCCCCGTGCACCCGCGCACCCGGGCGCGCCTCGCGGAGATGGCGCTTGCTCCGGGCATCACGCTGACCGACCCGATGGGCTACCTCGACTTCATCGCGCTCGAGGCCTCGGCGAAGGTCGTGCTGACCGATTCGGGCGGCGTGCAGGAAGAGACGAGCGCGCTCGGCGTCGCCTGCATCACGCTGCGCGAGAACACCGAAAGACCCGTCACCGTCGAGCTCGGGACCAACGTCGTGGTCGGTCGCGACCCGGAGCGCATCCGCGACGAGGCCCGGCGGGCGATCAACGACGGCCCGAAACCGGCGCAGGAGATCCCCGGGTGGGACGGCCACGCCGGCGACCGCATCGCCGACGTGCTGCTACGCGGCGGCGGCCCCGAAGGTCACGTTCGCCCGACCGACCGGTAGATCTGTTCGATCACGTCGAGGCTGTGCGCGTGCGAGAACGACCGCTCGACGTGCTGGCGGCCCTGCGTCCCCAGCGCAGCGCGGAGGGCGACGTCGCCGGCGAGACGCACGATCGCCGCGGCTGCGGCCTCGTAGTCCTCGGGCTCGACCAGGATCCCGGTCTCGCCGTCGAGCACGACTTCGGTCAGACCCCCCGCGCGCGCCGCGATGACGGGTAAGCCGCTGGCGCCGGCTTCGAGCGGGGCGACGCCCTGGCCTTCCTTTTGGCCTTCGCTGTCGACACGACCCGTGAGGAGGAACACGTCGGCGTCGGCGAACGTCGCCAGGACGACGTCGTGCGACTGGGCGCCGGCGAACGTGACGATGTCGTCGACCGCGAGTTCCTTGGCGAGGCGCTCCAACTCGTCTCGACGCTCGCCCTCGCCGATGATCGTGTAGCGCAAACCCTGGACGCGTGTTCGCGCGGCGGCGACGGCGCGGATCGACACGTCGATGCCTTTGAAGTCGACGAGGCGCGCCACGGACACGGCGTGAAAGTCGTTGCTGGCGTTGCGGGGCTGGGCGCGGAATGCGATGGCGTCGGTGTCGACTCCCTGGGGCCACACCGCCACGTCCGCGCTCGGAAAGCCCAACGCCTCGACGACTCCGCGCATGACCTCGGTGCCCGCGGTCACGCGCTCCGCCTTGCCGATCATGCCGTCGTAACACCCCGGCCACTGCTGCGCGATCACGTTGGCGTCGTAGCCGTGGAACGAACACACCACCGGAGCGTCGAACACGCCGGCGTCGCGCAGCGCGACCGCCGCGACCCCGGTCGGGCCGAAGTGCGCGTGCAGGACATCGAACGGCGCGGCACGCGCGACGCGGGTTGCGCACAGCAACCGGTGCGCAAACCGTTGCACTGCGAACCCGTCGCGCCCGAAAGCGAAGCGCATCGGCGCGCCCCGCCGCAGTGTCGTCCCGGCGGCGAGCAAGCGCGCGCTGTCGGCGACGCGGCCGAATCCGGAATCGCGCGGCGCCGCAGGGCCCTGCCGTGTGCGCGCGATGACCTCTTCGAACGCCGGAGTGGCGAGATCGCCCGGGGCGCGGCGCGCCTGGATCGGCACGACGACGACTTCGTGGCCGCGGGCGAGCAGCCCGGCGGCGTGCTGCACCACCCAGGTCTGGGTCACGACCGGGAACTGGTTCGCCATGAGGCACACGCGCACGGCTAAGGGCCTCCGGAGGGTGGAGCTACGCCGACTCGGCGCCGGAGCCGTCGCGCTCCAGCCACGGCAGGTCGAGTTCGCGTACGACCTTGGCGGGAACGCCGGAAACCAACACGCCGGGCGGCACGTCCTTCACGACAACGGTGTCGGACGCGACGATGGTGTGGTGACCGATCGTCACGCCGCTCGTGACCGTGGTCTTCGGGCACAGCCACACGTCCACGCCCAAGTCGATCGGCGCGGTGCGGCTGTTGAGGTAGCTCCACTCGTCGGGCGCGCTGTAGTAGTGGCTGCTGTCGACGATGGTCACGTACTCACCGGCGTGCGCAAACCGCGACATGTGCACCGACTCGGCGCAGTGCACGACGGTGCCCCACCCGAGGTTGTTGCAGCCGTCCATGACGAGCGAGCCGCCGCCGATGTTGAGCACGACGCCCCCGCGGATGTCGACCTCCTCGCCCAACTCGATCGAACCGTTACGCAGCCGCAAGCGGACGTAGTCGCCGATGGTCGAGTTGGCGCCGACGCGCAACCGGTTCGTGCTCCACGGCTTCACTTCGATGATCACGTGCTTGCCGATCACGACGCTCTTGTGGATGTCCACGTCGATCTTGGCGTGGAACCGCCACGCGTTGTATCGGAGCCGGAAAAGCAGCGCGTAGCGCTGCGTGTCGGGAAGCATTTTGCCCAGCAGATCGGGCCACCGACGCGGGCTGACCGGTGAGAGCAGACGGCGCACGGACGTCATCGCCGAAGAACTTAACCCCTGGGAAAGGTCGGGTTAGTAGCTGCCGCGGCGGCGCAGGAGCGCCGGCAGCGTCGCGAAGATCACACGGAGGTCCAACAACAGCGACCAGTTGTGGACGTAGTCGAGGTCGTAGCGGGCGTAGTCGTCGAACGAAAGCTCGTGGCGCCCCTTGATCTGCCACAGGCCGGTGAGGCCGGGCTTGACGTTGAGGCGCTGACGCAGACGGTCGTCGTACTGCGCCACTTCGACGGGCAGCGCCGGGCGAGGGCCCACGAGGCTCATGTCGCCCTTCAGCACGTTCCACAGTTGCGGCAGCTCGTCGAGGCCGAGCGGGCGCAGCTTGTTGCCGAGGCGAGTCACGCGCGGGTCGTGCTTCATCTTGAACAGGAGGCCGTCAGCTTCGTTCGACGCGCGCAGGTCGACGAGGAGCTCTTCGGCGTTGTGCACCATCGTGCGGAACTTGCGCATGCGGAAGAGCTTGCCGTTGACGCCAACGCGCTCCTGCGTGAAGAACACGTGGCGGCCACTCGTCACGCGCACCGCGAGCGCCAGCAGAAGGAACAGCGGCAGCGACAGCAGGAGCAACACCGAGGCGCCGACGACGTCGACGGCACGCTTCGCCATGATCTCGACCCGACCGAATTCCCGCCCGACCGCAATCTCCGTGCGGCGCCGCCCTGCGACCGCGGACGCTTCCTGGAGAGAAAATTCAGCTAACGACATACGAGCCCCGGAACCGAAGAAGAAGAAGAAGAAGAAAAGAAGAAGTTCAGACCGCGGGAGCTCCGCGATGCACGCGGACCTGCCACCAACACCGGGCGACCTGGAGGCAGAACAGCGTGTTGCCGACCAGGTAGCGCTTCCACATGCGCCGCGGCTCCTTGACGAGCCGGTGCGCCCACTCGAGGCCCATGGCCCGCGCCCACTTCGGTGCACGCGAGATGAGCCCCGCAAAAACGTCGAACGAACCACCGACGCCGACGACGAGGGCGTTGCCGAACTCCTCGAGGTGTTCCGACACCAGGTATTCCTTGCGCGGCGTCGGCATGGCGACGAACACGACGGCTGCACCGGACTCGGCGATCGAGCGCAGCACCGCCGGCTGCTCTTCGTCGGTCCAGTAGCCGTTACGCGAACCGGCGACGACGAGTCCCGGGAAGCGATCGGTGAAGTGCTTAACGCAACCGGCGAGCGCGTGATCGGTAGCCCCGAGGAAGTACACCGGCCATCCGCGGTCGGCGGCCCGTTCGACCATGGCTTCCATGAAGTCGATACCGGCGACGCGCTCGGGGACGCCACCGCGCAACCAGCGCGAGGCCCAGACGATCGACTGACCGTCGACGTTGACCATGTCAGCGTCAGCCAGCGACGCACGCAGGCGCTCGTCGCGCTGCATAGCGACGACCTTGGCGGCGTTGACGCAGACGTGGTGGGCCGGGCGGTGGGCCTTGACCAGCAGCTCGGCTCGATCAACGGACTCACTCATCGTCAGAGCGTCGACGGAGATGCCGAACAGCTCGACGGTGGAGAGGCGCTCGGGGTCGACCGTCGGCGCGTCGAGGTCCGTGAGGTCGAGCGTGAACGAGAGATCGGTTGTCTCGAACCTATCGAGAAGAGTCAAATCCGTTACCCCCAAGGCCCCAGGGCCCCCTAGTGATGGGCTTTGCAGGGGGAACGTACAAACTCCGGCTTTCTTACGCCGAAGGTTTGCAGAGAACGATCCAGGGTCCCAGATACCCGAGTTGCGCCCGTTTTAGAGCACAATCACCCTACTACGGATCGACCCCCGGACCATCGCGGTCACCTCGGCGGCGTCGATGAGCAGGGCGTGGGGCAGATATCGGGCCCGCTCGGGCCAGCTACCAGCCACGATCGGCCATTTCCGCAAGCGAAACCTGATCCACGGGATCGTCGCCAGCAGCGGGATCGGATTGCGCACGAGCACGGCGAGCGTGACGCCGCCGACCGCCACGATCACCAGCTCGTGGGTTTTCTTCCAGAACAGCCGGTGGATCAGCAGCGGGCGCGCCCGCTTGGGGTGCCGCGCTACGACGAGCGGAATGTCAAGCCACGACGAAGCCTCCCGCAACGCGGCTCGGAAGCTGCCGACGGTGACGTCGTGGAGGACGAGCGCGTCGGAGGCGAAGGCGACCTCGCCGCCGGTCTCGAGGATCCGCCATCCGAGGTCGGTGTCCTCGCCCCCTTTGGTGGAGAACTCCTCGTTGAACCCGTCGACGGCTTCGAGGTCGGCCCGGCGGTAGAAGATGTTGCACGTCTGGAAGTAGCGCTTGCCCGACACTTCGCCGACCTTCTGCGTGCGGCTGAAGGCGCCGCTGTTGTGCTGCTGCGCGGGGTTGGGCTCGGTGCGCCCGACCACGATGCGGGCGCCCGCGCTGATCGCGTTGTAGCCCTGCTGCAGCCAGTCGGGATCGGGGGCGCAGTCGTCGTCGGTGAAGGCGACGATCGGAGCGCGCGCGGCGCGCCATCCGACGTTGCGCCCGCCGGCGCGCCCGCGATTGTCGTCGAGCGGGACGATGTGCAGGTGCAGCGGCGAGGACGCCGCGAACTTCTCGAGCACGTCACGCGTGTTGTCGATCGACGCGTCGTCGACGACGACCACCTCGAAGCGGTCGACGTGGAACGTCTGGCGTTCGAGCGCGGTCAGTAGCCCTTCGAGGCGGTCCGCTCGCGAATACGTCGAGCAGACAACGGAAATCTCGGGTGCGTTATCCATGGCCAATCACGCCTTTGTACATCGCTTCGTGCTGCGGGCCGATCGAAGCTTTCCAGTCCCACAGCGCGGCGCGCTCGAGGCAGGCGGCGACGGTACTTGGTTCGGCCGCCAACGCCAGCACGCGCTGGATCGCGTGGGCGAGCGCGGGGGCGTCGCCGTGCGCAACGATCGCGCCCACGCCGGGCGTCACGATCTCCTCGGCGCCACCTCCGGTGCAGCCGACGACGGGCGTACCGCTGGCCAGTGACTCGGCGAGGGCCAGCCCAAATGCCTCGTTGCGCGACGGCAACACCGTGACGTGGGCGCGCGCGTAGCGAGCCGGCAAATCCTCGGGTGCGCCGGCGGGCAACACGTCGATGCGATCGCGACACGGATCGATCGCAGCGCCGACGGCGTCGAAGGCCCACGTCGCATCGCCCGGGCCGCACAGCACCAAGCGCACGCCGGCGTCCACCGCCGCGACGGTGACGAACGCCCGCAGCAACACGTCGAGGCCCTTTTCCGGACGCATCGCGGACGCGAACAGGATCGTCGGCTCGGCGGTGCGCGGTGCGGGGGCGAAGTTGGCGGTACGTACGCCGGGTGCGATCACCGCCGGCCGGCGGCCGAAGGCGTTTTCGATGTCGTCGGCGACGGCGGGCGAGAGCGCGCTCATTGCGTCGCACGTCCGCACGACGGCGCGCGCCACGCGGCGTTTCGTCGGATGTTCGGCGAGCCACGCGGGCGTCGGATGACCGAGGAAGGTGAACGCGGTGCGCTGGCGGCACAAGCGGGCAGTGAGCGCCGCCGCGGGCGCCAACGAGTGGACGATGTCGTAGCGGCGGCGCGCCAGGGTCGGCAGGACTCGCGCCGCGAAGGTCTCAACCGCGGTGACGTGCACGCCGCCGCGTGACAGGCCGCGGATGTTCTTCAGCCGCACGTCGTCGCCGCCGTCCACGCGCGTGACGCCCGGACGCAGCGCCGTGCCCGTGATGACGTCGACGGTGTGGCCCGCACCCCGCAGGTACCACGCCAGATCGTCGAGGTAACGCTCGCCGCCACGCCGCACCTCGGGCCACACGTACGGGCTCAGGAGCGCGATTCTCACTTGGCGGCTGTCTTCTCCATGTGCTCTTGGATCTGCGTGCGTCCCGCGGACGGGTCGCGGTAAATGCGAATCGTCTCGGCGATCGTCTCGTCGAGCGTCCACGCCGGTTCCCAGCCGAGTTCCTTGCGCGCCAGCGCGGGGTCGAGCGTGAGCAGACCCGCTTCCTGCGCGTCGGTTTCCCGTTCGACGACGATGCGATCTTCGCCCGCGCCCCAGTGCCGGACCGCCGCGCGCGTGACCTCGAGCACGGTCGCCGCGCCCCCGTCGTGCGCGAAGTTGTACGCCGGCGAAAGCGCTCTGCCGTCAATGTGCGCGGCGGCTACCAGGAGGTATCCGTGCACGCAGTCGAGCACGTGCTGCCAGGGACGCACGGCATCGGGCCGGCGCAGCGTGATGTTCTCGCCGGCTTCGAGGGCGCGCACGATGTCGGGGATCAGGCGATCCGCTGACCAATCGCCGCCACCGATCACGTTGCCGGCGCGCACCGAGGACACCGGCGCCGCGTGGAGTCCCATCAGGTCGCTGCGGCGGTACGGACCGACCGCGATCTCCGCCGCCGCTTTCGACGCGCTGTACGGGTCGTGGCCGCCCAGGCGGTCGCCTTCGGCGAACGGACGCCCCTCCTCGTTGTTCTCGTAGACCTTGTCGGTTGTGACGACGACAACGCCGCGCACGGACTCGACCGCGAGCGATGCCTCGAGCACGTTGACCGTGCCCATCACGTTGGTGCCGTACGTCGAGCGGCGGTCGGCCCACGCGGCGCGCACGAGTGGCTGCGCGGCGAGATGGAACACGATGTCCGGTTCGACAGCCTTTACCGCTTTGTCGACGGCGTCACCGTCGCGCACGTCCGACTCGATCGTCTGCGCGAACGACGCCACACCGAGATCGACGAACGCGCCGCGCGGCGGCGGTGCGAGCGCGACGCCGTGCACCTCCGCGCCGAGAAGGTCCAGCCACGCCGCGAGCCACGCGCCCTTGAATCCGGTGTGCCCGGTAACGAGAGCCCGGCGCCCGCGCAGCGAATCGAGCACTGCGGGACTCATAAGGCGGTTAACACTAAGGGTTCGACGACCGGTTAGTTTCACGCGCCATGTCGGTACGCACCGTCATCCTCTGCGGCGGCAAGGGCACACGCGCCTACCCGCAAACGGCGACCGTGCCGAAACCGCTGCTCGAAGTCGGCGGTCAACCCGTCGTGCGCCGCGTCATGGAGATCTACGCCGCGCACGGCTTCACCGACTTCGTGCTCGCCGCCGGATACAAAAAGGATCTCCTCGACGAGTTCGCGCAGCAACTCGACGAGCCGTGGAACGTCGAGGTGATCGACACCGGCGAGGAGACCAACACCGGTGGACGCGTGCGCGCCGTCGCCGACGCCGTCGGCGACACGTTCTTCGTCACCTACGCCGACGGTCTGGGCGACGTGGACCTCGAAGCGTCGCTGCAGTTTCATCACGGACACAACGGGCTGGCGACGATGACCGGCGTGCCGTTGCCGTCGCAGTACGGCACCGTCGACTTCGACGACGACGGCCGCGTGCTCGGGTTCAAGGAAAAGCCAAAGCTCCCCGATCACTACATCAACGCGGGGTTCTTCGTGATGGACCGGCGGTGCTTTGACAAGTGGCCCGACCCCGGCGAGGACTTCGAGCGCGACGTGCTGCCGGCGCTCGGCAGCGCCGGCGACCTCTACGTGTACAAGCACCACGGCTTTTGGAAGTCGATGGACACGTACAAGGACGCACTAGAACTCAGCGCCCTCTGCGACCAAGGCTCGCCGCCCTGGATGCGCGTATGAGCCCGAAACGCGTCGAAGCGCTCGGGCACGTGTCGCCCGTCAACCGCGCGCTCGCCAGGGTGGGCGTGCTCGGCCGCCGCAACCCGATCGCCCGCCGCGTCGTGAACGCGGCGCGCCACGTCCTGCGCGGCTACGAGGGCGCCAACGCGGTGCTGTCGCACATCGAGAACAACGGCGAGAGCTGGGTGCTGGAGCAACTCGGCCCGCAGCTCGACGTGGCGTTCGACGTCGGCGCCAACGTCGGTGAGTGGACGACGTACGCGCTCGGCGCCGGCGCCAAGGCGGTGCACGCGTTCGAGATCTCGCCGACGACAGCCGACGAACTGACGAAAAACCACGGCGACGACCCGCGTGTGAACATCAACCGCTTCGGGCTTTCGTCGGAATCAGGGACGATCACTATCCGCCACTTTCCGGACCTCCCGGTCCTGACGACCATCACGGACTTCCCGTGGGAGCTGCCCGCGGAAGAGCTCGAGGTGCCGGTGCGCACCGGCGACGAGTACATGGCCGAGCACGGAATCGACAAGATCGATTTCCTCAAGATCGACGTCGAAGGCGCGGAGGAACTGGTCCTGCGCGGCTTTACGAAAGCGTTCGAACGTGGCGCCATCGGCGCGGTGCAGTTCGAGTACGGCAAGTTCGTCGTACTCACGAAGTACATGCTGCGCGACTTCTACGCCGACCTGACGAAGTGGGGCTTCGTCGCCGGTCGGCTCCTGCCGACGGCGTGGGAGGCCACGCCGTTCCACCTCTCGATGGAGACGCTCAGCGACGCCAACTACTTGGCGGTGCACGAGTCGCGCACCGACCTGCTCGACCGCCTGAAGTAACTAGGGCGCGATCGTCGTGCCGGCGTCGCGGAAGAACGTGCTCTGATCCGGGAGTTCGTCCGGTGAGCAGAACGCCTCGGCCTTGCCGTCGCGCAGCACGAGCACACGGTCGCAGTGGCGCAGCGTCGACAGGCGGTGCGCGATCACGATCACCAGCGCGTGACGCCGCAGCGCTTCGATCGTCTCGACGATGACGCCCTCCGCCTTGTGGTCAAGCGCACTCGTCGGTTCGTCCAGCACGATCAGGCCGGGCGGCACTGCAAGC
>JBEEFR010000135.1:0-28284 GCA_041166285.1 Actinomycetota bacterium | reverse complement strand
TTTTTCAGCGAGATGCTCGGGCTCGACAAGCCCTACGAGTTCGGGCCGTTTCTGTGCGTCGACGTCGCGCACGGCGCGTCGTTCGACTTCTTCGGCCCCACGGAGTCGTTCGAACCGCAGCACTACGCGTTCCTCGTGACCGAGTTCGACGAGATCTACGGCCGCATCGTCGAGCGCGGCCTCCAACACTGGGCCGGGCCGCACGGCGACGGTGAGGGCGAGATCAATCACCACTGGGGTGGTCGCGGCGTCTACTGGCGCGATCCGGGTGACAACCTCCTCGAGGTCATCACCGTTCCGTACGGGGGCTAGCTGCGCGGCGACGCGAGGAAGACCGGGATGACGCGCTCGGTCTTCTGCTGGTACTCGGCGTAAGGCGGGTAGGCGGCGACGCCGCGATCCCACCACAGCTGGCGCTCGTCGCCGCTGAGTTCGCGCACCGTCACGGCGAAGGGCTCCGGCCCGTCCTGGACTTGCACGTTGTCGGGGTGCGCCAACAGGTTGAAGTACCACACGGGATGCTTCGGCGCGCCACCCAACGACGCGATCAGCGCGTACTCACCATCGTGTTCGACGCGCATGAGTGGCGTCTTGCGCAGCAGGCCGGTCTTGGCGCCACGCGTCAACAGCAGGATGATCGGCATCCCGGTGTCCATCAGCGTGTTCCCGGATGTGCCACCGCTGCGTTCGTACTCGTCGACTTGGTTGCGCACCCAGTCCCACGGGCTCGGGCCGTACTCGCTCTCGGTCGTCATGGCTCCGACGCTATTGGGTGCTTCAGGACGCGAGCGACGGCAACCCCATAGACCGACGCAGCGCGTTCGCCAGCGCAGCGCGGTCGATGGGCTTCGCGAGGTAATCGTCCATGCCTTCGGCGAGACAGCGTTCGCGATCGGAAGCCATCGCCGATGCCGTCATGGCGATGATCGGCGTGTGCTCGCCGTTCTCGCGGCGGCGGATCTCCGCCGTCGCTTCGTATCCGTCCATCCGCGGCATCTGGCAATCCATCAGCACGACGTCGTAGTGCGTGCGGCGCAGCGCCTCGAGCGCCTCGATGCCGTCGAAGGCGGTGTCGGCCAGATATCCGAGCTTGTCGAGGAGGGCGACGGCGACCTTGCGGTTGACGGCGTTGTCCTCGACGACGAGCACGCGTCCGGCGATGGCGGGCCGCGGTGACTCCACGGCGTCGTCGATTTCGTCGGCGGGCGCGGGCGAATCGGTGATGACGAACGCCAGGCAATCGCGGAGAGTGGCGTGGCGCAGCGGTTTGGTCAACCACGCGTTGGCGGCCGCGGCGTCGCCGCGCTCGTGTGACGGGCTGAGGCCGATGACGCGCAGGTGCTCGTTGGTGCGCAGCGCGTGGAGCGCCTCGAGTTGCGTCGCGTCGCGCAGGTGCGAGTCAACGATGGCGACGTCGAATTGTCGTTCGTGCGAGGCCGCGTCGCGGATCGCGTCGTACGCGCCCATCAGGCCGACAGCGCACTCCACCGTGAGCGACCAATGGCGCAACGCCGAATTGAGCGCCTCGCGCATGGACGGTCGGTTGGCGACGACCAGGATGCGCAGCGGCGGCAACGCCACTCGGCGTTGCGTGTCGTTGACGCGCCCGGGCTCGAGACGCACGACGAAAGAGAACGCCGAACCGCGTCCGATCGTGCTCTCGAGCGCGATCTCTCCGTCCATGAGTTCCACGAGTTGTCGGCAGATGGCGAGACCGAGCCCGGTACCGCCGTAGCGCCTCGTCGTGGAGGAGTCGGCCTGCGTAAACGGCTCGAACAGCGCGGTCTGCTGCTCAGGCGCAATCCCGATCCCGGTATCGCGCACGTCGAAGCGGATGCGGTCGGCGTCTTCGCGCCGCACGCGCACGACGACCTCGCCGCCGTCGGTGAACTTGATCGCGTTCGAGATCAGATTCGACAGCACCTGGCGCAACCGCAGGCGGTCACCGTTCACGATCTCGGGGACGTCGACGTCGAACTGCGTGATCAGCTCGACGCCCTTCTCACACGCGCGCCCGGCGAACGTGCTCACCGCGGCGTCGACGGAGAAGCGCAGGTCGAAGTCCTGCAGGTCGAGCGTCAACTTTCCGGCCTCGATTTTCGAGAAGTCGAGTACGTCGTCGATGATCGAGCTGAGGCTCTCGACGGACGCCGCCATCGTCTCGGCGTAGTCGCGCTGTTGCGAGTCAAGCTCCGTGTCGAGCATGAGACCGAGCATTCCGGTCACGCCGTTCATCGGCGTACGGATCTCGTGGCTGAGGTTGGCGAGGAACGCCGATTTCATGCGCGACGCCTCTTGGGCCTCGCCAAGCGCGATCGTCAGCCGCTCCTGCAACTCGGAGCGATCGAGCACGATGTCAGCGAACGCGCCGAGACTCCCGATGAGCTGGAGTTCGCCGCGACCGAAGAACGGTGCGTAGGCGCTGGTCCACATCAGGAGTCGGCCGATCTTCATGTCGACGCGGTGCACGCCTTCGATCGGCAACGCGCTCGATGCCGCGAGGCGGATCTTGGCGAGGCTGTCGGTCTCGCCGAACTCGGCGATCAATTTGCCGTCGTGGGTCACGAGCGCGCCGCCGCGCGCGCCGATCATGCCCACCGCGGGCGGCAACATGACGGCCGCCATTTCGGCTTGTGTGTCGGCGCGGAACAGGTCGCCCATCGCCGCCTGGAATGCGTGCATTTCGGGGCGGCGCCACGAGTCGACGAGCCAACGAGGCGGCGTCAGCCCGACGAAGAACAGCAACGTCGAGACAAGGAACATCGACTGCGTGATCAGCATGAAGCTCGTCGACTGCGGCGAGTGCGTCACTCCGCTGAGCAGCGTGGCCGCCATCATCGTGCCGGCGGATAGCGACAGCAACAGCATCCGTCGGCGGGCGACGGTCGCTTCGTGGCGGCTGTCGAACCACAGACGCGCCGCGATCGACGAGAACAACACCGTCCACTGCAGGAGGATCGCGAACCGGTAGCCGCTCCACCACCATGGCGAAGGGGCGCCGGGGAGGGGGAAGCGCGGCAGCGCGAACGTCCATGCCGCGACGACACCGGTCGTGAGCCGCGCCGCCCAACGCTCGATGGCGATGGAACGGCCGAAGCCACGCGCGAACAGGTGGAGGAAGTACGGGAATAGGAGGAGGAATACCAGGAGGCCCTTGATGATCCACACGAACAGGCTTTGCGCCGTTGCGTGCGTGAGCACCAGGCCGAGGCCTTGGAGCGCCCCGAGCGACCCGAACGCGAACGTCGCCCACCGCACGTTCCGGCCGCGCCCGCGGATCCACAGGCCAGCACACGCCGCCGTCAACGCCAAGAACGCGGCGAGGTTCGCGTAACGCGTGAGAGTCAACGCGCCCTGGACCGAGGCGGTCATAGCTTCGGGTCCAACTGCATAGGACAGAAATCGGTACGAAAGTCCCTAGAGCGCGTAGCTCGAACGGGCCAGATCCCCTAGTCCGTCCGGGCTGCGTCGATGCGGTCCAGTCCGTCCACAGGATGTGGATAACCGTTACGCCAGCGACGCCGCGAGGTGCGCCGCCAGATCCGCGGTGTCGGTCGACGCGCCGTGCAGGAACGTCGAGCGCCGCCGCCGCAGGAACGGCAGCCCGAGCACGTAGAGACCCGGCGATTCGGTGACGACGCCGCCGTCGTGCTTGATCTGACCTTTGCGGTCGAGGACGGGGACGCCGAGCCACGAGTACTCCGGGCGGTACCCCGTCGCCCACACGATTGTTGTGATCTCGCCCGAGGTGAGGTCGAGCGACAGCGGGGGATCGGCGTCGAGTGCGGTCGGTTCGGGACGCAGCGAGTCGTCGCGGGCGAAGCCGGCGTATTCGTCGATCGTGTCGAGGAGCCGATGCATCTTCAGGTCGGAGAGCTTCCCGATGTTGGCGAGACCGCCGGCGAACTGGGCGCGGCCGTCGCTGATGGCGCCGAGCTTGCCGACGATGCGCACGCCGACCGCGCGCAGCGAGTTGAGGTCGAGCGAGACGCGCTCGGGCGTGCCGACGAGCTGCGGTGACGGCACGTGACGTGCCCGCGCGATGTCGGGCAGCGCGTCGTAGCGCTCGTCGAGGATCCCCGCCTGGTCCATCCAATAGAAGATGTCGCGCCCGCGGTACACGCGCGGCATGCGCACGAGTTCGCCCGTCGCCAGCGTGACGGGCCGGCCCGACAGGTGGATCTCGTGGGCCAGTTGTGCGCCCGTCGCCGAGCCGCCGACGACGAGCACGCCGCCGTCGGCCAGCGCGTCGGGACCGCGGTAGTCGATCGGCGTGATGCAGGTGATGTCGTCGGGCACGCCCGCCGCGCACGCCGGCACCGACGCGCGGTTGCACGCGCCCGACGCCAGCACCACGGTGCGGGAGTCCCACGCGCCCTGATCGGTGACCACGCGGTAGCCGTCACCAGAAGCGCACACCGACTCGACGGTCGTATTCGTCTGCACCGGCGCGTCCACGTGCTTGGCGTAGCGCGCGATCGTGTCGACGACTTCGGCGACGGCCATGTAGCCGTCGGGGTCGTCGCCGTCGTACGCGTACTCCGGCAGCGTGGTCTGCCAATTCGGAGTCAGCAGCCGCAGGCTCGGCCACCGCTCCGTCCGCCACGAGTTCGCCACCTCACCGCGTTCGAGCACCACGTGCTCGATCGAACGCTCTGTGAGGCGGCGACTCATGGCGAGCCCCGCATGACCGGCGCCGACGATGACGGTCGTCGTGCGCAACGCTGTTACTTGTTGACTTCGACCGTGACGCTCGTCGGGTTCACGAGCATGTCGTAGACCGGCGAACGCTTCTGCGACTGCGCCACGAGCGCTTCGATCTCGTCGGGCGTGGCGTCAGCTTCCACGATGTACTTCACCGACACGGAGTCGAACCCGGGGCGCTGCTCGGGGTCGATGCCCAGCGTGCCGAGGAGACGGTGGTCGGCCTCGAGAATGGCGGTCACGGAATGCAGTTGGATCTCGCGCAGCGTCGCGATGTTCGCGATGCCGGCGCTCAGGCAACCGGCGAGACCGACGAGCACGTACTCGACCGGCGTCGGGCCGACGTCGCTGGCGGAGAACTGCTCCGGGTGGTCGACGTCGTAGGTGAACGACGTGTGGTGGCCCTGCTCTTCACCGAGACCGTAGAACTTGTCCACGAGGTTCTCGGTGTGGTTGCCCGTCTTCCACGTCGAGCTGACGCGCCACTTGAAGTCGCCGAGTTCGGGCTGATTCCCGAGCATCTCGCGGGCGCCGACGAGGGCTTCGAGGTCGACGCCGTTGTCGACGGGCTTCTTGGTTTCTGTGGTCATCGGTGTTTCCTCTTTCTGTTTGTTATGCAGCCCGTGCGATGACGAACTGGTGGTCGTTGCGGAAGCGGTAGATGCCGTGGCGGTCGCGGTAATTCGCCATCACCGCGAGCACGTCCCGGCGCACGAGCGCCGGGTCGCTGTGTTCGAGCGCGGGGACGATGGGTCCGCAGCTGGCGATGGCGCGCCACGCGGTTTCTTCGTCAGGCCACTCGATCGTCGACACGCGCCCGCCGCGCTCGACGACGTCGAAGCCCGCGGCCTCCAGCATCTTCTCGGCGACGCCGGGCGTGGCGATGGCGTTGGTGTCGCGCATGCCCTCGACGTTGGTCGGCGGCATGTGGGGCAGCAGCGCCTTGAAGAAGGGTCGGCTGTCGAGCGGTGGCCCCTCCCCCCAAAACGAGATGCCGACCATCCCGCCTGGGCGGATGACGCGGCGCATCTCGACGAGCGCGTCGCCGCAGTGGCCCCAGATGCCGTTGATCGACACGACGACGTCGAAGGACTCTTGCTCCCACGGCAGCTCGAACATCGAGCCGAGGCGGATGTCGGCGCGGGGGTTGCGATCGCGGGCGATCTCCACGAGCCCTTCCGCCGCGTCGAGCCCGCTCGCCGTCGCGCCGGCGTCGCGGGCGAGGCGGATGAAGTTGCCCGAACCGCAGGCGACGTCGAGGAGGTCCGTGCCGGGACCGATCCCGGTCGCCGCGAACAGGGCAATGACGACGCCCATGGAGTAGTGCTCGTAGAGGCAAGCCCAGTCAGCAGCGGCGTGGCCCCACGCGACTCCTGCTTCTTGCCAGTCGTGCTCGCTGCTCGTGCTGCTCACCCCCTCCCGCTGGAGGATGCGCCTACGACGCACCGTACCGCTGTGACGACTGTCTCGTCTCGGAGATTCGTGCCGGCGTTACACGCTCAGCGTTTGCGGGCGAACGTCAGCCCGTCGGCGACCGGGAGGATCACCGACTCGAGGTCGGGGTGAGCGGCGATGTAGTCGTTGGTCTGGCGAATGGCGACCGTGCTGTCGTCGTTGGCGTCGTTGTTCACGACGGCACCGCTCCAGAGCACATTGTCCACCAGCAGCACGCCGTTCGTGCGCAGCCGCGGGACGATCTCGTCGACATAGGAGATGTAGTTCGGCTTGTCGGCGTCGACGAACGCGAAGTCGAACCGCTCGTCGATCGGCAGCCCCGAGAGGGTTTCCACGGCCGGCGCGATGCGCAGGTCGATCTTGTGGTCGACACCCGCTCGCTTCCAGTGCTCGCGCCCGATCGCGGTCCACTCTTCGCTGACGTCGCAGCACAGCAACGTCCCGTCTTCGGGCAACGCGCGCGCGACGCACAGCGCGGAGAAGCCGGTGAACGTACCGACCTCGACGCAGCGGCGCGCCCCGATGACGCGCACGAGCAACGCCAGGAACGCGCCCTGGTCGGGCGCGATCTGCATACCGGCGACGCCGCCGAGCGCGACGGTGCCGTCGATCAACGACTGCGCGACCTCGTCGACCGGAGCGGTATGCGCCAGGAGATACGCGTGGAGTTCGTCGGAGAGCAGGAAGCTGCGCGGTGCCATGACTACGACTCTGGCAGGTCGTCGGCGCGCAGTTGCCGGAGATCCGCTTCGCTGAGGTCGTTGTCGTCGCGCAGGCGCCACGCTTGGTGGCTGACGGCCGACTCGAAGAGGTTGCGCACGAAGCGTCCGTTGCCGAACCCCTTGTCGCGCGGCGTCGCCGCCAGGATCGATCGCAGCTTGTCGACGCAACCGTCCGTCGGCCTAAAGTCGGCCGACTTCGCCGCCTGCCGGAAGATGGCGACGAGTTCGTCTTCTGTGTAATCGGGGAAGGTGATCGTCGTCCCGAAGCGGCTTTCGAGGCCCGGGTTGGTGGCGATGAACTCCTCCATCTCGGCCGGGTAGCCGGCGACGATGACGACGAGTTCGTCGCGATGGTCTTCCATCGCCTTGAGCAGCGTCGAGATGCACTCCTTGCCGAAGTCGTCGGTCGCCAACGAGTACGCCTCGTCGATGAACAGGCAGCCACCGATCGCCGAGCGGACGACCTCGGCGGTCTTGATCGCCGTCTGGCCCACGTAGCCGGCGACGAGTCCCGATCGATCCGTCTCGACGAGATCGCCCTTCTCGAGCAGGCCGAGGGCGCGGTAGATGCCGGCGACGAGGCGCGCCACGGTCGTCTTGCCGGTGCCGGGGTTGCCGACGAACACGAGGTGGCGACTCACCACCGTCGTCTTGAGGCCTTTCTCCTCGCGCAACTTGTTCATGCGCAGCAGCGCACTCTGCTTGTGCACTTGGTCTTTGACCTTCTCGAGGCCGATCAAGTTGTCGAGCTGCTCGAGCAACTCCGGCAGCGTCGGCAGCGGCTTGGCGGGCTCTTCCGGTTTCGCCGCGGCGACGGGCGGGCTGGCGACGCGCGGCGCCACGGTTTCGACGGGCTGCGGAGTGACGCCGGCGGCGCGCAGCTGACTTTGCGCCGCGAGGCGAGCCGCCTCGATCGCCGCCAACGCGGGCTCCGGGTCGAGCGACACGGACTCGGCCGCCAGATCGGCGAGCGCCGACGCGTACACCGCGGCCTTGAACATGTCGCCTTCGGTGATCACGCGGTGCAACAAAGGCGTCGCTTGGTCGATCCACGGCTTGCCGCGCGCCGCCGCGGCGCCGAAGCCCGAGGACGGTCGATTGAAAGCGCGGCCCCACTCGAGCGCAGCGTCGTCGTCGGCGCACACCGCCGCGGCGAACGCGGCGGCTTCGTCGTTGACGTCAGCGGACGCCAGGCCCGCTTCGGTGCCGGCCTTGCGCAGAACCGCGAGCGCGAGGGAAACGCGGGACTCCAACACGCGTCGGCTACGCGCGCGCCAACTCGTTCAACAGTTCGCGGGTGCGACGGCGCGACGTCGAGCGGTCGTCGCCGACGACGAACGGTGCGCACCACACGTCGGTCGCACCGGCCTCGAACAGCGCACTGATCTGGGCGGTGACCGACGCTTCGTTGCCGACGATCGCGGCGTCGCCCGGTCCGGGTGCTTCGCCGATGTCGAGGATGCGGCGGTAGTTCGGCAGCGTGCCGTAGTTGGCGAAGTCCTTTGCGGCTTGCGCGCGTCCCTCGGCTTCGTCGTCGCACACGGCGACGGGAAGGCCGGCGACGATGCGCGGCGCGGGGCGTCCGGCGTTCGCCGCCGCCTTGGTGATGCGCGGCGCAACGTGGCTCGCGATCGCCTTGGCGTTGCCCATCCACAGGATCGTGCCGTCGGTCTGCTCGCCGGCGACGCGCAGCAGTCGCGGCGCCAGCGCGGAAATCATGAAGGTGACGGGCTGCTCGCGCAGGATCTTGCCGACGACCTTGGCGTAGTTCTCGGTGTGCGCGCCGACGCCGTCGTAGGACAACCCGAGGTAGTCCTCGACGACCTGCTTGTGCGACGGCCCGACGCCGAGCGTGAGACCCGGCCGTCCCATCGTCGCCGCGGCCGACGCGGCACGCGCCGCCTGCAGGATCGGGTGACACGCGTAGCTCACCAGGACCGAGGTGCCGAGCTCGATCGACGTGGTCGCCTTGCCGGCGAGCGCCATCGGCGCCAGCGGGTCGCCGAGCACGGCGCTCGGATACCAGAGGTGGCTGAACCCGTCGGCCTCGGCCTGCTGTGCCTGCTCGACGATGCGGTCGGCACTGTTGCCTCCGCCGGTGAGTCCAATGCGCATTCTGCGCACGCTAGGTCAGCCCCCGACTCACACCTTCGTTGGTCAGCCGATGCGGCGCCACTTGGCGGTGGCGGAGGTGAGGATCTCGTCGTTGTCGCCGATGATCTCGGCGACGGCGAAGTAGTCCTTGCCGTGCGAGCCGACGATCTCGGCGCGGAGACCGATCTCGACGCCGACGGGTACCGGGCGGCGGTACCGCAGGTCGAACTCCATCGTGACGACGCGTTGCCAGCCGGCTTCGTCTTCGTCGAGTTCGCCGTCGGACGCGTGCATGGCGTGCATCGCGAAGCCGATCGCTTCGTCGAGCAACGCCGCCTGCATCCCGCCGTGGACGACGCCCGGCGCGCCACAGAAGTGCTCGGGCGCGGTGTAACGCGTCTCGACCCCGCTGTGGCTCACCTGCGTGAACCGCAACTGCAAGCCGCGCTCGTTGGTCTGGCTGCACCCGAAGCAGTTGTTGTCGGAAAAGTCGAAGACGAGTTCCTTGCCGATCACCATGGCGTGGAACGCTACGCCGATGAGCGATCTCGACCACTCGGTAGACCCCGTGGACGAAGGCCGGCACGAGCCGGGTCCGGAGCAGTGGTGGAACGAGTCGTGGTACCTCGACTTCGTCGACGCCGACGGCGAACTCGCCGGCTACGTCCGCCTCGGCCTGCACCCGAACCAGAACGTCGCGTGGTGGACCGCGGCGGTCGTCGGCAAAGACCGACCGTGCGTGATGTCGACCAACTATGCGCTGCCGCTACCCGCTCCCGACGCGATGTCGGTGGCCAACATCGACTGCATCGTCGAGGAGCCGCTTGAGAAGTTCCGCGTGGTGGCGTCGGCGCCCGCGCTCGTCCACGACACGGCCGACGGCGTGTACGACGGCTCGCCGCCTGACGAGACGACCGTCGAATTCGACGTCACGTGGACGACCGACGGCACGCCGTATCACTACGTGGTGTCACCGCGCTACGAGATCCCGTGCACAGTCGCAGGCACGATCCGCGTCGGTGACGACACGTTCACCATCGACTGCCGCGGCCAACGCGACCACTCGTGGGCCAACCGCGACTGGTGGTCTTTCGAGTGGTGTTGGTTCGCCGGTTGGTTGGAGGACAACACCAAAGTGCACGGCGCCGACATCCGGCTGAATCCTGACTTCCGTTTGACCTTCGGCTACACGCAACACAACGACGTGGTCGTTCCGATCGAAGGCGACCTAGTCACCACCGAGACCCTGGGCCAGTTCGGAATGCCAACGATGGGGGAGATCGCGTGCGCGCCTGCAGGCCTTCAGCTGACCGCCGAACCCATCGCGTTCGGCCCGCTTTTATTGGTCGACCCGAACGGTCGGCGTGCTCACTTCAACCGCGCCGCCACTCGTTTCACCGCCGCCGACGGGCGCGCCGGGTTCGGGTGGATTGAGTGGAATCAGGTCCAAGGACCCTAAGAACACACAACAAACCCAACCGTTTGGCTTTCCTACTCAGGCTCTTCTGACCTCCGCCGATGGGGGGATATCGAGCAAGGAGGCCATATGAAGGGGCCACGTTCGCGGCGGGCAGTTGCCGCCGCAGTCTTTGTCGTTGTGACCGCGGTGTTTGCCGCTCAGGTCCTGTCCGCGTCTGCGGACGAAACGCGTTCCGTCGACGTCGCCGTTGTTCGACTTGACGACGCCGGGTTCCCTATCGGCATCACCCTCAACGCGTTTACCCGTACCTACAACGACAGCGGATCAACAGATAAAGGTGACGCATCCACGCTGGAGTTGAAGGACGGACTCGTCAGCGTCAACGGCGAGCACCGCGCGCTACCGGTCGTCGTGCGCACGCACTACTTCCTCGACGGTACCGAAATGTCGGCATCCGACATCGCCGGCAAGTCGGGCGAGTTCAAAGTCGAGTGGGACGTCACCAACCGCACGCAGAAGACCGAGAAGGTCACCTACACCGACTCTGTGACGGGCAAGGAAAAGACCGTCACCGCCGCGACGATGGTGCCCTTCACGGTCGAGCTCGCGGGTCTGTCGTTGCCCGACGCGTCGTTCGACAGCCTGTCGAGCAACGGCGTTGTCGCGCGTAACGCCGCGAACGACGCCAGCGACCTGTCGTGGACCTCGGTGCTCGCACCACCCGTCTTCCCGGGCACCGCGGTGTTCACGGTCGAAGGCAAGGCCAGCAACTTCAAGTTGCCCGACACGTCGATCGTGGCGACGCCTGGCGTATCGGGTGCGCTGCCGAAGTCCGCGAGCGACGCCGCCGAAAAGGGTGGCGCCGAAGCGGCGACAGTGCGCGGTTACATCGGGCAGTTCGGCGACGGGTTCGCGCAACTCGGTGGGGGCCTCGGTCTCATGAAGGGCGGCCTCGACCAGATCTTCTCCGGCATCAACGGCAAGTTGAAGCCCGGGCTCAGCAACACGAAGTTCGACAAGAGCCTCTACGCCGAAGACTCGACGCTCGCCTACAACCAGCCCGGTCTGCTCGAGGCGCTGAACCTCCTCGGCGACGGTCTCGGCCAGCTCATCGGCGGCGCCGCGCAGATCCGCGCCGGGCTCAAGAGCGGCGACGCCGCCAACCCCGGCGTCACCGAAGGCCTCAACCAAGTCATCGGCGGCATCGGCCAGGGCAACGAGTTCGACGGCCAGGGCAACCCGCTCACGGTGCGCGCGTCGCTCAACGCGCTCCGCGTCGGCATCTCCTCGGGCGACATGAGCGCCCCCGGGATGGTCGAAGGTCTGCAGAAGATCTCCGACGCCATCGGCACCGGCACCGAGTTCAACGGATCGACGCCGCTCACGATCCGCGCGTCGATCAACGCCGTACGCGCCGGCCTGTCGTCGGGCAGCGCGCAAAACCCGGCGATCATCGAAGGCCTCCAGACGATCTACTCCTCGATCGGCACCGGTACCGAATTCAACGGCACGACGCCGCTGACGGTTGCCGCCGGTCTCGCCGCAGTCCGCGGCGCGCTGTCGTCAGGCGACATGCAGAACCCGAAGATCATCGAAGGTTTGCAGACCATCTACGGGTCGATCGGCAACGGCACCGAGTTCAACGGCAATGTCCCGCTCACCCTCGCCGCGTCTCTCGCGGCGGTGCGCGCCGCGCTGTCGTCGGGCGACGCCAACAACCCGAAAATCCTCGAGGGTCTTCAAAAGATCTACGCCGGCATCGGCGCCGGCAACGAGTTCAACGGCACGACGCCGCTGACGGTTCGCGCCTCGCTCAACGCCATCCGTGGCGCGCTGTCAACAGGCAGTCAGGTCAACCCCGGAATCATCGAAGGCGTCCAGCAGGTCGTCGCCGGAATGGCCGCACTGAAGACGGGCATGACGGGTTTCGACTCGACGTTCGTCGCCAGCGTCCAGGGCCAACTCGGCGCCATCCTCGGAGCGCTGCCGCTCGACGTCACGCAGTCGGCCGTCATCCAGGGAGTCCTCGACGCCGGCATCACGCAGTTCAAGGCGGCGCTCGACCAAATGAGCGCGGGCCTGTCGTCGGGTGACGTCAACAACCCGAAGGTGCTCGAAGGCCTCCAGAAGATCTACGCCGGCATCGGCGACGGATCCGAGTTCAACGGCCAGACGCCGCTCACGATCATGGCGTCCATGGTCGCCATGCGCGCCGGCCTGTCGTCGGGTAGCCAGGTCACACCGGGCCTCATCGAAGGCGTGCAGCAGATCTTCGCCGCCGTCGGCACCGGGGCTCCGAGCGAGATCGTCAACGGCGTTCCGCAGACGATCCGCGCCGGGCTCACCGCGATCCGCGCCGGCCTTTCGTCCGGCAACGCGCAGAACCCGAAGATCATCGAAGGTCTCCAGCAGATCTTCGCGGCGATCGGCACGGGCTCGGAGTTCAGCAACGGCATCCCGGTGACGCTGCGGGCGAGCCTCAACGCCATCCGCGCCGGCCTGTCCTCGGGGAACATGAACGACCCGAAGATCATCGAAGGTCTGCAGAAGATCTACGCGTCGCTCGGCCTCGGCAACGAGTTCAACGGCGCCACACCGCTGACGATCCAAGCGGCGCTGGTGGCGCTGCAACAGGGCGTCGGGCAACTCAAGGGCGGCGCGCAACTCGCACACGACGCCATCGGTACGGGCGCGGCGAGTGAGTTCGGATCCGACGGGTCACCGCTCACGATCCAAGCGGCGCTCACCGCCATCGGCTCGGGTCTCACCCAGCTCAACGGCGGCATCGCGCAGATCGTCACGGGTCTCGGTGACGTCGACGCCAACGGCAAGCCGGTCAAGAGCGTGACGACCCGCGTGTCGAAGTTCGGCAACACCATCGAGTCGCCGGCGAACCTGCTGTACGGGTTGCAGTCGTCGCAGGACGCAGTGCTGCAGAAGTTCGTCGCCGGTGTCGCGCAAATTGTCGACGCCCTCGGCGACCCCAACGTCTCCGCCAGCACGATCCTGTCGGGTCTCAAGCAGATCAGCGACGGCCTCGGGCAAGCCGGTACCGGCGCCGGGTCCGGTGCTTCCGGTGCCGACACCCTCGGCCACGTCGTGTCGGCGTCGGTCGCCAGCCAGGACGTCGCGACGGCGCTGCACCAAGCCGGCCTCAGCCGAGCCGCGCAGTTCCTCGGACTCGGGTCCTCGGGCGGCGACAAGCACCGAACACTCTTCGTCTTCACCCAAGGAGGCGTGGGATGAGCAACCGTCGCCGCGCGGCCGTCGCCGCGCTCACCGTCGTCATCGCCCTCTCGGGCGTCGCCTGCAAGGGCGCCAGCCACGACAACCAACAAGGCGAGAGGGCGCGCACGACCAACCAGTCGGGTGCACCGGTTGTCGCCCTCAAGACTGCGGTCAAGGACGCCAAGGTCGGCCTCATCGTGTCGAGCGCCGGTCCCGGCGCCGACTTGAAGGACATGGCGTCGGGCGCGTACGTCGCGGCCTTCCGGCTCAACGACGCCAAGACCGGCAGCGACCACGTGTCGCTGGTGGTCGCCGACGACAACGGCACGCCGGACGGCGCCACCAACGCCGTCACGAGCCTCGTCGATCAGGGCGTCATCGGCATCGTCTACGCGTCGCAGGGCGAGCAGCTGCTCGCCGGCGCCGCGACCGCCGCCGAGAAAGGTGTCGCCGTCGTGTATCCGTACGCCGACGACGCACGGATCGCCGATCAGGGCGCGACTTCCTACGTCGCCGCGCCGACGATCGCGCAGGTCGCGGCGAAGCTCGCCGAGCACGTGAAGGACGCGGGCAAGGTCGCGTTGCTGCGCCAAGCGGGCGCCTACGGCGACGCCGGCAAAGCGGCGCTCACCGCCGCCGGCCTGTCGTTCGTGAGTGACACGCCGATCACCGCCACCGACGCGGTACCGGGCAAGTCGATCGCGTCGGCGAATCCCGACGCCGTCATCGTGTGGGCCGACGCAGCAACGTCGCTGGTCGCGGCTGACGCGTTGTCGGCTGGCGGCTTCGGCGGCGAGATGTTGTTCGGCGATCGCGCCGCGGTCCCGGCGTTCGCGCACGGCATCGCCGGCTCGCTGGCGCCCGCCGTCAACGACGGTGCGCTGTCGGCCGGATCGTGGGCGGGTCCGGATCTGCCGACGGCCGCTGCCGACGCGTTCTACTTCGCACGGGAGCAGGCGATCTCGAGTGGCGCCGTCGCCGCGGATCTCAGCGTCGCCGACTTCCGCAGCCACGACGCGGTGCTGGCACTCGTGCACGCCGCCGAACAGAAGAGCGACCGCGCGTCGGTCCTCGACGGCATCAAGGCCGTGGCGACGCCGTCCGTCGCCGGCACCGTCGGTGCGCCGACGGACTTCTCGAAGCAACTGGCGTTCGGCGCCCAAGACGTCGCGTTGCTCTCGTACTCGAACCTGAATGACGGCAGCGGTCGCTACCCGACCGACGCCACCGCCGGTGGTCACTGGATCGCGGTTGCCGGCAGCTACACCCCACCCGCCGCTGTCGCGGGTCTCGACAACCCATACGGAGGCTGAACATGTCAATGGACGACGTGGACACAGGGAAGGAATTCTCTCGACGCGATTTCGTGAAGTGGGCAGGAGCCGTCGGCTTCGGGTCCATGTCGGTGCTGGCGCTCACCGCGTGCGGCGGCGACAAGAAGAACGCGTCATCGCCGACGACGGGTGCCGAGAAGTCGCGCGGGTTCACGTCTTCGGGTGACACGCTCAAGGTCGGCGTCATCGCTCCGTTCTCGGGCGTAGGCGCGTTCATCGGTCGCATCGTCAACAACTCACTCGACGCCGCGGTCGCGCAGATCAACGCGACCGGCGGCATCGGTGGCCGCAAGGTCGCGGTCATCAAGCGCGACACCGGGACCGATCCCGCGGCGGGCGTGAAGGCGTACCAAGCGTTCGCGTCGGACAAGTCCGTCGTCGGCGTGCTGTGGTGCGGCGGCCTCGGCCTCGACGAAAGCCGCGCCCAGATCAAGCGCGACAACATGCCCGTCATCGCCGTGTTCAACGACCTGTACTCGGCCGGGAACTTGTTCCCCTCGGTGCAGGAGCGTTCGGTCTTCCAGATCCTCATGCCCGACACGATGGCGTTCGACGTCCTCACCAACTACGCCAAGCACGACCGCGGCTACTCGAAGGTGGGCTTCATCTACGACTCGCTGCTGTTGTCGACGGCGAAGGACCGGTTCACAGCGGCGGCCAACAAGGCCGGTCTCACGATCGCCGGCCTGGAGACGTATCAACTCAACGACGCCGACTTCGGTCCACAGGTCAACCGCTTGAAGAACGCCAAGGGCGAAGCGCTGTTCGTGTGGGGCATCGCCGGCGACACCGCCGGTCTCATGAAAGCGGTCGAGAAGGTCGGCGGCGGTTACGTCGACACGCCGACGGCGAAGAGCGGCGAGTGGCATCCGCACGTGCTCGGTTCGCCCGGTGGCACCGGCGAGCACACGTGGGCCGACCTCGCCGGCGGCGCCGCCAAGATCGGCACGCTCACCGCGTGGCACGTCGGCGGGCTCGTGGCGTTGCCGAGCTTCTCGATCCGCGGCTGGATGACGAAGTACCTGAAGAAGAACGTGACGGGTGGCGAAGAGTCGCCCGCCGACGGCCTCTTCACGCTGGTGCACGCCGTCGAGAAAGCGGGCGGCACGGACCGCCAGAAGATGGTCACGGCGATCGAGACGATGGGCGACATCAAGTTCGCGTCGCTGCCGTTCAGCTTCAGCCCGACGCGCCACCTGTCCAAGACGATGGACGACCTCATTCTCGTCACCCTCGAGAAGTCGTCGGGCCCCGCCAAGACAACGCCGGCGTACGAGCTTGGCACCGAGTGGAAGAGCGTGTTCCCCGCGGGATACGTCGGCCCGACGCACCTCGTGCGCCCGACGCTCGAGGCGAACAAGCGCGCCCATCCCGACGTGATGGCCGAAGTGCTGCGCCTCGGCTACGGCACGCAGTGCACCAAGCACGCCGATGGCACGCTCGGCAACGAGTGCAAGATCCACTGAGCGAGTTTCATGAGTGATCTCGTACAGATCGTCGTCTACGGGATGACGGTCGGTTCCGTGCTCGCGCTGGTCGCGCTCGGTTACAACCTCGTGTTCGCCACGAGCCGGGTCGTGAACTTCGCGCAGGGTTCGATGCTCGTCGTCGGCGGCTTCGTGGCGTTCGCGTTCATCCGCGCCGGCGTGCCGCTGTGGGGCGCGTTGCCGCTGGCGACGCTCGTCGGCGCGGGCGTCGGCGTCGCCGTCGACATGGCGGCGATCCGTCCGCTGCGCGACTTCGACCCCGGCACATCCGTCGGCTGGATCCTCACGACGTTCTCGGCGAGCCTGGTTTGCCTCGACGTCGTCAAGCTCACGATCGGCGCCGAACCGCGCACGATCCCGGCGCTCGCCGAGTCCGTGTTCGGTTGGCGCGGCTCGACGATCGCCGGTATTCCTGTGGTGCCCGCGGACGTCCTGATCGTTCTCAGCGCGCTCGTGCTGATGGTGGTGGGGGAGTACGTGCAGCGCCACACGATGGCGGGGCGCGCGTTGCGCGCCGTCTCGCAGGACCGCGCCGCGGCCTCGCTGATGGGCATCAACCCGCGTCAGATGGTGATGGCGTCGTTCGCCATCGCCGGCGCGCTGGGCGCGCTCGGCGCCGTGCTGCTCGCGCCGCGCTTGTTCGTGAAGTTCGACAACGGTCTGCTGCTCGGCATCCAAGCGTTCGTTGCCGCCGTCATCGGCGGGCTCGGCTCGACGCGGGGCGCGGTACTCGGCGGGTTCGTGCTCGGCTTCGTCGGCGGGATCCTGCGCGTGATGTCGTCGGCCGGCGGTCAGTACGAGCCGCTCGTGATCTTCGTCGTGTTCTTGCTCGTCCTCGTGGTGCGCCCGACCGGACTGCTCGGAGCGCCCGTCGTGGAAAAGGCGTAACCGTTGGCGACTGCGCACCTTCCCGTCGTCAAGGTGCCGCGTTTTCACGCGCCGCCGGCCGTCACGCGATTCGTTCCGCTCTTCGCGCTCCTGGCGTTCCTCGTGTGGTTCGCCAACGTGCCGGGGGCGCAGCGGTCGTGGCTCGACATCGGCGTCGAGGCCACGTATCTCGCCGCCATCGCCCTCGGCGTCAATCTGCTCACCGGCTACACCGGTCTCTTGTCACTCGGCCACGCCGGGTTCTTCGTCGCCGGCGGTTACGCCGGCGCCGTGTGGGCGCCGCAGTGGGGCTTGTCGCCGTGGCTCGGGCTGCCGGTCGCGTTCGTGTTCGGCGCCGCGATGGGCGGCCTGCTTGCGCTGCTGTGCTGCCACTTGCGCGGCTTTTACCTGACGGTGGTCACGTTGGCGTTCGGCAGTTTGTTGCCGGCGCTGGTCGTGGTGCTCAAGACGGTGCTGGGCGGTCCGACCGGGCGCACCATCGACCATCCGCTCGACGTCGGCGCACTGCCGTTCGCGCACGGCGATTCCTATCGCGGGCTGTTCATCCTGTCGTCGGTGCTGTTGTTCCTCACGCTCGGCTTGTGCTGGAACCTCGTGCGCAGCAAGTGGGGCCGGGCGAGCATGGCGATCCGCGAATCCGAGCTCGCGGCCGAGGCGTCAGGCGTCGGCACGTACATGCAAAAAGTGTCGGCGTTCGCCATCTCGGCGGGCATCGTCGCCGTCGCCGGAGTCGTGGCTGCGGAACGGTTCTTGCTGGTGAGTCCCGGCGCCGGTAGTCAGGAGCAGAGCTTCCGCTACGTCGTGGTGATCGCGCTCGGCGGTCTCGGGACGCTGGCGGGCCCCGTGCTCGGCGCGTTCTCGATCACGTTCGGGTTCGGCATCAGCTGGGTGCAGACGCACCTTGTCAACCAGCAGGGTCTGGTCTTCGGACTCCTCGGATTGATCGGTGTCGGGCTCGCGCCCGAAGGCACGATGGGCAACATCCGCAAGCTGCGGGAGCGCCGCGCCCAGCCCCCGGTGATCGACGAAGCCGAAGCGATGGCGTCATCGGTGGCGGCGCAGAGCGCGTTGCGCACGATGGACGCAGGCGACACGCCGGCACTCGAACTCATGTCGTTGACGAAGCGCTTCGGTGGACTCGTGGCGCTGGACAACGTCGACATGGTCGTCGCCCCCGGCACGGTGCACGGTCTCATCGGTCCGAATGGTTCAGGAAAAACCACGTTGCTCAATCTCGTCTCTGGTGCTGCCCCCGCATCTGGCGGACGAGTCCTGATCGGCGGTCGCGACGGTGGGCAGGCCTCCGCACACCGTCGCGCCGCCTCGGGCATCGCGCGTACGTTCCAAAACCTGCACCTGTGGAAGCGCATGACGGTGCGCGACAACGTGCTCGTCGGCTGCCACCGCTCGCTGCGCAGCAACATCTTCCAGTCGGCGCTTGGCACGCCGGCCGCGCACCGCAACGAACAAGCGGCGCGCGCCAAAGCCGAGTCGCTGCTCGACCTCGTCGGCCTGCACGGCCGCGGCGATCAGCTCGCGGGCTCGTTGCCGTTCGCCGAACAGCGTCGCCTCGAAATCGCGCGGGCGCTGGCGTCGGACCCCGACTTGTTGCTCCTCGACGAACCGGCGGCCGGTCTGCATCCGCACGATCTGCAGGAGTTGTTGGCGCTGATCAAGCGCCTGAAGCTGACGGGGCTCACGATCCTGATCGTCGAGCACCACATGGAGTTGTTGATGAAAGTGTGCGACCGCGTGAGCGTGCTCGACTTCGGCCAGAAGATCGCCGAAGGTACGCCGCGTTCGATCCAGCGCAACAAGGCGGTCATCGCCGCCTATCTCGGGACGGACGCGGCGTGAGTCTGCTGGAGGTCTCGGGACTCGACGTGCGTTACGGCGCCGCCGACGCGGTACGCGGTTTGTCGCTGCACGTCGACGAAGGCGAAGTCGTCACGATCATCGGCTCGAACGGCGCCGGCAAGACCACCACGCTGCGCGCTGTTACTTCGATGCTGCTGCCGAACATGCACGTCGGCGGGAGCGTCCGCTTCGACGGTCACGAACTGGTGGGCATGAGCGCGCACCGAGTCGCGCGACTCGGCCTGATCCATGTACCCGAGGGTCGACATGTCTTCCCCAGCGCGACCGTCGAAGAAAATCTGCTGTTGGGCGCGTACCGGCTGAAGCGCCGGCAGTCGGCCGACGAGCGCGCCGTCGCCGTCGCGCGCGTGTACGAACAGTTCCCGGTGCTGCACGAACGCAGCGGCCAGTTCGCCGGGTTCCTCTCCGGCGGCGAGCAACAGCAGCTGGCGATCGGTCGCGCGTTGATGGCCGAGCCCAAGCTGCTGGTGATGGACGAGCCGTCGTTGGGCCTGGCGCCGCGGCTCGTCGCCGAGATGTTCGCCACCATCCAACGCCTCGCCGAAGCGGGCACCACGATTCTGTTGGTCGAGCAGATGGCGCGCCAAGCGCTGCGCGTCGCCGACCGCGCCTACGCACTGAGCAGCGGCCGCCTCGTGCGCGAAGGCATCGCCGGCGAACTCATGGACGACAAGGAAGTCAAGAAGGCCTACCTCGGCGCCTAGCCATTCTCGTTCTGAGAAGATCTACCGCCGTCTGACAGCAGCAAGTGTTCTCAGAACGGATTTAGAGGAGGACGCGGCGGGCGCGGACGGAGCCTTCGACGAGTGAGGCGACGGCGACAGCGTCGGAGACTGCGTACTTGGCCATGATGCGCGGGACGCGGGCAAGGTCGTCACCGGTGTACCAGCGCGTCATCCGAAGCCGACGGGCGAGCCAGGGGAGCGCGAAGACGACGGCGACGCGCCACCGCAGCGCCAGCAGCGCGCCCAGCACGCCGAGGTCGAACAACGCCGTCGTGCGGTTGAGGAAACCGCTCTTGACAAGCGGGAGTTCGGCGAACCACCGCAGCTGGCGTTGGTCGGCGAGGTGTTGCGCGAACGTCCGGCCGATGCAGCGGTGGATCACCACTGCGACGTCGACGTAGGCGCGCTTGCCACCGCGGGCGAGCACCGCCGCGCCCAGCAACGCGTCCTCGCCGAAGGCGCGTCCCCCTCGTTCGTGGAAGCCGCCGACAGCATCGAAGGCGTCGCGCCGGTACGCGACGTTCGCCGTCTCGAAGAACGGCGTCTCGCCGTGCACCGAGATCGTGTGGTCGAACGGACCCATCTGACTCTTCGTTACGGGGTCTGGATCGACGCGGCCTTGCACCACGACGACGTTCGGATCGTCGAACGCCGGCAGCAGTCGTTCGAGCCACGTCGGCGTCGGCAGGCAATCGTCGTCGGTGAACACGACGATCTCGGCGTCCGTCGACGCCACGCCGGCGTTGCGCCCGCCGCCCGGTCCGCGATTGGCGTCGAGCCGCAGCGTCGCGATCCCCAGTGACGGCGTCTCGTCGGTTGACCCGTTGTCGACGATGACGACTTCGACGTCCTTGCAGGTTTGCGCGTCAAGGCACTTCACGAGGTCGCGCAGATACTCGGCGCGGTTGTAGGTACTTACGACGACCGCGGCGCGCATCGCGCCGACGTTACTTAGAAGGGCTTGTCGCCGATGATGGTGATGCGCTCCATGACGCGGCGGTTCGGGAAGTAGTCGGAGATGGCGTAGTGCTGCGTGGAGCGGTTGTCCCAGAACGCGACGTCGCCTGGTTGCCACTTCCACCGGCACTGGTACTCGCCGAAGCTCGCCTGGATCCACAGCTGCTCGAGCAGCGCGCGGCTCTCGTCGGGGTCCATGCCGACGATGAACTGCGTGAAGCCGCGGTTGACGTACAGCATCTTGCGCCCGGTCTCGGGGTGCGTGCGCACGACCGGATGGTGCGCCGGCGGGAAGTCGACGCGGAGCGCGTCGCGCTCGTCGGGCTTCATCGTCAGGCCAAAGCTGTACAACCAGTCGTGCTCGGCGACGAGCCCTTCGATGCGTTCCTTCGTCGCGTCGTTGAGCCCGTCGTACGCCGCGCACATGTCGGACCACATCGTGTCGCCGCCGACGTCGGGCACTTCGATCGCCCGCAGCACCGACCCGAGCGACGGAACCTCGCGCCACGTCACGTCGGAGTGCCACACGTTCTCGTAGCCGCCGAGCTCCGGGCCCTTCTCGAAGCGGACGACTTCGGCCTTGCCGTGCAACTGATCCGTCGTCAGCTTGATGAACGGGTGTGCTTCGAGCGGACCCCAGTTGGCGGCGAACGCCGCGTGTTGCTCACCGGTGATGTCCTGCTCGCGGAAGAACAGCACCTTCCACTCGAGCAGCGCCCGGTTGAGTTGGTCGAACAGCTCGGCGTCGACCGGCGCGGCCAGTGAGACACCTGAGATGACCGCGCCGATGGTTGGCGTCAGCGGCGCGACGTCGAAGCGCGTGTACGGCGCCTCGGCCCAACCGTCGGGCGTCCGCGGGTACACGCGCGGGCCGGGGTGGTAGTCGGACAGCAAACCGTTGAGGTCGGCGGTGACGGTCATCGTGTGACTCCTTCGAGGACGGGCGCCGTGAGCACGGCGACACCGGTAGAGATCAGTTCGGCTTGCAGCGCGTCGGCCGACAGGCGGGTCTGGCCGCGGTCGGGCGCGCCTTCCCAGCCCGCGATCGTGCCGATGACGAGCGTCATCAGTTGGTCGAGGCGGCTGTGTCGCACGGGGCGCGGGAGATCGCCCAGCGCGAGGTTGAGCTTGCGCATGGCGGCGGCGAAGCTGCTGCCGCTCGTCACTTTCTGCAGCGCCTCCCACGACGTCGGTTCCCACCGCAGGCGCGCCTGGAAGCGCGCGTACCAGCCTTGGGTTTCGGCGACGACACTCACGAGCGGCACGACAATCGCCGCCACGAGTCCGCGCACGTCGTCGTCTACTCCGGCGAGTTGCAGGCGACGGCGCTCTTCGACCACCGCCATACGGTTCTCGTAGACGGCGGCGACGAGGCCGAGACGGTCGCCGAAGTGGTACTGCGCGGCGTTGTGATTGCGCTGTCCGGCCGCCGCCGACACGTCGCGCAACGACACCCCTTCGATGCCCTGTTGCGCGAACAATCGCTCCGCGGCCTCGACCAACGCCGAACGCGCCGCGTCTCCCCGTACCGCCACGGCGTCAAATTACGCCAGGTGGCGTATTAAGTCAAGTGGCGTAATTACGGAACGGCGATGTCGACGGCGGGACGGAACTTGGCGATGGTGTCCAGCACATCGTGAATCGGATGCGCTTCCAGTGAGGCCACGAGCGAGTCCTCGCGGGCGCCTTCGCCGTCGATGCGCGGGAACGCGACCTGGTTGAACGCCGCTTCGAAGCGCGGCCCCCACTTGCGTGCGCCAAGGCGCGCCGTTGTCGAGCAGTTGTCGACCATGTACGCCACGCCGCGCGCATGCATGAACGGGATGAGCGAGTCGACGAGTTCGATGATCGACTCGTTGGCGATCTCCGACCACGGGTGGCCTTCGTCGCGGAACACGTCGACCTGCGCCATCATCGACCCGACGAACAGGCCGGAGGTCGTGGGGTCGATCGCGACCTCGCCCCCGTCGCGGGCGGCGCGCACCTCCGCGCCTACCTGCCACATGCGGCTGCCGTCGATGTCGGGCATCGGGGCGGTGCGGCGCGCCGCCAAACACACACCGGACACTTCGTTGCCCGAACGCACTTCGTCGTAGAGCTCCCCAATGATCGGGGCGCAGGCGCGATAGGCCGCGCAGTACGCGTGGTCGAACGTGCTGCGGTCGTCGCCGGAGAACTCGTCGAGCACTGCCCGAATGCCACCGTGCGAGACGGTGCGCGCCAGCGCCCCGGTCATCGACTCGGTTGATCGAACGAAGGCGTCGAACGGTGCGTCGCCCATCTCGATGCGACGGCGGTACATCGCCTCGGCGATCGCATGCGGGATGCCGAGCAGGATGGCGCGTTCGCCGGCGATGTCCGAGAGGTACTCCGACTCGAGCGTCGTCTCGAACACGAACGGCGCACCGATGCCGACCGCCCAACCCAGCGCGACGTCGGTCGCACGGCCATCGGCATCGGCGTGCACCGCGACAGAGCAGTTGATCCCGGCGCCGTCGATGTCGGTGCCTTGCTCATACAGGCGGCGGACCGACTTGCCCATCCCTTTCGGACACACCGCGACGATCGAGTGCGCGGGCGGGAAACACCCGCCACGCGACTGCAGATGCGCGAGTAGGAAGCCATGCGACAACCCGACGATCGCGTGCGGTTTGAGGGCGGCGAAGACCTCCTCGTGGCGCTCGACGAGAGCGGCGTCGGCGATCAGGAGCAGTACGAGATCGGACGCTCGGATCACGTCCATCATCTCGCCGAGCGTTTCGTCGTGTTCCGAGAAGCCGTCGGCCCGTGCCCCGTCGTAGGACGCCGACCCGGCGCGGAGGCCGACGGTCACGCGGATGCCCGTGCCGGCCAACGAGTCGCGCAAGTTCATCGCCTGAGCGCGGGCCTGCGGGCCCCATCCGATGACGCCGATCTGACGTATGCCGCTGAACGCCGCTGGCAACAGGGGGAAGAGGTGACGGCCGCCGGCGAGAATGCGTTCCGTCGTGCCGTCGAGATCGATGTCGATGAGGTCGAAGAGCTCGGATTCCATGAGGCTCGTTGTACGCTCACTCTCATGATGCGTACAGTGAAACGATTGCAACTCCACATTGCGTAGAACGCAATGAAGGATTACGAGCCGCTCCGGCAGTTCGTCGAGTTGGCGGGTTCGTTGCACTTCGGACGGGCGGCGCGTGCGTGCCACGTCAGCCCATCCACCCTGAGCCGCGCCATCCAGCGTCTCGAGTCCGAGGTCGGTGAGACGCTGTTCGAGCGCGAGCACCACAACGTCGCCCTGACGCCGGCAGGCGAAGCGTTCCGGCGCCACGCCCTGGCGGTGCTGGAGGAGTGGCAGCGCTATACCGGCGAGCGCGCGCCGGCGCACGGTGAACTGTCGGGAACGCTCCACGTTTACTGCACGGTCACGGCGGCGCAGAGCATCGTCCCCGATCTGTTGGCGCGGCTGCGCGACCGCCACCCCGCCATCCGCATCGAACTCACGACGGGTTATGCCGCCGACGCTATCGAGCAGCTTCGTGGTGGCGACATCGACGTGAGCATCGCGGCGGTGCCGGACCGCCTCCCCGCGGGCCTTGCGAGTCACGTACTCACGTCGACGCGGATCGTGTTCGTCGCGCCGAGTCAAGGCCCGGTCTTCGTCTCCGCCATGCGCCGCCCACTCGACTGGACGGCGTTGCCGCTCGTGCTCCCGTCGTTCGGCCTCGCTCGCGACTACGTCGACCAGTGGCTCGCCGCGCGCGGCATCACGCCCGTCGTCTACTCACAGATCCAAGGCCACGAGGCAATTCTGTCGTTGGTCGCGCTCGGGTGCGGCGTCGGTGTCGTACCGCGGCTCGTGTTGGAGAAGAGTGCGTTGCGCGACCGCATCGTGGAAGTCCCGGTGCGGCCGATGCTGCGCAGCTTCCGCATCGGGTTGTGCGTACGCGAGCGTTCGCTGTCGAGTCCGCTCGTCGCCGCAGTGTGGGACGCTGCGGTATGACGCGCGCGAACGGCGTATTTCGAAGACTTCACTGTCGGGTACGAAGAGGTCAGCCAGGAGGTGGTCGTCGACGCCGAGGAGATGGTGGCGTACGCCCACGTCAACGACCCGTGGCCGATCCACGTCGATGCTGCCTTTGCGGAGACAACCGTGCACGGCGGCCTGATCGCGTCCTTCGGTTACGTCGTCTCCCTGTTCTTCCGCATGATCCACACGCTCGAGGTCAACCAGGGCGAACAGCCAGGGTTCCTCGGCGGGCTGTCGTGGGACGTGCAGTTCCGCCGCGCCGTCCGCGCCAACGACGTGCTGCGCCTGCGGATCAGCATCGCCTCGACGCGTCTCACGAGCAAGGGCGACCGCGGGATCGTGCAGACGAAGTGCGACGTGCTCAATCAAGACGACGACGTCACCGTCGAAATCATCGTCACGTCGATGTACCTCTGCGCGCCTCAGGCGTAAGGTCGCCGACGTGCCGATCCTTGACGAGTCACACGACTTCGCGCATCCGGTCGAAGGCGACCAAGCGTGGAGCGAGAGCTACTACTTCAACTGTTACGACCCGGCGACCGACAGCGGGTTCTTCACGCGCTGCGGCATCCGTCCGAACGACGGGACGATGGACATCGGCATGTCGATCTGGGTGCCCGGCGGCGGGTTGGCGCGCCTGCACGGCGTGAAGGAACAGCGCGTGATGGTCGACGACGACCTGAAGGTGGAGTCCGTCACGTACGAGCGGCTCGCGCCGCTCAAGCAGTGGCGCATCACCATCGACGGGCCGGGTTACATCCACGGCGAGCTCAAGCCGATCAGGGCCGATGTCGTGTTCGACGCGCTCACACCCGCGATGGGAGGCGACGGCCAGAACCAGGATGCGGTCGATCAGACCAGCGCGCAGACGCGTCTGTCCGTCGGGAAGGGTCACCTCGAGCAGGCCGGCCGTTGGTCGGGCTTCATCGAGATCGACGGTGAACGCCACACCCTCGGCCCCGAGGCGCGCGGCAACCGCGACAAGTCGTGGGGTCCGCGCCGCTGGGGTGGGCCGAAGCACTGGCGGTGGTTCTCGATCAACATCGACGACGACACGCACTTCGGCGGCATCCGCATCGGCACCGACGCTGGCGACCTGCACCGCGGCTGGGTGTGGACCGACGGCGAACACGCGTCGATCGCCGAGTGGAGGGTGCGCACCGATCTCGAAGACGACGGCGTGACGCACAAGGTCAGCTACGTGACCGCCGTCGACAAGAAGGGGCGCGAGCACGAATTGCGCGCCGACCTCCTGCGCGTCGACCCGGGCAACGCCGGCATTCGTCCCAACGCGACGATCGTCAACGAAGGCCTGGCGAAGTGGACCTACAACGGCAAGGTCGGTTTCGGGATCAGCGAGTACCTGCACCAGCTCGACGAGAACGCCAAGCCCGTCATCCCGATCGAGTAGCTGCCGCTACCGCTCGAGGGCGCGGCGACGCCAGCGGCGACGCGTCTGGAACGCGATCACTGCCAGGAGGACGATGGGGGCGGCGTAGCCCAGGGCCACGATGAGTCCGGTGAGAACGGCGACGATCCCGTCACCCGCGCGGTGCAGCGCCTTGTTCCAGCTCCCCTTCGGTTCGGGCTTCGGGGCGTTCAACGGCTCGGTCACGGTTGCCTGGACGGTCGCGAGGTCGACCTCGGCTTGCACCTTGGCGCGCTCGCCCTGGAGTCCTTCGATTTCGCCGCGGGTCCCGTCGAGCTGACTTTGGATCTCGGCGACAGCCCTGCCCGTGCGAGCGCCGCTCAACAGCTGCAGGAGCTGCGCCTCGCGAGCCTGCGCGTTGCGAATGCGGGCGTCGTAGTCGACGAGCTGCGGGCCGACGTCGCGGCCGCTCTCGTTGACGCGAATCGGAGTACCGAGCTGGCGCAGGTCGCGCACCAGGTCGTCGAGATGACGGACGGGTACGCGCGCCGTGAGGTGGCCGGTGGCCAACTGGCCGCGCACGGTCGTAGCCGAAGAGTCGACGACGAAGCCGCCGTCACGCGCTGCCAGCTCGTTGGCCTCGCGCCACTTTGACGCGAACTGCCCACGGTCGACCTGCACTGCCACGTCGGACGTGCGCGCGATCTGCGGCGTCGGAGCCGCGGGAGCGGCAAACGCATCGCCGGCGCCGCTGGCCGCGCCTCCGATCGCGCCTTCACCGCTGTTGACCGCCGACTGCACCTGTCCCGCGTCTCCGAAGGCGACGCGTGCCTTCCCCCTGGTGAGCGCCTGGGTCGCCCGCACCGATGGAGCCGACTTCGTGTCGTCACCCGTGAGCACGATGCCGGCGGCGACGAGGGCGACGACCGCAGCGGCAGCCGCCGCGGCGATCAACCAGCCGCGCGGCGCCCTGCGCACGTCGCGCCGTCGACTATCGGCACGCCGTGCCGCGCTGAGCGTGCGTGCCGCCAGGTCGGCGGGCACTTCGTAGGTCGCGGCCTCGAGTTCGAGGATCTCGCGTACCGCTTGCTCCAGAACCATTTCGCTCATCCCACTTCCTCCACCAGCGCGATTGACAAGTCCTCCGCCAGCAGCCGCCGCGCTTCGTGCAGGCGCGACTTCACGGTCCCGACGCGCAGCTCCAACGCCGACGCGATCTCCCGTTCGGAGAGATCGACGTAGTACCGCAGGATGACCGGAAGGCGCAGCCGCTCGGGCAGGCGCGCCAGCGCGGCGTTGGTGTCGAGGCGACCGACGACGGCCTCGGCCGGGTCTTCGCCGTCATCGGCGCGGAACCCGACTCGGCCAAGCGCGCGCTCCTCGCGCGTGCGCGACCGCAGCCGGTTGAGGGCGAGGTTCACCGCGACTCGACGCAGCCAACGCCGGGCGTCACCGTCTTCGACGTGGGCGCCGGCGCGATAAGCCCGCACGAATGCCTCCTGTGCCACCTCTTCGGCGGCCGCGGGGTCACGCAGAATGAGGCAGGCGGCGCGGTACAGGGTGGCTTGGTGTTCCGCCACCCACACTTCTAGGAGGCCGTACGCCTCCTGTTCGTCGATGTCCATCGCAGCCCTCCCACCATGTCAACACCGCAGGAGGCTCGAAGGTTCGAATTTTTACGCGCTGCTGCGGGCGCGCAGAGTCTCCAGGGCCTCGTCGGCGTGCTTGTCCATCGACAATTCGGACGCGATCACGTTGAGCACGGTGCGATCGGTGTCGATCACGAACGTCACGCGCTTGTTCGGGATCTTGATGGGGCCGCCGCGGGTGACGCCGAATTGCTTGGCCACGGTGCGGTCCGTGTCTGCCAGGAGGGGATAGCCGAGCGTGTGCTTGTCGGCGAACTGCTTCTGCTTCTCGACTTTGTCGGCGCTGATCCCCACAGCGTGCGCTCCCACGCCGGCGAGGTCGCGCGACAGGTCACGGAAGTGGCAGGCCTCGGCCGTGCAGCCCT
>JBEEFR010000134.1:0-53008 GCA_041166285.1 Actinomycetota bacterium | reverse complement strand
GGTCGCCACCGCCGCAACGGAGAGACCGGAGCAACGACGTCGCTGCGACGCGAGCCGCGCGCCACGGCGCTGTCGCGCAACTGGCGCTGGTTGTCGACGAGGTTGTCGCCGAGCAGGTGGAACCAGTTGCCGTCGGCCTCGAGTTGCCACGCCGAAATGTTGTCGGCGAAGTCGATGGCGACGATCTCCTTCAGGCGATCCTGCAACGCGTCGTCCTCGACGGGCATCACGACTTCGATGCGCCTGTCCAAGTTGCGCGGCATGAGATCGGCCGAGCCGATGTAGTACTTCACCGGCGTCGTCACGCCCCCGAAGGCCCACAGCCGCGAGTGCTCGAGGTAGCGCCCGACGACGGAGCGCACACGGATGTTCTCGGAAAGACCAGGCACTCCCGGCCGCAAGCAGCTGATGGAACGCACGAGCAGATCGACGCGCACGCCGGCGTCGGACGCGTCGTACAACGCGTCGATCACCGTGGTGTCTACGAGGCCGTTCATCTTGAGCAGGATCCGACCGTCGGTGCCGAGCGCAGCCTGTTCGGCGATGAGCGAGAGCAACCCGTCACGCAGCCCGTGCGGCGCGACCAACAACTTCTTGTAACTCGTGTGACGGCTGTAGCCGGTGAGGTAGTTGAACAGGTCGTTGAGGTCGTTGCCGACGACGGGGTTCGACGACAGCACGCCGATGTCCTCGTAAATCCGCGCCGTGCGGTTGTTGTAGTTCCCGGTGCCGATGTGCCAGTAGCGGCGGATCTGTCCGCTCTCCTGGCGCACGACGAGCGCCGTCTTGGAGTGCGTCTTCAAACCGATGAGGCCGTAGACGACGTGCACGCCCGCTTCTTCAAGTTGACGGGCCCACTGGATGTTCGCCTGCTCGTCGAAGCGCGCCTTGAGTTCGACGAGAGCGACGACCTCCTTGCCGCGTTCGGCCGCGCTGATGAGCGACGACACGATCGGCGAGTCGCCCGACGTGCGATACAGCGTCTGCTTGATCGCCAGCACACGCGGGTCGAGCGCCGCTTGTCGGATGAACTCCTCGACGGAACTGGCGAAGGAGTCATATGGGTGCTGCACCAGCACGTCGCGATCGCGCAGCACCGCGAAGAAGTTCGTCGGCTCGTCGTCGGAGCGCATGAGGCGCGGTTGGGTGACCGGCGCCCACGGCTCGTCTTTCAGGTCGGGTCGGTCCAACTCGGCGATCTGCCACAGGCGCGCCAGGTCGAGGGGTCCGTTGACGCGGTACACGTCGATGTCCTCGAGTTCGAGCTCGCGCATGAGGAGCCCCAGGAGGTCGTCGGGCATTTCGAAGTCGATCTGCAGCGTGACCGGCGTGCCGAAACGACGCCGGCGGCGCACCTCGACTTCGATCGCTTCGAGCAGGTCGTCGGCTTCGTCTTCTTCGAGCGCGAGGTCGGCGTTGCGGATGACGCGGAACAGGTGGTGCGACTCGATGACCATGCCGGGGAACATCTCGGTGAGGTTGGCGGCGATGATCTGCTCGAGCGCCACCCAGCGCCGCCCGTCCTCCAACACGACGAACCGCGGGAGCACCGACGGCACCTTGATGCGGGCGAAGCGCACTTCCGTTTCGTTCGGGTCGCGCACGGCGACCGCGAGGTTGAGCGACAGGTTCGAGATGTAGGGGAATGGATGGCCCGGGTCGACGGCGAGCGGCGTGAGGACCGGGAAGACCTGCTCCTCGAACATCGTCGCCAGGTGGTGCTTGTCGCGGTCGGTAAGCACGTCGTATTCGACGAACTCGATCCCCGCGTGTTTGAGCGCCGGCATGACGTCGTGGGTGAAGCAGCGCGCGTGGTCGAGCAGCAGCCGCTCGGCGACCCGGTTGATGGCGACGAGTTGCTGGCGCGGGTCGAGCCCGTCCGCCGACTTCGCCACGACGCCCGCAGCCAGTTGGTCCTTGAGGCCGGCGACGCGGACCTGGAAGAACTCGTCGATGTTCTGGCCGAAGATGGCCAGGAACTTGACGCGCTCGAGCACCGGCAGGTTGGCGTCGCCGGCGAGGCGCAGCACGCGCGCGTTGAACTCGAGCCACGACAGCTCGCGGTTGAAGTAGCGCTGTTCGGCGTCGGTGCCCTCGACGAGGTGGAGGTCAGCTGCCCGTTGCGCCATCGCTTCCCACCATACGACTGGGTCCGGCCATCCAGAGCGGCGACCAGGCTTGTCCGCGGCACACAGCATGATCCGCTGAGAGCTGCTGCCTTCCGGCCCTGACTCGGTTCACGGGGATGCCGTTGCGCGGGTCCCGGCCGCCGCACTGCATGGTCGGACCCGGTCAGAGGATACCTTTTACGTCCTCAAAGCAGTACCCGGAGGGATGCGAGAGCGGCCGAATCGGCACGACTGGAAATCGTGTGTCCTGCAAGGGACCGTGGGTTCAAATCCCACTCTCTCCGCCAGGAACTGCGCCCTATCGGTTCGAAATCGAAGGATTTCGCGCCGATAGGGCGCATTCTCGTTAACGGCGACGCTTCTTGGGGCGCCGTTTCGCACGGTCGCCCGTTCGGGCCGTGACGACGGGCCGGTCGAGCCAGCCGGTGCCTCGTTGGTGCATGTCGCAGTAGTTCGGGTCGAGCACGGCCGCCTGAGTGAAAGCGACGTTCATGCCGCGGCCGGTCGACGCGTAGTAGTTGAACCACATTGCGAACTTGTCACCGGCGAAATACGACGGGTGGACTTTCACGAAGCGGGCGACGACGTCACCGTCGCCGAACTCGATCAGCTCGCCGGGTTCATAGCGCTCGCCCGTCGCCACGCCGGCCGCCATCGCGTTGAGCATCCGGCTTGCCAGCGTGGCGTCGACTCCACTGACCACGAGCTCCGCGTGGTCGTAGTTCTCCATAAGTCCGATGGTGTAGGCCCAGTCCTTACTGGACGATCCCGTCGCGACGCCTTGCAGCGCCCAGCCGGCTCGCTCGATGCTGTCACCGATCCACGCGAGATGGTCTTCGATGGTCTGTCCTTCACACATGCTGCACATGTCGCCATCTTGTCGAGGGGGTGTGACGCGCTAGCCGAGGGGGAGCACGAACGCGCCTTCGGTGGGGTCGCGCTGCATGCGGCCGGCGTGGCGGTCGCTGGTGAAGGCGACGACCCTGGGCGTGGCCGACGGGTACGTGGCGTTGCCGGCACCGGTCAGGCGCACCGGCGTGCCGGAACCCGTCGGCGTGAGGGCGGCCGACCAGATGCTCCAGCGCCAGTCGGCCGACCGCGAGTCGTACCAGACGACGCGGGCGCCGCCGCCGGAGGCGACGATCTGCGGGTGCTCGCTCATCGCCGCGGGGTCGGCAGCGACGACGAAGGAATGCGTCCAACCGCGGCCCGTCGGTGGGGCCATGGCGTAGCGCACGTCGAGGTTCACGCCCGATTCCTGCAACTCCTTCGAGTCCCACGCGGCGACGAGCACGTTGCCGTCGCCCGTGAAGGAGATCGACGGGTGGCGGTCGGCGCGCTTGGGATCGTTGCTGATGTCGACGGGCGCGCTCCACGCGCCGCCGGGCGCGCGCACGGACGTGAAAATCTCCCAGTCGTCGGGCGTCGTGCCTTCGCCCGCCGTCGATCCCGTCCACCCCGGGTCGACGTCGTGGCGGTTGTCCGCCCACGCGACCGCGACGCGCCCGTCCGCGCCGACGGCCAACGACGGGAACGTCGACGCCGGGTAGATGGCGGAGCGCGTGTCGAGCGGGTTCCCGGCGACGACCTTCTTGCCTTCGCGCGAGACGTTGACGGGCGCCCCGTCGTCGCGCACGAACACGTCGAACGCGCCACCGGCGTTGTCCATCCACGCGACGACCGGCCGACCGCGCACCGCCGCCAGCGTGGGATGTTGCGCGTGGCCGTCGGTGGTGACGCTGCGCGCGTCGTCCCACGTGCGGCCGCCGTCGTCGCTGTGGCGCATCACGATGTTCGTGCGGTGCGGCGTCTGCGCGCCGCGCTCTTCTTGCCACGCGACCCACACGTCGTTGCCCGCGGCGGCGACGGTCGGGAAGCGCGCTTGCGCGTCGAGATCCGACAGCGTGATCGGCGCGTCACCGAGACGCCGGTACACGACGCTGGCGCGACCCGCACCGTCGGTTTCGGCGACGACGTGGGTCGTGCCGTTGCCGTCGGCGACGTCGGTGGATCCCGTGAACGCGCCCGGCGTCTCGATGGCGGTCGTTGCGCGATCCGTCGCCGTCGACGCCGGCGGCAGTGCGATGGCGGCGTGCGGTTCGGCATGGCCGGGGTTGTCGACGAAGATCGGTGAACTCAACGCCAGCAGCGCGTTGTTCGGCGTCGACGACGTGTCGCCGATCCCGGACGGTCCGCCGACGCCGCGCACCTCGGCGCGATACCAGTTGCCCTTCGCCGCCATCGGCAGCGTGAAGGACTGGTCGAGCTTCGTCGGTTGGAACACCGCCACCGGTCCCCTGGCGCGACCCGGCGCCGAGTACACGAACACCGACGTGCCGACGCCGCGCTTGACGCGCACCTTCAGGGTGGCGGCCGCGCCGTTGAGCGCGGTCACTTCGTCGCCCGCCATCGATTCGTACGCGCCGTCGCCGTCGGCGTCAGCGGTGAGCATCACCATCGGCGCCAGTGGTCCGGCGGAGATGGTCGTGTGACCGGCGCGCAGGCCGGCGACGACGCCGCGTTCGGTCGGCGTCGGCGCGAACACATAGGTCGTGGGCTGACCGGGGCCGGCGACCGCCCACAGTTCCTTGAAGTGGTCGTCGCTGGCGCCCGTGAAGCCGAACCGCCACCCGGCGTTCAGCCGGTTCTCCGCATAGTTGATCTCGGCCTCAGGGTCCGACGCGCGGTTCCAGACTTCGACGGTGTCCATGCCGACGGCGCTGGCGTTGGCGTTCGGGCTGCCTTTGCCGTCGACCTCGCCGTCGTCGGGATGGTTGACCTGCCAGCTGGCGTCTTGCGCGTGTACGTCCCAGATCGACTGCTGGACGTGACGGAACGACGCCGAACCCGCGGGGTTGGCGCCGTCGACGAGTTCGTCGGCCGCGCCGTGGACGTTGGCGTGCGGCGACCCGTTGGCCTCCTCGCCGGGGACGAGCACGAGCTTGTCGGAGGTCCACAGCGGGTCCCACTGCTGGTCGTACGTGCGGTGGTCGGTCAGCGTGAGGAACCCCAGGCCCGTCCGCTCGGCCTGGTGGATCTGATCGGCGACCGACACGTTGCCCGGCGCCGCCTGCGACACGCCTTGGCGTATCGAGCTGCCGTCCGACGAGTGGTCGTCATGGACGTGCGTGTCCCCGGCGATCCACGCGCCCGCAGGGTTGCCGCTCGTGAGGATCGGCCCCGTCCAGGCGCGCGCCGATGCCGCCGCGTGCACGACCGCGTAGAAGAAGTGCTTGCCGTCGGGACGCGTGGTCTTGCCGACCGGAACGCGCACGGTGATCTGACGCGTCGCGCGATGCCCGCTCAACGGCACGGTGGCGACGACCGAGCCCGTCGGCGGCGCGTCGATTCGTTGCTTCTTCGTGGCGTGGCCGCCGGTGGCGACGTAACGCGCGTGCTGCACCGCGACGCTCGGCGTGTGCTGGGTGTGCACGAACGACGTCGGGTCGCACTTCGCCAACGAGCAGTTGACGTTGTCGCCGTCGTAGAACGGGTGCGGGTCGATGCCGTTGTCGCTCACGATGTCGAGCGACTGCAACTCCTCGGTCGCTGACCCCGCGTCGACGGTGAGCGTGATCGTGTCGCCCGGCGCGCCGGCAACCGTCGAGCCCTGCCACGCGTCGCCCTGGCGCAGCGTCGCCCACAGGTCGGGCAACTCCGACGCGCTCGTACGCCGCTGACGGAGCGCGTCGCGGATCGCGTCCGCGCTGTTGTCGCGCGCCACCACGAGCGTGCGCTGACAACTGAGGTAGCCGTGCGTCCCGCAGTCGGCACCCGGCGTCTTGTTCTTCAACACGCCCCCGGCGTTCCAGTCGTGGAAGTCGAGGTTCATCGTCGGCGACACGGTCCATCCCTTCGCCAGCGCGTACCAGTACCAGCCGGCGTCGGAGTGGGTGAGGTCGTGCGCGTTCTTGTTGCGGTCGCCGGGAATCTCGATCGTGGCCATCCTCTTGGCGGCGCCGGCGTCGAGGTCGTAGTCGTCCCAGTTGAGGAAACCCTTGTCGCCCGGATGGTTGAACTGGCCGATGCCGTCGCCGCCGCCGTAGCCCAATCCCGTGCCGGTCGGATCGTTGACGGGCGCCGTCGACAGCCACGTCCAGAACGGCGTCATGTGCAACGCGGCGTCGCCTGACGCGAAGCGGCTCGTCCAGTTGCGAGACCCGATGACGTTGAGGTGGTTCTCCTGATCGTTCGTCCACTCGAAGCCGCGCAAAAACGTCATGCCGTCGCCCGACTCGCCGCGCAACAACTTCGCTTGCCGCGCCCACACGGGTGACGGGGGTCCGCCTTCCGGTGCGAGCGGGAAGAAGTCGGAATGGTCGCTCAACGCCTCGAAGTCGAACCCGAGCTCGCGGTGGTGCGCCTTGTACCAGCGCACGACGGTCGCCGACGCAGCGTCGCCGTCGGAGTCGGTGGTGTGATCGTGCAGGTTGCCCGCTAGGACGTGCATGCCCGCAACGGCGGGCGCGCCGTCGGGACGCAGCGAAGGAGCTGTTGCCGCGCTCGCCCTCGGCGTGAGCGAGGCCGCCGCGACAAGAGCAACGGCAACGCCGAGCCGCCCCCAAATCCTGCCCACTCGCGGACGCTAGCGAATCGACATGTCGCGGGTCCGCTGAGGTCTTTCGGCCCTGGCGGCGAACGCGGCGTCGCGCGAGGCTCTGCGGCGCAGGGACGCTGGGGCAGGAGAGTGGTATGCGGTCTGGGGCAGGGCGCGCGTTGGTCGCGCTGTTGGCGATGGCGACTTTCGGCGCGGCGTGTGGTCACGCGCCGCCGCCGGCGGCGATCGGGGCCGGACTCTCGGTGCACCACAAGACGCCGTCGACCGCGGCCGTGCCAACGCCCGGCGCGAGCGAGGCGCCGTCCGCGCCGGCGTCGCTAACCGCGGAGTTGCGGCGCCGCGCCGTCGGAGCGCCGCGCGAGACCCTGCCGCCGCCCATCGCCGACGCGCGGATCGTCATCCCGAAGATCGGCGTCGACCTGCCGGTCTACGAGGGGATCGATCCGTGGACGCTTCGCTTCGGCCCCGGACACTGGGAGGGCACGGCCGCGCCGGGACAACTGGGCAACATCGTTGTCGCCGGGCACCGCACCACCTTCACCCATCCATTCCGTGACATTGACCTGATTGACGCCGGCGACGACGTGATCTTCGTGACCGACGCCGGCACGTTCACGTACGAAGCCACCGACGCGTTCGTGGTCGCACAAACCGACACGTGGATTGCCGACGCGACCGACACCGCAACCTTCACGCTGTTCGCGTGCCACCCGAAGGGATCGGATCGCCAGCGCTACGTGGTCAAGGGCCGGCTGGTGCGCGCCGACACGAACGCCGCTCCGGCACCGCCTCCCGACCCCGACCCGTCGTCGATGCCGCCGCCGTCAACCCCTCGGCGCTGCGTCCTCTGCGGGGGCTGACGCGCCGTCGCGGCGCGCATGCGAAGCTCGCCACACCGGCAGCGTAGATTCGTCCCATGCCCGAGGAAGTCGCCTATCAGTCGTTGTACCGGCGCTTCCGGCCGCAGACGTGGTCCGCCGTTCGCGGCCAGGATCACGTCACGCTGGCGCTGCGCAACGCCGTCCGTGACGACCGCGTCGGCCACGCCTACCTGTTCAGCGGCCCGCGCGGAACGGGGAAGACGACCTCCGCCCGCATCCTCGCCAAGGCGCTCAACTGCGAGAAGCCGATCGACGGCGAGCCGTGCGACACGTGTGAGAGCTGCGTGGCGATCACCTCGGGCTCCTCGCTCGACGTGCAGGAGATGGACGCGGCGTCGAACAACGGCATCGACGCCATCCGCGACCTCGTCAGCCGCGTGGCGCTCGCCACTCCGGGACGCTGGAAGATCTACATCATCGACGAGGTCCACATGCTGTCGGCCGCCGCGTCGAACGCGCTGCTGAAGACCCTGGAAGAGCCGCCGCCGCACGTCGTGTTCGTGCTGGCGACCACCGATCCGCAGAAGGTGCTGTCGACGATCCAGAGCCGCACGCAGCACTACCAGTTCCGCCTGATCTCGGCGGAGACGCTGGCGCAGTTGACGCGCGACGTCGCAAAAGACGCCGGGCTCAAGATCGACGCGTCGGCGATCGACGTGGTGGCGCGCCGCGGCGCCGGCTCGGCGCGCGACGCGCTGTCAGCGCTCGACCAGGTTGCCGCCTCCGGCGGCAGCGCCGTCGACGAAGCCGACCCCACCGTCGAGATCGTGGCGGGCCTGGCGGCGCGCGACGCCGGAGCCGCGCTCGTCGCGACCGCGAAAGCGCTGGCGTCGGGACGCGACGCCCGCCGGATCGGCGAGGCGTTGCTGGCGCGGCTGCGCATCGGTTTCCTGGCGCTGCTGGCGCCCGAGTTGGACGTCGACGCCCGCGACGACACCATCGAGGAGCACGCACGCCAACTCGGCCCCGCCGGGACGACGCGCGCGCTCGAAGTCATCGGCGACGCCGTCACCTCGATGAAGGAAGCCGTCGATGCGCGCGTCGCGCTCGAGACGGCGTTGGTCCGGTTATGCCGTAGCGACCTGGATGTCGCCCCGTCCGCGCTCCTCGAGCGCATCGACAAGCTGGAGCGGCGCCTCGACAACGCCGGCCGCGCCGAAGCTGTGGCGGCCGCGGAGCCCGTCAAGACCGTGGCGCCACCGCCGAGCGCACCCCGTCCGTCGTTGCGCATGGAGACGCGTGCAACGGCGAAGGCGGAGGCCCCCGCCCCCGTTGCCGAAGCGGCACCGGCGATGCCCGAAGGCGACTTGCCCGATCGCGAAACCCTCACGCTGGCGTGGGCCGACACGATCCTCGATCAGCTGAAGCCGAATGTGAAGGCGAAGTTCCGCGGCGGTCGCTGGGTCGACGCGCCGACGCCAACGTTCGCGCTGCCCACCGACATCCACCGCAAGCGCTGCGACGAGTTCCGTCTCGACGTGCAGGAGGCGTTGAGCAAGCACTTCGGCGTCCGCGTGCCGCTAACGCTCGTGACCGACGGATCGACCCTCACGAGGTCCGAGCCGTCGCGGGCGGTCGACAAGGAAGACGTCGTCGAAGACATCGGCGACGTGTCGGAACTCGAGGACGCCGGGCCGGTAGCCTCGGGCACGGCTCGCTTGCTCGAAGCTTTCCCGGGAGCCGTGGAGGAAGACCAACAGTGAGTGACGCACCGCAGATGCCTGACATGGGCGAACTGTTGAGGCAAGCGCAAGCGATGCAGCAGCAGTTGGCCGAGGCGCAGTCGGCGATCGCCGAGCAAGAAGTCGAAGGCGAGTCGGGCGGGGGCGTCGTGCGCATCACGGCGACGGGCGGTATGGAGTTCGTGTCCGTGCGCATCGATCCCGACGTGCTGGCCGACGGCGACGTGTCGATGCTCGAAGATCTCGTGCTCGCCGCGCTGCGCGACCTCTCGGAGAAGGTCACGGAGTTGAACGCCGACGCGCTCGGCGGGCTGTCCGGGCTCACTGGCCTCCTCGGTTAGGTGTCGGTTTACGCCCAGTCGGTCCAGCAGCTGATCGACGAACTCGGTCGCCTCCCGGGTGTGGGGCCGAAGTCCGCGCAGCGCATCGCCTACCACCTGCTCCGGCTGCCGGCAGAGGACGCGCGGCGGCTGTCCGAAAGCATCGACGAGGTGAAGCGCCGCATCACGTTCTGTCGGCGGTGCTTCGACATCGCCGAGACCGACGGGTCAGGCAGCAACGACGAGGTCGAGTGCGGACTGTGCCAGGACCCGCGGCGCGAGGAACACATCCTGTGCGTCGTCGAGGAGCCGAAGGACGTCGTCGCCGTCGAGAAGACCAACCGCTACCGCGGCCGCTACCACGTGCTGCAGGGACACCTCGATCCGATCCGCGGCGTGGGCGGTGATCAGCTGCGTCTGTCGGAGTTGATCAAGCGCATCGACGCCGAGGAGATCACCGAGATCATCGTCTGCACCAACCCGAACATCGAGGGTGAAGCCACCGCGCTCTACGTCGCCAAGGAAGTGCGCGAAGGCCACCCCGACGTGAAGGTCACGCGCATCGCGTCAGGCCTCCCCGTCGGCGGCGACCTCGAATACGCCGACGAACTCACGCTCGGCCGCGCCCTGGAGGGTCGCCAAACCATCTGACTTTGTGTATCTGAGTGCTCGGCGGGGTGCGCTCAGATACACAAAGTGCGTTAGAGAGTCTTCAGGATCATGGCGTCGCCCTGGCCGCCACCGCCGCAGAGGGCGGCCGCGCCAGTGCCGCCACCGCGACGCTTCAGCTCGTTGAGCAGGTGCAGCGCGACGCGGGTGCCGGAGGCGCCGATCGGGTGACCGAGAGCGATCGCACCGCCGTTGACGTTGCAGATCTCGTCGGTGATGCCGAGGTCTTCCATCGACGCCAGCCCGACGGCGGCGAACGCTTCGTTGAGCTCGAACAGGTCGACGTCGGTGACCTGCTTGTCGATCTTGCCGAGCGCCTGCTTGATGGCGCGCGCCGGCTGCGTCAGCAGCGACGGGTCGGGGCCCGCGACCTGGCCGTAGGCGAGGATCTCGCCGAGGGGGTCGACGCCGAGCTTCTCGGCGACGGCCTTGCTCACGACGATGACCGCGGCGGCGCCGTCGGAGATCTGCGACGCGTTACCTGCGGTGATCGTGCCTTCCTTGTCGAAGGCGGGACGCAGTCCACCGAGGCTCTCGGCGGTCGTGCCGGGGCGCACACCTTCGTCGGTGTCGACGATGACGGGGTCGCCCTTGCGCTGGGGGATCTCGACGTTGACGATTTCGGCGTCGAAGCGGCCGTCCTTCATCGCCGCCGCGGCGCGCTCGTGCGAGTTCGCCGAGAACGCGTCCTGTGCGTCGCGGCTGATCTTGCCGGCGGCGTAGCGCTCGGTCGCAAGACCCATCGCGCACTGGTCGAAGGAACACGTGAGACCGTCGTGCATCATCGAGTCGACGAGCTTGCCGTCGCCGAGCTTGTAGCCGGCGCGCGCTCCGGCGAGCAGGTGCGGCGCCTGGGTCATCGACTCCATGCCGCCGGCGACGACGATGTCGGCCTCGCCCGCCTGAATCATGAGGTCAGCGAGGTAGATCGTGGTGAGGCCCGACAGGCAGACCTTGTTGATAGTCGAGGTCGGCACGTCCATGCCGATGCCCGCGTTGACGGAGGCGACGCGCGACGGGTTCTGGCCCTGGCCGGCCTGGAGCACCTGCCCCATGAAGACGTACTGCACTCGGTCGGGCGTCACGCCCGCACGCTCCAGAGCGGCCTTGATGGCGATGCCACCGAGGTCCATCGCGGTGAGCGATGCCAGCGCGCCAGACAGCTTGCCGATCGGGGTACGAGCACCAGCGACGATCACAGACCCGGCCATGGGTCAACCTCCAGAAGACGTGTGTAAGTAGGGAGCCAGCTTAGACAACGCCGGGCTAGCGGATTACTGCCCGGTAACTCGCTACACCCCCTCGGCATACTGGAGGCATCGTCGGCTCGCGCCGTCCTCCCACACCTTCTTAGGAGCGACCGCCATGACCGACGCGCAGTTCCAGCAACCTCCCGTTCTGATCCCGGACCTCACCGAAGTCCTCGCCCGACTGAAAGCCGGGCTGCGATACGACGACGAGGTCAACTGGTTCGAACCTGCCGACCTCGAGTTCGTCGAGGCGATCGCGCGTGGAACCAAGCCGACTGTGTACGCCTTCCGCTACGTGCCGAACGGGCGACACCTGTTCGTCGACGAACGCGGTCGCACCTAACAATTCGTGCGGGCGTCCAACCCTGCGAAGACCGAGGGCACCTTTCGACTGCACTATCAGCACGGGACAGGGATCGATGCGCTGCGTCCGGAGCTCCAGAAGTCGGGACCGCGTCCATTCGAGCCATTCGACGAGTGGGACGACGAGGACGACTACGGCGGTCCAGAACCGCCCGGGATCGTTTGTAGCACGGCGTGCTACGGTACCGGCGTGCGCCGGGAGATCACCCAACGCGAACTGCGCAACCAGAGCGGCGAAATCATGCGGGCGCTGGACGACGGCGACGAGTTCGTGGTCACGCGCAACGGTGTGCCCGTCGGCGAGTTACTACCGCTTCGCCAACGACGGTTCGTGCCTACTGAGACGCTGCAATCGGACTTCCGTTCTGCGGCGCCTGTCGACCTCGGCAAGCTGAGGGCCGACCTCGACGCGGTCGCTTCGCAAGACCCGCGCCCGCGTGGCTGATCGTCCGCGCGTCGCACGCGGGCTGCTCGACACCTCCGTTGTCGTCGATCTCGAGCACGTTGCGGCCGATCGATTGCCACTCGAGTCCGCCGTCAGCGCGCTCACCTTCGCCGAGTTGGCTGCCGGACCTCACGCCACCGCCGACGCGAACGAACGGGCGCGACGCCAAGAACGGTTGCAACGGCTCGAGGCGGCAACGAGTCCGATCCCGTTCGGCGCGAACGCGGCGCGCGCATATGGACGGGTGTTCGCGGCTGTCGCCGCGGCCGGGCGCAAGCCGCGCGGCGGGCGCGCAGTCGACCTCATGATCGCCGCCACGGCACTCGCCGAAGGGCTGCCGTTGTTTACGCGGAACCCGAACGACTTCGCCGCGCTCGACGACCTCATTGAGGTCATCGCGGTGTAGGAGCTACAGGCTCACGCCCGCCGCCTTGGCGAGCACGGGCAGCTCCTCGATGATGTTGTCGAGCAGGTCCCAAAGGTCCGGAATGAGCTCGCGGCAACTCACGAGACCCCAGTCGAGTGAGTCGCGGTAGCTCTGCACGGTGATGTTGAGGCCCTGCCCGTCGAGGATCGTGGAGACGGGGTAGTAGTGCAGCAACTCCGCGCCGGCCATGTACAGCGAGTTGCGCGGGCCGGGGACGTTCGAGACCGTCACGTTCGCCGCGGGGTTCAGCCGCTCGCCCAGACGCAGACGCGTCGCCAGCCGGGTCGCCTGCGCGAAGACTGCCGGCGGCGAGAACTGCGTGAAGTCGGTGAGCGTTTCCGCGGGCACGGCCATGAACAGGTCCTTGGCCTCGTTCATCGCCTCGTGGACAAGGCGGATTCGCTCGAGCGGGTCCTCTTCGTTGGTCGGCAGCGCGGCGAGCAGGCCCGAGACGCGGTTGGTCCACTTGTGTTCTTCGAGACCGGTGCGGATCGACACGGGGACCATCGCGACGAGCGGATCGTCGGGCAGCACGTCGTGGTTCTCGAGGTACGTGCGCAGGCCGCCGGCGCACATCGCCATGACGACGTCGTTGACGGTCGCGCCGATGGCGTTCTTCACCGCCTTCACGTCGTTGAGCGACGACGAGCGGAACGCGAACCGTCGGTGGGCCGTGATCGTGGCGTTGAACGGCGTGCGCGGCGCGCTCAGGTTCGCCATCGCCGGCGGACGGGCCAGCCCCTCTTCGCGTTCGCGGCCGAGGTTGAGCAACGTGCCGATCGGGCCGCGCAACTGGGCGCGCACCTGACGGGCGGCCATCGCCAGCGCGGGGTTACGCGTCGCCTCGCCGAGTTCGCGCGCGGCGCGCGCCCCGAGCAGGAAGAAGCGACCGGGCTTGCGCGCCAGGCTGACCGCCGCGCGCGCCAGTACGTCGCCCGTCGACGGTGCCGCCTCGGGCCGCCACTCGTGGTCCGGCGGTGCGATCTCGCTGCCCTCGGGCGTGTCGTCGAGCATCATCGTCAGCAGCTCGGCGCCGGACGCGCCGTCGACGGTGGCGTGGTGGACCTTGGTGAGGATGGCGAAGCGTCCCTCCGGCAGTCCCTCGATGACGTAGGTCTCCCAAAGCGGGTGGTGACGGTCGAGCGGGCGGCCGATGATGCGGGCGATCACGCTCGACAGTTGTTCGGGGCCCCCGGGCGGCGGCACCGCGGTGTGACGCACGTGGTAGTCGAGGTCGAAGTCGGGGTCTTCGATCCAGAACGGGTGGTCGATGCCGAACGGCACCTCGACGAGGCGACGACGCAGCGGCTCGAGCAGGTGCAAGCGTTCGGCGATGCTCGATCGCCACGCCTCGTACGGCGAGTACGCGTCGTCGTCCGGCCGCCGCAGAATCGACAAGCCGGAGACGTGTCCGAATTGCTTGTCCGTCTCCACGTAGAGGAACGTGGCATCCAAGCCCGTTAGCTGTTGCATGGCCGTCGAGGGTACCGAGAACTCGAAGTGAACGACCCGGTTACTGCCCGGTAGCGTGTCCCACTTATGGGAAAGACCGTTCGCGCTTACGCAATCGCCACTGACGCCATCGCCGCCGAGAAGGAACGCGCTGGCAACACCGAGGACATGGACATCACCAATGTCGTGCACCTCGACAAGCTCGACCTGCGCGACGTCGGGCCGAACGATGTGCGCTTCAAGGTGCTCGCCGTGTCCGCCGAGCACAACATCAACCACGCGGCGCTCGCCGACACCATCAACATCGCCGAAGCGCGTGGCGGCAAGATCTATCCGGGCAACTCGGCGCTCGGCGAGGTCGTCGAGGTCGGCGGCAACGTCACGAAGTTCGTGCCGGGTGACATCGTCGTCACGCACTGCAACGGCGAGCCCGACGAGTACGGCTTCCCGCTGCGCATCTGGGCGTACGACCAGCCCGAGTCGATCGGCTGGTACGGCGAGGAGGCCGTCGTCGGCGACTGGCAGCTCATCAAGGCGCCGCTCGACTGCGGGCTCAACCTGTGGGAGATGGCGGCGTTGCCGCTGCGGGCGCCGACGGCGTACCACCTGTGGCGCCGCGCCATCGGCATCTACCGGGTGAAGGTCCCCGTCGAGCGCCGGGCCACCATCAACGTGCTCGGTTTCGGCGGTGGCGTGTCGGAACTGTTCCTGCAGCTCGCCAAGGCCGAGGGCCACAACGCCTACTTCTGCTCGGGCTCGCCCGAGCGGCGCGAGGCTCTCGAGAAGCAGGGCATCGTCGGCATCGACCAGAAGCAGTTCAACCGCTTCGCGTCGAAGGACGACATCAAGGCGTTCCGCAAGCACTGCAGTCAGATCACCGGCGGCGACGACTTCCACGCGGTGTGCGACATGCTGCGCGGGCCGGTGTTCGAAGCGGGGCTCGCGGTGGCGGCGCGCATGGGCGTCAACGTGTCGGCGGGTTGGCAGCTCAGCCAAGTCGTCACCTACAACTCGACGGTGATGTCGGTGAAGCAAGTCACGATCGACCACACGCACTACGAGACGCTGCTCGGGTGCGAAGCCGCCACTGAGCTGTACGGCAAGGTGTTCCGTCCGACGGTGCACAAGGAGATCTACGCGTTCGAAGATCTCCCGCGCTGCTTCAAGGAGATGCACGACAACACGCAGACGGGAATCCCGATCATCCGCATCGCCGAAGACATGCCCGATTCCGTGAAGGGACTGCTGTAGATGCTGCTGACCGAAATCGATCATGTCGCCATCGCCGTCAACGATCTCGAAGCGGCGATCAAGTACTACAACGACGCGTTCGGCGCGACCGTTGAGCACCGCGAGACCGTCGAGTCCGACGGCGTCGAAGAGGCACTGCTGAAGGTGGCGGAGAGCTACGTGCAGTTGCTGACGCCGACGCGGCCCGACTCTCCGGTCGCCAAAGCGCTCGAGAAGCGCGGCGAGGGCCTGCACCACATCGGCTACCGCGTCAGCGACTGCGCGGCCGCGCTCGACGCGGTGATCGCCGCCGGCGGCACCGGCATCGACAAGGCGCCGCGGCCCGGGTCGCGTGGCACGACCGTGGCCTTCGTGCACCCCAAGGGTTCGTTCGGCACACTCATCGAACTCGTTCAGGAGTAGAACGTGACGCCTATGGGCGTCGTTCTCGTTACCGGGTCGAGCAGCGGCTTTGGTGAACTCATCGCGCTCGAGCTGGCGCGTCGCGGCGACACGGTTGTCGCGACGATGCGGAACCTCGACAAGCGCAAGGTCCTCGACGATGCAGCCGCGGCCGAAGGGTTCGCGCTCGAAGTCGACCAACTCGACGTGACCGACGACGCGTCGGTGCGCGCCTGCGTCGAACGGACCCTTGCGAAGCACGGTCGCATCGACGTGCTCATGAACAATGCCGGGATCGGACGCCTCGGTCCGCTCGAGGAACACGCGGATGACGAGATCCTCGAGATCTTCGACACCAACATCATGGGATACGTGCGCTGCATGCGTGCGGTGCTGCCGGCGATGCGCGCGCAACAGAGCGGCACGATCGTGAACGTGACGTCGATGGCCGCGTTCATCGCGGTGCCGTTCATGGGCGCGTATGCGGCCAGCAAAGCCGCGATCGAAGCGTTCTCGGAATCGCTGCACGGCGAGGTGTTGCCCTTCGGCATTCGTGTCGTGACCGTGCAACCCGCGGCGTACAAGACGCCGATGATGATCACTGCCGATCAGCCGTTGCGGGCCCACAGCGACGCGTCGCCGTACGCGGACCGTGCGCGCACGGCGCGTGACCGACACCTCGCTTCGATGGCGCAGCAGGACAACCCGCAGGAGGTCGCCGAGGCGGTCGCGCGCGTCATTCACGACGAGCCCGACGCGTTGCGCATCGTGGTGCCGGCGGCGAACGAAGGCATGCGCGGCGCCGCCGCGTCGATGGCACCAGCAGAGTTCCGCGCGCTCGTGCGTGACATCTACGGGATCTAGGAGAACGATGACAACCATTGATGGCGAGGTCGCACCGGGGTTCGAGCGCGTGCGTGATGCGTTCACCGAGAACTTCGAACAGCGCGGCGAAGTCGGCGCGGCGTTCGCGCTGTACAACGACGGTGACAAAGTCGTGGACCTGTGGGGCGGCGTCGCCGACCAGGACACCGGTCGGCCCTGGGAGCAGGACACCCTCCAGCTGGTGTTCTCGACGACGAAGGGCGCGACGGCCGCCAGCGCGATGCTGCTCGTCGAGCGCGGCGAGTTGGATCTCGACGCTCCGGTCGCGACGTACTGGCCCGAGTTCAAGGTGGCGGGCAAGGAGAACATCCCGGTGCGTTGGTTGCTCTCGCACCGCGCCGGGTTACCCACCGTCGACGCGTCCCTCACGCCGGAGGACCTGTACGCGTGGGATCCCATCGTCGACGCGCTCGCCGCGCAGCAGCCGTATTGGGAGCCGGGATCGAAGCACGGCTACCACGCGCTCACGTACGGCTACCTCGTGAGCGAGGTTGTACGCCGTATCACCGGTAGGTCGCTCGGGCAGTTCTTCGCGGACGAGATCGCCGGCCCGTTGGGTGCGGAGTTCTACGTCGGCCTACCTGCGTCGGAGGAGCCGCGCGTCAGCAAGCTGATCACGATGGAGCTCGGCATGTCCGACGAGCAGAAGGTCTTGATCAAAGACCTCGACGTCAACGCATTCCCACCCGAGATTCGTGAGCTGATCGAAGCCTTCATGGATCCCGATTCGCTCTCGATCCGCGCGCTCAATCTGAGCGAGCCGGCGATGGACTTCAACGATCCGGCTCTCCATGCCGCCGAGGTCCCGGCCGCCAACGGCATCTGCACCGCCCGCGGCCTCGCACGGTTCTACGCGGGTCTGATCGGCGACGTCGACGGCGTGCGCGTCCTCGACCCCGCGACCGTCGACGCGGCGCGCACCACGCAATCGGACGGCAAGGACGCAATCCTGGTCAAGCACACGCGGTTCGGTCTTGGATTCATGCTCGACGGGCCCGACGTGCCGTACTTCGGACCCGGCTCGTTCGGTCACGACGGAGCGGGCGGTTCGATGGGCTTCGCCGATCCCGAGGCGGGCGTCGCGTTCGGCTACGTCATGAACAAGATGAACGCGAACATCAACGCGGACCCGCGTCCCCAAGCGCTGGTTGAAGCCGTCAAAGCCTCGCTTTAGTAGAGCAATCGCTTCGCCCGCGCTGGTTGCACGCGCTCTCAGAGATTTCCAAGGCCACCGTTCGCTGGCGACCGGAGATCAGCCCTTTTGTTTGGCCGATCCGGTGATCGTCCGCTTCTGCCCGCTCGTCAGCTTCAACTTCGGCGGGTTGCTGGCAATCGTCGTTGACACAGCGCGCGCGGCCGCCTTCTTGGTCACCGCAATTTGCTTAGCCATGCCGGGATCCTTTCATGAAACGCAGCTATTTATTCGACACCGTCGTCGAACCACCTGAGCAAGTCGATCAAAACGCGCCCAATTCCAAGCGCTCGTGCCACGAGATCCTGAAATCCAGCTTCGGTCGTGAGCTCGGTCGAGGCGTTGCGAGTAGCTGCAGAGACAACCGCAATTACGTCACCGGCGTTGTTCTGGATCGGCATTGCTGCTACCGCATAAAGGTCTGCATACCTCGCTTGTTGTTCGGGAGACAGCCCGTACGTCGAGTCCGAAGCTTCCGCGCCCTGAACGAGTACGAACTCTCGCCGCAGGTACGCCATCCCCGTTGCGCCCTGGCCGATCATCCAGCCTTCCGAACTGTCGGGGTCCTCCGGCTCGAATATCGGCAGCAGACGGTCCGCGTCGCTGTCGTACAGGTAGAGGTGCCACTCGCAGTCAGCGAGCGGGCCGTGCGCGGATAACAACGACGTCACCGCAGCGTCAGCAGCGAGAACACGCGCCGCTCCCACGAGTTCGTCATCGTCAACGTTGGGCGGAACGCTCCCGGGGATCTGACCTGTCGCTGTTGTCTCTTCTAGGAGCTCCGCGGCAAAAATCGCCTGCGGATCGTGCGTCTCAATTGCGAGTCCCGAAGTTGGGCTGAATGTCGCGCGCCTCAGCCACGGAACGAGCGCGCTGGTCACCGCCATCAACGTCCCTGCTCCGATACCGAAGATCATGACCCCGTCGCCACCCTGGGGCGCGAAGAAACCGCCCGCCGCGCACGCGCATCCAGCGAAGAACAGCGCGGGACGTGCGATCGGTAATCGCCCTCTTGAGCGAAGCATCGTTCGCACCGTTTTCGTGCTCAGGTAGCTATTGGCCGGTTGATCACGAGTTCGACGGTACCTCGGGGGTGTAACAGCCAGTCAGTAAAGCGTCTTGCCTTCGGCGAGCATCGCCACGAACTTCTCGATGTTGCGCGCCCGCGTCTCGGGCTTCTTCACCGTGGTGATGCGGTAGAGGATCGCGTACCGGTTCGCGGCGGTGATTGTCTTGAAGAACGCCTCGGCTTGCGGGTTCTTTGCCAGTGCCGCCGCGAGATCGTCGGGCACGCCGATCGTCGACGCCGGCGCGTACGCCTCATCCCAACGTCCGTCCGCCTTGGCCTTCTCGACTTCGGCGAGTCCCGCGGGCTGCATGCGCTTGTCCTTGATCAGTTTCGACACGCGGTCGACATTCGTCTGCGACCACTTGCTGCGCGGCCGGCGCGGCGTGAAGCGTTGCAACGAGTAGTCGTCGTCGAGTTTCTTCTTCTGGCCGTCGATCCAGCCCCAACACAGCGCCACCTCCACGGCCTCCACGTAGGTCGGCGACTTCTTCGTGCCGTTCTTCTTCGCTAACGCGAGCCATATCCCGCCGGAGGTGGTGTGGTTCTTCTTCAACCACGCGTCGAACTTCGCTGGCGTTTCCACGTACACGATCGGGTCGTCGTCGATCGAAGCCATGCGGTGACGTTACGTTCGTAGCGCATGGCGTTTAACGGTCCCGGCTTTGTCGACCATCACACCCACCTGTTGCGCGTCAGCGCGGCCGTGAAGCCTCCCTACGACTACACATCCTCGGAGTCGATCGCCAAGTACCACCGCTCGTTGTTGGCGGCCGGCCAGACACCGATGGACGCCATCGGTGATCCGCTCGACGACGAACGCCTCGACGCGCAACTCATGGCCGGGCTCACGCGCGCCGCCGAGCTCGGCATCTGCCAGGTCACCGAAGCGGGCATGCACGATTGGGAGTACTTCGACACGCTGCTGCGCCGGCGCGAGACCGATCGGCTGCCGTGCCGCGTGCGGATCCTCGTCGCCAGCGGCCTCGCGTACGAAGGGATGCGTGAGCGCACCAACGATCCCGACGTCGACGTCGTCGGCGTCAAGTTCTACGCCGACGGTTGGATCGGGCCGCGTACCTGCGCCCTGTGCGCGCCCTTCACCGACGTGCACCCCACAGACGACGGCGTGCTGTTCTGGGACCCCGTCGCGCTGGCGCGCGTCGCGCAGCCGCTCGCCGAGGCCGGGTGGACGATCGCCACGCACGCCATTGGCGACCGCGCCGCCATCGCGGTGCTCGACGCCTACGAGATGATCTTCGACGGCGACCAAGCCGCCGCGCTGGACAACGGCGCCCGCATCGAGCACGCGCAGGTGCTGTCGCCTGCGCTCATCGACCGCTTCGCCGATCAAGGCATCACCGCGTGCATCCAACCGAGCTTCGCGGTGAGCGATCGCGAGTCGGCGGCTGCGGCGCTCGGCGACGAACGCTGGAAGCGTTCCTACGACTGGGCCGGATTACTCAAGGCTGGCGCCCGGGTGATCAGCGGCAGCGACTACCCGATCGAAACGATGGATCCTCTCGTCGGATTGCGCGACCTCACCACCAAGGTCACGCGCGGCTCGGGCCTCGACCTCAAGACCGCCTACGAGTTGATGACCGACGAGTCCGTCGGCATCACGACGCTCAACCAAGATCCCCGCGCCATCGACGCGGCCGACATCGGCGACCTCGAAGTCCTCGGCGCCCACCCCGCATGACCGTGTGCGTACTTAATCGGGCTCTGCCCGATTAAGTACGCACACGCCCTAGCGCGCGAGGTCGGCGGCGGTCCAGAAACCGACTGACGGCGTCGTCGCCGCGCCGGTGGCGTAGGACTCGAGGCGGGCGACGTGCGACTCGTCGATCAGCGAGATGACGTCGAACACGGTCCGGGGCCCCGCGGAGCGCAGCACCGTGTCGCCCTCACCGGGACGCTTTGGCAAGCCTGGCGTCAACAGCGCGAAGCGCACGTCGCTGAGGCGCCCGCGTACGGCGGAGGCCACCCCCAACGAACGCCACACCGCGTCCATCGTCTGGAGCCCTGGCCGGTGTGACGTGTGCGCGCCGGGCACGTAGAACAGCCATTCGCGGCCGGTTCCGTCGACGGCGCGGAAGTCGACGACGACGCCTGCCTTCGGTACGCGGTAATTCTCGTTGGTGATCGTGAACCCGGACGAGGCCAGAACTTTGTGCGCCAGTTGGTGCGCGTTCACGTCGCGGTTCGGTTCCTCGACGCGCGCGGTCTCGGCGAGGCGCGCCCGCGCCACGTCGATGTAGGACGCGTCGAGGTCGTAACCGACGTAACGGCGGCCGAGGCGCTTTGCCGCCACCATTGCCGACCCGCTGCCGACGAACGGGTCGAGCACGAGGTCGCTCTCGTAGGTGAACAACCGGATGAGTTGCTCGGGAAGTTCGACGGGGAACGGCGCCGGATGGCCGACGCGCTTGGCCGACTCCGGCGGAATCGTCCACACGTCGAGCGTGAGGTTCATGAAGTCGTCGGTGCTGATGGTGTTGACGTGGGGCAATCCCGCCGCGGCGCGTTGCTTGGTCGTGAGCGCGCGATCGAAGCGCCCCTTGCTGGCGACGACGACGCGCTCCGTCACGTCTCGGAACACGGGATTCGCCGCGCTGCGGTATGACCCCCACGCGCACGATCCGCTGGCGCCCTCGCTCTTCTGCCACACCAACTCGCCGCGCAACAGCAAGCCGAGTTCGTCCTGGAGGATGCGAATGACGTCGGCGGACAGGCTGCGGTACGGCTTGCGTCCCAGGTTGGCGACGTTGACCGCGATGCGCCCGCCGGGCTCCAGCTTGCGGACACACTCGGCGAACACGTCGGTGAGCAGTTGCAGGAATTCGAGGTAGGAGCCCGGCACCCCCTCGCGCTGGAGCTCCTCTTCGTACTGCTTGCCGGCGAAGTACGGCGGCGACGTGACGACCAGTGCGACCGACCCGTCGGCGACGGCGTCCATGTGGCGTGCGTCGCCGTGAATCAGCGGCTCGACGATCGGCTCCGGCGGAAGGACGGCGTCGTCCGTCGACACCTCAGGAGTGCGGAAGCGACCGTAGAACCCCGACGCGTCGTGGTTCTCGCGCTTGCCCACGCCGAAGTTCGACGTGGCCGTACCCGCACGGCGCTCCTCCATCTGCGTAAGGCTACGGCCTCGCCATGAAGTTAGGGATCCTCACACCCGTGCTCACGTTGGTGCCGCGCGGTCACGCGCGCTGGGAGCGCGACGGCACGATCGAAGACGTGGCGCGCATCGCTGCCGCCGCCGACCGCTTGGACTACGACCACCTCACCTGTAGCGAGCACGTGGCGGTGCCCCAGGAAGCCGTCGACGTGCGCGGGGTGCGGTACTGGGATCCGCTCGCCACGTTCGGCTACCTGGCAGCACGCACCGAACGCATTCGGTTCGCCACCGACGTGCTCGTGCTCGGATACCACCACCCGATGGCCATAGCCAAGCGCTACGGCACGCTCGACCGTGTCAGCAACGGACGCCTGGTTCTCGGGCTCGGCGTCGGTTCGCTCGAGGAAGAGTTCGCGCTGCTCGATGCGCCTTTTCACGACCGCGGCCCGCGCGCCGACGACGCCATCCGCGCGCTGCGCGCCGCGGTGTCCGCCGAAGTGCCGTCGTACAAGGGCGAGTACTACGCGTTCGACGGCATGGTGCTCGATCCGACGCCGGTGCAGCCGCACGTGCCGTTCTGGATCGGCGGGCGTTCGCAGCGATCGCTGCGGCGCGCCGTGGAGTTGGCCGACGGGTGGTGCCCGTTCTGGCTATCGCCCGACAAGGCGAAGCAGTGGTTGGCGCGGCACGACCTGCCCGCGGGCTTCGAGGTCGTGTTGCAGACCGACGTGCCCGTCGACCCGTCGGCGAGCCCCGACGAGGCCCGCGCTGCCGCGCAACGACTCGTCGACGCGGGCGCAACGACGCTGTCACTGCGGTTCGTGCACCACTCGGTCGAGCACTACATCGAGCAACTCGAAGCGATGGCGCACCTCGTCTAGGGAAGTGACCGCGTCCAGTCGAAGGGCGTGAGCGCGGCGAACGGGGCGCCCAGCAACACCGGTTGTGCCGCGAGCGCGCTCGTGATCGCGGCGCCGACTTCTGCCGGCTCGCCGTCGAGGTAGCAAACCGTGAGATGACGACCGCGCGTGTCGGCGAGGCGCTCGTGGAACGTGCCGCCGACGTAGCGCCAGACACCGGCGACGCCGTCGAGCGGCGGGAGATCAACAGCGTCCTCGCTCACGATCAGGTACGCGCCCCGGTTCGGTCGCCACGGCACCACCTCGGCGCGCACGACTGTCGACGTGGCGTCGGCCAACGCGTACGCCGCGAGCTCAACCGGCGGCAGTCGCAGCGGCATGCGTCCCGCCTCGCGCAACTCGGCGCCGAGCGCAAAGAACCGGTCGAGCGACTCCGTGTCGGCGAACAGGTACTGCACGACGTGGTCGGCGGCGTCGAGCGCGGCATCACCGGCGGCGCGCGCGGCGCGGCACTCAGGGGTCGAAACCCAGCGCTGGCCGTGGACGAGCGAGCGCATCGAGTACTGCTCCGGTAGGTGGTCGAGGCTGTGCCACTCGAGGTACGCGGCATCCTGGCCTTCGGGTGAGCGCGCCGACAACGAGAGCACACACACGCGTACCGACGCAGCCATGCACGCGAGCGTAGGTTGCACACATGACGTACTCGCTTGTGGTGCGCGACGCCGACACAGGACAGTTCGGTGTCGCGGTGCAGTCGCACTACTTCTCGGTCGGCTCGGTGGTTCCGTGGGCGCGCCCCGGGATCGGCGCCGTGGCGACGCAAGCGATGGCCGAGATCACGTATGGACCGCGCGGCCTTCAACTGATGGGCGCGGGGGAGTCGGCGTCGACCGCTCTCGCCGCGTTGCTCGCCGAAGACGAGGGCCGCGACACGCGTCAGGTGGCGATGATCGACGCCGACGGCGACGCCGCAGCCCACACCGGCGCGCGGTGCATCGCCGAGGCCGGCCACATCGTCGGCGACGGATGGACGGTCGAAGCGAACATGATGCGACGTGCCGGCGTGCCCGAAGCGATGGCGGAATCGCTCGCCGCGACAGCGGCACAACCGCTCGCCGATCGCCTCCTCGCCGCGCTCGACGCCGCTGAAGCCGCCGGCGGTGACGTTCGCGGCAAGCAGTCGGTGGCGATGCTCATCGTTCCCGGAGTGGGCGAACCGTGGGCGCGCGATCTCGAGCTACGAATCGAGGACCACGTCGACCCCTTGGGCGAGATGCGAAGACTGCTTGGACTCCACCGCGCGTACCGCGGCGGCGATCCCGAAGTGATGGGCGAGAACTACGAGTTGAAGTTCTGGCACCTCATCGGGCTCGCAGCCAGCGGAGAGATCGACGAGGCGCGCTCGCTGCTCAAGGCGGCCTGTGAAGTCGAACCGGGATGGCGCGATCTCGCCGGGCGGCTGCCGGCCGCCGGAATTGTCGACGAAGACGTGATCGCGCAACTCCTCGCTTGAGCCGACTGCTCGCGCTGGTTGCCGTCGCGGCGCTGACGGCGACCGCGTGCAACTCCAACTACGACCGCTACCGCCTCCGTTTCCAAGCCGCGCAGACCATTGCCACGCCGAACGGGCCCGTGACCTTCGCGGTCGGTCCCAACAACCGCGTGTATTACGCCGAGCTGCGGACCAACGCGCTGCACTATGTCGACCGCAACCGCGTGGTGCACGATCTGTTCACCACGCAGGACAAGCCGGACTCCCTCGCGGTCGATCACCACGGTGTCGTGTACATCGCGGCGCGGACGAGGAAGCACCGTCTCACCGTCAACGCTTACCGGTCGGGCAATCCCGAAGTCGTGTGGCACGGCCCGACGACGCACAGCCCGGTGCACCTGGCGATCACATCCGAAGGCGAGCTCGTGGTCGGAGTCGGCGACGAGGTCCTCGAACTGCAGCCAACGCACAAGGTGATCTCGCGCGGGTGGGCCGACCCGGTGATCGCGGCGGGCCGCAGCGAGCGCATCTGGGTCGCCGACAACGAACCGCCCGGTGGCAAAGAGCGCGTGGCGCGCGGCCGGGAGACGAACCACGCGAAGCGGAATCGGTTCGCGTCTGTGTTGCCGCCGTTCACGAACCCGAGCGACGCGACGGTGATCAACGACGAGATCCTGTTGTGCAGCCGCACGCACCACAAGGTCTACCGGCTGCACATCGGCCTCGACGAGGTGGCGCGGCGCCGCAGCTTCGTCGGGCGTCTCGTGTGCGACCGCGACATCGGATCGCTCACCGACGGGTCCGTGATCACGGCGCAAACGAGCGTGATCTACCGCTACCCTCCGCGTCGATGACTCTCGACTCCGCCGCTATCGCCGAGCACGCCAAGCGCGTCGCCGAAGACGGCTACACCATCGTCGAGGACGCCGTCGCGCCGGACCTGGTCGACGCCATCGCCGATGATCTGGCGCGCCTCGAGCGCGAGCTCGACGTGAAGCCGTCGGCCAACAGCTTCGAAGGCGTCAACACGCTGCGCGTCTACAACCTGTTGAAGTACGGCAAGGTGTGGGAGCAAATCCCGGTTCACCCGAACGTGTTGCCGATCGTCGAGCACGTGCTCGATCCCGGGTGCCTCGTGTCGTCGCTGTCGTCGATCAACATCGGTGCCGGCGAGACCGCGCAGCCGATCCACGCCGACGACCAACTGATCCCGATCCCGAAGCCGCACCCGCCGACGGTGTGCAACTCGATGTGGGCCATCACCGACTTCACCGAAGCGAACGGTGCGACGCGCATCATGCCGGGCACGCACACGCTCGACCACAGCCCGAACTACGGCCAGGTGTACGAGACCATCCCCGCCGAAATGCCGAAAGGATCGGTGCTGGTCTGGCACGGCTCGCTGTGGCACGGCGGCGGCGCCAACACGACGAGTGAACGTCGGATCGGCATCGCGATGAACTTCTGCGCCGGATACATCCGCCAGCAGGAGAACCAGCAACTGGGCCTGCCGCCATCACTAGTCAAGACCTTCGAGCCACGGCTGCAACAACTGGTCGGCTACGGCATCTACACAGGGCTCATCGGACACATCGACAAACAGTCGCCGACCAAGGCGCTGTTCGGCGAAGGCGGCGACCAGATGCTGTGGGACGTGGTCGGATGACCGTCATCGACGAATGGGAGGCCCGCGGCGCGTACGTCGACGCCGCCATCGGCCGAGTGTTCTACGTCGACGTCCCCGCGACCGACGACGCTGGGCTCGATCCGATCCTCGTCATCCACGGCTACCCGTCGTGTTCATACGACTGGCACGCGTGCATCCCGACGCTCGCGGCGCGTCGCCGCGTCGTGCTGCTCGACCTTCCGGGGTTCGGCCTGTCGGTCAAGCCCGACGTGCGGTATTCGATCCGGCTCTACGCGGACGCGGTCGAAGCCGTCGCAGGGGCCGTTGGTCTCGAGCGCGTGGCGTTGGTGACCCACGACATGGGCGACACCGTCGGCGGCGAACTGCTGGCGCGCGACATCGAGGGCGCGCTGCCCTTCGGCGTCAGCGAGCGTGTCCTGACGAACGGTTCGATCTACATCGACATGGCGCAACTCACCAACGGCCAGCAGTTCCTCCTCGCCGCGCCCGACGCGCTGATGGATGCCGGTTGGGGCGGTGACGGCTCCGCCTTCCAGGCGTCGCTTGCCGCGATCTGCTCACCGACCCACCAGCCGGCCGCCGACGACTTGGCGGCGCTGTGGGCGTTCATGTCGCACAACGAAGGTGAACGCTTGCTGGCGCGCACCATCCGTTACATCGAAGATCGCCGCGCCGAAGAGTCACGGTTCACCGGCGCCATCGAGAAGCACCCGTCGCCGTTGGGGATCGTGTGGGGCGCGCTCGATCCCGTCGCCGTGTATCCGATGACCGACAAGCTGCTCGAAGCGCGCCCCGACGCGCGGCGCGTCACGCTCGACGACGTCGGACACTTCCCGATGCTCGAAGACGCGCAACGCACAGCCGACGCCATCGTGTCTCTGCTCGCGTGATCCGCGTCCACCTCATCGACGGTACGTACGAACTGTTCCGTCACTTCTACGGTCAGCGCGACGAGAACACGCGCACCGGGACGGCGGCGGTCCGCGGCGTGCTGTCGACCGTGCTCGGCCAGATCGCCGACGGCGGCTCACACATCGGAGTGGCCACTGATCACGTGATCGAGAGCTTCCGCAATCGGATGTGGACGGGCTACAAGACGTCGGCCGGGATGGATCCCGAACTGCTGTCGGTGTTTTCCTTGCTGGAAGACGCGCTGATGGCGATGGGCGTGGCGACGTTCGCGATGGTCGAACTCGAAGCCGACGACGCGCTCGCCACGGTCGCCGCCGTGGCGCGCGACGACGAACGCGTCGAGCAGGTGGTCATCTGGACGCCCGACAAGGATCTCGGCCAGTGCGTCACTGAGGACGAGCGAGTCGTGCAGGTCGACCGGCGCGCCGGCAAGGTCATCAACGCCGACGGCGTGCGCGACAAGTTCGGCGTCGACCCGTCGTCGATCCCGGACTACCTGGCGCTCGTCGGTGACAGCGCCGACGGCTTCCCAGGCCTACCGGGCTTCGGCGCGAAGACGGCCGCCGCGCTGCTCAAGTACTACAAGCACATCGAGTCGATCCCCGACGCGCCTGGTCAGTGGGAGGTAACGGTGCGCGGTGGCGGCACGCTGGCGTCGACACTCGCCGAGCATCGGGACCTCGCGAACCTGTTCAAGGAGCTGGCGACGCTGCGGGTCGACCCGTCCTTGCTCGACGACGTGAAGCGCCTCGAGTGGCAGGGCCCGACTGCAGAGTTCGCGTCGGTGGCGAAGCAGTTCGACGGCGACAACGTCGTCGCCCGCGCCGTCAGCCTCGCCAGTTAGAACAGCACCGACAGCGCGGCCGGTACGCACGTCGCGCCCGGCGCGGCGGCAAACGCGGCGACGCCCGGCTCGATCGCATCCGCCACTTGCGACTCGGCCGCGAGGAACTGCTGACGATGCGGCGCGTAGAGCGGGTTGATCGCGTCGTAGCCCGCGACTTCGAGCGGATGCACCACGCCGTTGGCGGCGTTGACGGCGTCCTGGTGTGCATCGAGCTGCTGACCGCCTGCCACGATCATCGGGCCGAAGATCGGGAACGCCGGCGCGAACGCCGGGACCATGGCGAACGCCTCAGGCGAGAACGGGCCGAACAGCGGAAGGAGCGTCACGAGATTGGCGAGGCCGGCTTGTTCGGTCGGCACCGGCAAGCCCAGTTCGCAGGCTGCGAGCGCGACGCCGCCGTCGTTGCTCGGCGGCGGCGGAGCCTGCGGGGGCGCGGGAGCCGATGGCGTAGCGGGGGACGCGTCCTGCGCCGCCCCGCCGACGACCGACGGCGCGATCGGTCGTGATGCCGCGATCGGCTGCGCGAGGTGAGGCGTCTCGAGTCCGAGCGAGCCGTTCGAGATGGGAACGCCGTCACGTCCGGGTTGATACGCCCGCGCCAACAACGCGAACGCGGCGAGGGCAATGAAGGCGACGACGATCACGACGACCGCGACCGCACGCGTGCGACTCGCTGTCATTTCGATGTGCCGGTCGCTTCGCGGGCGCGGAGGTCGATGATGCGCTGGCCGACGTTGTTGCATTCCTCGCAGATCTCTTCGGGGATGATCCCGAACCGCATGAGGATGCCGAAGATCTTGCAGCCGAGGCAGTAGCCGAGAAAGCCTTCGAGCGACGCCGCGAACACGAGCAATCCGAGAACGACCTGTCCGGCGAACCAGTGGTCGGTCAGCGCGAGCAGCAGCGCAGTGCCGGAGAAGGCGACGCCCATCCCTTGCGCGAATCGCTTGGGCGGGCCGGCGACGAGCTTCTCCTCGAACGGCAGTCGCGGGGTGATCTGTTTCGTCACGAGTTGGCCGAGCGGGCTCAGCTTCGGTCCGGTCAGCACGCGGGCGACGAAGCCGAAGAACAGGATCGGCAGGATCCACGTCAGGTCGAACACGATCGCCGCCACCGACATCAGCACGACGCCGACGGCGACGAGCCGCGCGGAGACTTCGTTGACGGGGTTCGGAAACCCGATGAGCTGAGACACGGAACCATCCTCCTGAGCAGAACGCCAAAGGAACAACGCTGCGCCGAGCACGAGGATTCCGGGCAGCACGAAGAACCACGGGAACAACCAGAACGGCGGCAGCGCCACGACGGCCGCGAAGTTGTCGCGGTTGTCCGCCATCGCGGCGATCATCGGCGCCATGCGGCCCGACTGCTTCGGCCACTCCGCGCTGAGCGCCGTGGCCGCCGGCAGCGCGTGCCCGTGCGCGGCTTCCGTCGGCACGAGCTTGTTGCGCAACTCGCCTTCGGCGAGGCCGATGGTCAGGAAGTAGCCCTGCACGCGCGTGACCTTCGCATTGGTCATCAACGGCTTGAAGTCGTTGATCATCTGCGCGCCGCCGGGCGCGCGGTCGAACATTTGGAACACCCCAGGCGCGGCGACCAGTCCGATGCCGAGGGCTACGAGCGCGATCAACCGACCCTGCGCAATGCCGCCGAGCAAGAGCCACAGCGACACGCCGGCGATCATCAAACCGGGCAGTACGAAGAACCACGGGAACAACGGGAATGGCGGCAGCGCCGCGACCCCTTCGTACTTCGGGATGTCCGCGCGCATCGTCGTGAGCATGTCGGTCATGTCGGCGTTGATCGCCGGCCACTGCTGGTTGAGCGCGGCGACGCCCGGATACCGCCCGGCGTACGGAGCGACTTCGGCGTTGGCCTTGTCGATGTCGCGCATGAAGCCGGAGAAGTTGTCGATCGTCTGCGTGCGCATGTACGGCTTGAACGACTCGATCATGTCGCCGCCCTTCGGCGCCCGCGTGAACATCTGAAACCCGGCCGGCGCGAGCGCCAGTCCGATGCCGATCACCAGCGCGATCCCCGAACTGGTCTTCCCAGCGGCACGTTTCCGCGCCGGTTTCGAGACCAGTTCGGTCGGTGGGGGTGTGGGCGTGGGTGTGTCGTCGGCACTGCGGTCGGGGACGAGGAGCGCGAGTGCGGCGCCCACGCCGACCACCGACGTCAACAGGATCAGCCACGCCGGAGGCCGCCAGCCCTTCTGCTTCACTGCGCCGAAGATCTGCGTCCCGTTGCCCGCGGACGGAGCGGTGTTGTCGGTCGTCGCACCCGCGACCTGCGTGTCGCCGCCCGCGCCGGCGACGGTGGTCGCGGTCGCGATCGCACCGCCGCCGGCCGCGGACTTCGTCGGACCCTTCGCTGCGTTCGCCGACGGCGCCTGCCCCGGAGCGCTCGACGATCGGAAGGTGCCCGCGAGATGCCACACGCCCGTGAAGTCGTTGAACGGCCCACCGACGACGGTGCTCGCCCACTCGACGACGAACGCCCCCGTCGCCGCGTTGTACGTGCCGTGGGCGGCGGTTGTCAGCCCCGGCGACGAGCCATCCGGCTTCGGGGCGCCCTGGTTGAAGTTCTGCTTGTTCCACGTCGCCGCCCAGGCGCGCACGTCACCGTTGATCGCGCCAGAGCTGTCAGCGCGCAGCACGAGCGGCGGTACGGACTTGCCCGTCTGGCGGTCGACTGGATCGGTCGCCAAGCCGAACTGCACGCCGAAGAACTTCGCCGGCGCGGTGATGCGTGTGGCGAGGCTGTTGCCGGCGCCGTCGAATGCCGGATCGGGCGCAGGCTGATACGACCGCGTGACGAAGCCGCCGTCGCTGCCGGGCGACAGCAGGGTGAAGGTCTGGTCGGAGCATGCGGAGTCGCCGTTGGCGACGAACGGTCCACTGGTCACGTTGCCGCTGGGCTGCACCATGCGGAAGTAACTGCCGGTGCCCGCGCCCGCCGGGCAGGCGCCCGCGGTCAGTTGGAACGTGCCGACGAGCTCGTTCGTGTCTGCGCCTGCGGCGTGGTTGCCCGCCAGGAGCAGGGCGAACGCGAGGACGAACGCCGCCCCGCATCGCAATTGTTGACTAAACACATAAGAATTATAGGGATAGAGCTACGCCAACGACAATTGCGGGGCTGCGACCGCCTCGCGTAGCTGGTCCAAATACTCGTGGCGGGGCACGTTCACGCACCCGAGCGACATCAGATGCTGCGTTTGCCACTGGCAATCGAGCACCACGCCGCCACCCGCCACGAGGCGATCGACGAGCGCCACCAACGCCACCTTCGACGCGTCCGTGCGCCAGTGAAACATCGACTCGCCGGCGAAGAGGCCGCCGACGGCGACGCCGTACAGCCCACCCGCCAGCTCCCCATCGCGGGACCACGCCTCGACCGAGTGCGCCCACCCGAGCCGATGCAGCTCGCCGTACGCCTTACGGATCGCGTCGTTGATCCAGCCCCCGGCGCGCCGCGGGTCGGCGCACGCCACGACGACGTCGTCGAACGCGGTGTCGACCCGGATCTCGAACTGCTTGACCGACTTGCGCAGCGAACGGGTGACGCGCAGGCCGTCGAGGGGAATCACGCCGCGCGGGTCCGGTGACCACCAGCCGAACCCCGCGTGGTCACCCTCGCCGATGGGCATCGGGAACAGCCCGCTGCGGTACGCCGCGATGAGCGTCGACGGCTCGAGATCGGCGCCCACGCCCGCGAGCCCGACGTGGTCGGTATCGGTCGGGTCCGGCAGTTCCCAGCGGCACGGCCCAGGATCAACGGGCTCCCGGCTGGGTTCTGTCATGACTTCATCTTCTAGCCTGAGCGATATGGAACATCCGATGTCGGAGCGCGTCGCAGACCTTGCAGCGCGGAAGGAAGCGGCGCGCAACCCCGCCGAGCCTCGACAGCTCGAGCGTCAGCACGGCAAGGGGAAGATGACGGCGCGCGAGCGCGTCGACTACCTGCTCGACCCCGACTCGTTCCAGGAGCTCGACATGCTGGCGCGTCACCGCGCCACCGGCATGGGCATCGAAAACACGCGGCCCTACACCGACGGTGTCATCACCGGCTTCGGCACGATCGACGGCCGGCGGGTGTGCGTGTTCTCGCAAGACTTCACGCTGTTCGGCGGTGCGCTCGGCGAAGTCTTCGCCGAAAAGATCCACAAGGTGATGGACCTCGCCGCGTCGGTCGGCGTGCCCATGATCGGCATCAACGACGGAGCCGGCGCCCGCATTCAGGAGGGCGTCGTCTCGCTGGCGATGTACGGCGGCATCTTCCACCGCAACGTGACCGCGTCGGGTGTGATCCCGCAGGTTTCGGTGATCATGGGCCCGTGCGCCGGCGGCGCCGTCTACAGCCCGGCGATGACCGACTTCATCTTCATGGTCAACGGCACGTCGCACATGGCGATCACCGGCCCCGACGTCGTGAAGTCGGTCACCGGTGAAGACGTCACGCTCGAAGAGCTCGGTGGCGCCATCACCCACGCCAGCAAGTCGGGCGTCGCATGCTTCGTCACGCCCGACGAAAAGGCGTGCCTCGACCAGGTGCGGTACCTGCTCTCGTTCCTGCCGACGAACAACCTGGAAGAACCGCCGTACTTCACGCCGGGCGACGCGCCCGATCGTCGCTGTGAGGACCTGCTCGAGGTGCTCCCGCCGAGCTCGAACCAGCCCTACGACATGAAGAGGATCATCGCGTCCGTCGTCGACGACGGTGAGTTCTTCGAGTACCACGCGATGTGGGCGAAGAACATCGTGTGCGGATACGCCCGCGTCGACGGCCACGTCGTCGGCGTCGTCGGCAACCAGCCGCAGGTCGTCGCCGGGGTCCTCGACATCGAGTCTTCCGAAAAGGCGGCGCGCTTCGTGCGCACGTGCGACGCCTTCAACATTCCGCTCATCACCTTCGTCGACGTGCCGGGATTTCTGCCGGGCACCGAGCAGGAGTACGGCGGCATCATTCGCCACGGCGCCAAGCTGCTGTACGCCTACTGCGAGGCGACTGTCCCGCGCGTGCAGATCGTCGTGCGCAAGGCGTACGGCGGCGCCTACGTCGTCATGAACTCGAAGTCGATCGGCTGCGACCTCGCGTACGCATGGCCGTCGGCCGAGTTTGCGGTGATGGGCCCGTCGGGAGCGGTCGATCTTTTGTATCGCCGCGAGCTCGCGGCGGCCGAAGATCCGGTCAAGCGCAAGGCCGAGCTTGTCGACGACTACGTCGAGACGTACGTCAACCCCTACGGCGCGGCCGAGCGCGGGTACGTCGACGACGTCATCGATCCCGCCGACACGCGCATCGTGTTGTGCCGCGCGCTGGGCCTGCTTCGGTCGAAGAAGGAAGAGCTGCCCAAGCGCAAGCACGGAAACGTGCCGCTGTAATGCCGACGTCCGGTCCTCCGGAAGAAGTGATGGCGATCATCGTCGCCGCCGTCGAGGCGCTGCGGCCCCGCGTGGTGGTGGCGACGGGACCGCGCCGCCGCGACGACGAGTCGCCGTCTTGGCGCTTCTCCGGGCGCCACTGGAACGCGCCCATCGCGGCGAACCGGTCCCGGCCGCGGTTCTAAGGTCGCGCCTCACATGGCGCCCGAGTTAACGACCGTTTCGGAAAGCACTGCCGTCGTCTTCGACGGCACCGAGGTTCACCGCTACGAGGACCTCGCACCCGACAGCGCGTTCGAGTTCGACGGCGTCGCCGGTCGCACGCTGCCGCGCCCCGGCGGTGAGTTGCTGTGCCGCTTCGCGACCGTGAACGACGTGCACTTCGGCGAGACCGAGTGCGGAATCATCGAAGGCATGGACATCGGCCCGATCCTGTCGGTCGCCGAAGGTGAGCCGCCGTACCCGGAGACGATGAACAACGCCGCGGTCGACGAGATCCGCGCCATCGATCCCGCCGCGGTGGTCGCCAAGGGCGACCTCACGGCGAACGGCACGCCGGACGAGTACGAGATGTTCGTCGCCTGTTACGGCAAGGCGTTCGGGGACAAGCTCGTCCACGTCCGCGGCAACCACGATGCGTACCACGACGACATCGCCCCCGAAGGCCCTACCGAGATCGCGTTGCCGGGCGTCGCCGTCGCATTGCTCGACACCGTGATCCCGCGGCACACGACCGGCCAAGTGACGGCCGAGCAGCTGGCGTGGCTCGACGACCTCGCAGCGCGCACTGATCAGCCCGTGCTCGTACTCGGCCACCACCACGTGTGGTCGCCGGCGTCGAAAAAGCGGGAGCCCACGTACTTCGGAATCTCGCCTGACGACTCCGACAAGTTGATCGAGGTGTTCACGCGGCGCCCGAACCTGCGCGGCTACTTCGCCGGTCACACGCACCGCAACCGCGTCCGCTCCATTGCTGCGACGGGCGACGTTCCGTGGGTCGAGGTGTCGGCCACGAAGGACTTCCCCGGTGCGTGGGCGGAATACCGCGTGTTCGAGGGCGGCATCCTGCAGGTGATGCACCGCATGTCGTCGCCCGAGGCGCTGGCGTGGACCGAACGCACTCGCGAGATGTTCGGCGGGCTCTACCCGCAGTACTCCTTCGGGGAGATGAAGGATCGCTGCTTTGTCGTCTGCTGACTAGCGCCGCGCCATTGGGGGCACGCGTCACTACGTGTCGTCACCCCTAAGTCCCGCCCCGGTTACCGAACCCGACGGCGACTTTCTGCCCGCATACGTCAGCAACGGCGTCATCGGCCTGCGCGTGCGCGACGTGCCACTGCGAGCGGGCTACGCGACGCTGAGCGGACTCGAAGGTGAAGACCCAGAGTTCGGGGTGGCCTGCGTTCCCGAGATCCCGTATCCGCTCGCGGGCGACCTACAGGTCGACGACTTCCGCTTGTCGCATCACGCTGGCGCCGTCCGCGGGATGGAGCAACGCTACGACTTCTCCTGCGGGGAACTCACGTCGCGCTTCGCGGTGCGCGCCGGCGACGTCGACGTTCGCGTCGAGGTCGTCACGCTGTGCTCGCGCACGCATCCGTCGGTTGTCGTGCAGGAGGTCACAATCACGACGGACCGTCCGGCGCACGTGCAGCTCGCAGCCGGCATCGACACGACCGGCGTACCCGGCCGATGGTTCCACCGCGACACGTCGGTGCCGGGCGCGAGCGACGACGTGCTCGACGGCGTCATGTTGTGGGCGACGCTCGGCGAGCTCGCCACGTGCGGCATGGCGTTCTGGACGGAGTGCTCGAACCCGTTGGCGAAGCGCACGCGCGACGAGAACCGCGACCAGCCGCTGCGCACGACGTACGAGACCGACCTCGACGCCCACGAGCCCTTCACCGTCCGACAGGTGACGGCGATCGTGCCGAGCACCAACCACGCGCAGCCGCACCGCCAAGCCGTCCGCCTTGCCGCCGGCGCGCGCCGCGCGGGCTTCGACCGCATCCGAGCCGACAACCGCTCGGCATGGTCCGACCTCTGGAAGGGGCGGATCGTGCTGACGGGCGCCGACCGCCGCTGGCAAGAGATGGCAGACGCGGCGTTTTTCTACCTCCACACCTCGACGCACGCCGGCTCGCTGAGTTCCCACCCGTTCGGCCTCGCGCAGTGGTACGGCTACCACTACTACTACGGCCACGTGATGTGGGACGTCGACACCTTCATCGTTGCCCCGCTCGTCTTAACCGCACCGTCGGCCGCACGCGCGCTGCTCGACTTCCGGTCACGCACCCTCGAAGCGGCGCGGGAGAACGCGCGGCTCGGCGGCTACACGGGAGTGCAGTTCCCGTGGGAAGCGAGTCCGGCACGCGGTGAGGAAGCGGCGCCCGCGTTTGGAGAAGCGGCGGGTTACGAGCACCACGTGTCGGCGGACGTCGCGCACGCGTTCGCGCAGGTGGCGCAGGCAACCGGCGACGACGCGTTCCTGCGCGACGCCGCGTGGCCGGTGCTGTCGGGCGTCGCCGAATGGCTTGTCAGCCGCGCCGCGCGGACCGACCGCGGGTGGGAGATCAAGGAGGCAATGGGGATCGCCGAACGCAGCGAGCCCGCGGACAACAGCGCCTTCGTCAACATGGCGTCGACAGTCGCACTGCGCGAAGCGCTGTGGGCCGCCGAGAAGGTGGGCGTTGACGCACCGGCGTCGTGGCGCGAAATGGCCGACGGTCTTGTGCTGCCGATGCGCGACGGCGTGGTGCTCGACCACGACGGCTACACACCCGACGAAGAAAAGGGCGCCACCCCAGCAGCTCTCGCGGGGATCTTCCCGCTCGGCTACGAACTCGATCCCGCGACCGAGCAGGCGACGCTGCGGTTCTATCTCGACATCGCCGACGAGTACGTCGGAGCTCCGATGCTCTCCGCGCTGCTCGGCGCGTGGGCGGCACGCGTCGGCGACCGCTCCGAGAGCACGCGGCTGTTCGAAGAGGGCTACGCCAAGTTCTGCGCGCCGCGGTTCAACGTGATGCACGAATACCGCCGCGACCGTTTCCCCGAACAACCGGTCAGCGGCCCGTTCCTCGCCAACGCCGCGGGGTTCCTCATGTCGCTGATCTACGCGCTGCCCGGCGTCGCCATCGGTGCGGACGACCCGCAGGCGTGGTGCCGGCGACCGGTCGTGATGCCCGATGCCTGGGACGGGATCGAGATCGAACGGTTAACGGTCAGGGGCGCATCGATGTCGCTGGAGGCGCGCCACGGCGACGAGCGCGCCCGGCTTACGCCGGCGTGAACTCGATGACCGGGATGTCGCGGTCGGTCTTCTCCTGATAGCCGGCGTAGCCCTTGTAGGCCGACGTGATGCGCGGCCAGATGGCTTCCTTCTCCTCGGGGCTGAGGATGCGCCCGACCATCTTCTTCTTGTCGGTGCCGTTGCGCGTGATCTCGACGTTGGGATCGGCCTGGAGGTTGAGGAACCACATCGGGTGCTTCGGCCCGCCGCCCCACGAGGCGACGAGGTAGATCTTGTCGTCCTCGACGACCGGCGCCGTCAACATCGTCTGGCGCTTCTCGCCCGTCTTGCGGCCGGTCGTTGTCAAGACGACCGCCTCCATGTTCATCACCTTGCCGCCGAGCTTCCCGCGGGTCGCGGTGAAAAGGCTCCGGTGGATCAGGTTGACGACTTTGGCGGCTGGGTCACGACGGTCGGCCATCGGCGCAGGTTACGACGCGCGGTGCGCGGCGACGAGGTCGACGACCTCGCCCATCATCTCGGACAGGGCGTAGTCCTTCGGGGTGTACACCGCGGCGACGCCGTGTTCGAGCAGCTTCGCCGCGTCTTCGTCGGGGATGATCCCGCCGACGATGACGGGCGCGTCGACACCCTCCGCCCGCAGGAGCCGCAACACCTCGGGAACGAGTTCGAGATGGCCGCCCGACAGGATCGACAGGCCGATCACGTCGACGTCTTCGTCGCGCGCCGCATCGGCGATCTGCTGCGGCGTCAGGCGGATGCCTTGGTAGACGACTTCGAACCCGGCGTCGCGCGCCGCCACCGCCACCTGCTCGGCGCCGTTGGAGTGGCCGTCGAGGCCGGGCTTGGCGACGAGGAAGCGCGGCGGTCCGCCGACAAGCGCTTTCACTTTGGCGACGGTGGGCGCCATCTCTTCGCCGCGGCCGCCGACCGCGCCCGAAACACCGGTAGGCGCGCGGTACTCGCCGAACACCTCACGCAGCGCTGCGCCCCACTCGCCGGTGGTGCCGCCGGCGTGCGCCAGCGCGATGGTCGCCGGAAGGATGTTCTCGCTGGTCGCGGCGACGCGCTTCAGTTCCGCCAGCGCCGCCTCGACCGCGGCGCTGTCGCGCTGCGCCTTCCACGCCTTGAGCTCTTCCTTCGCCGCGACCTCGACCGCGGGGTCGACGCGCAGGATCGCGCCCTCGCCTTCGAGCGGTGACTCCGCGGTCTCGGTGAACGTGTTGACACCGATCACCTTCTGCTCGCCCACCTCGATGCGGCGCGCCCGCGCCGCTTGCGAGCGCACGAGCCGCGCTTTCATCTCTTCGATCGCTTCGAACGCGCCGCCCAACGCCAGGATCTCGTCGAGTTCGGTCGTCGCGGCCTCGACCAGCTCCGCCGTCCGCGCTTCGATGACGTGCGAGCCGTTGAAGATGTCGTCGTACTCGAGCAGGTCGGTTTCGAACGCCAACACCTGTTGCATGCGCAAGGCCCACTGCTGGTCCCACGGACGCGGCAGCCCGAGCGCCTCGTTCCACGCGGGCAGTTGGAGCGAGCGCGTGCGCGCGTCCTTCGACAACGTCACGCCGAGCATTTCGAGCACGATCCGCTGCACGTTGTTCTCGGGCTGCTGCTCGGTCAGCCCGAGCGAATTGACCTGCACCGCGTAGCGGAAGCGACGCGCCTTCGGGTCTTCCACGCCGTAGCGCTCGCGCGTGATGCGGTCCCACAGGATGCCGAAGGCGCGCATCTTGCACACCTCTTCGACGAAGCGGATGCCGGCGTTCACGAAGAAGCTGATGCGTTCGACGACCTTCGGCAACTCGTCGGGGGAGATTTGGCCCGAGTCGCGCACCGCGTCGAGCACCCCGATCGCCGTCGCCATGGTGAACGCCAGCTCTTGCACCGGGGTCGCTCCGGCTTCTTGCAGGTGGTAGCTGCACACGTTGATCGGGTTCCAGCGCGGCACGTGGTTGACCGTGTACGCGATGGTGTCAACCGTCAGGCGCCGCGAGGCCTCCGGCGGGAAGATGTAGGTGCCCCGCGACAGGTACTCCTTGATGATGTCGTTCTGGGTCGTGCCGCCGAGGACGGACGGATCGATGCCCCGGTTCTGTGCGTTGGCGACGTAGAGGGCGAGCAACCACGACGCCGGCGAGTTGATCGTCATCGACGTCGTCAGTTCGTCGACCGGGATCTGGTCGAAGAGCTGCTCGACGTGCCCGAGATGCACGACGGGCACTCCCACCTTGCCGACTTCGCCCGCTGCCTGCGGTGAGTCGGGGTCGTAACCGGTCTGGGTGGGCAGGTCGAACGCGACGGACAAGCCCGTCTGACCTTTGGACAAGTTCGTCCGGTACAACTCGTTCGACGCCTTCGCCGTCGAGTGACCGGAATACGTGCGCATGACCCAGGGGCGATCGGCCATAGCCATATCGTCGCACTTTCTGTACGCTTCGCCGTATGCGATGCCGGTCAGGGCTGATCTTGCGGGCGATGGCGGTGGCCGCGGTAGCGGCTTCCCCGTTGGCCGCGCTTGAAGCCGATGCAGCTGTCACTACTGGAACTGCGGCCGCGAGCGGCCCCGGCATCGCCGTCGAGAACACCGGCGGCAACGTCGAGTTCGGCGTCGGCCACAGCGAATCGAAGGTCGTCGTCGGCGACGGCGCCAAAACCGCGGCGCCCCTGGCGGCTCCGAACGCGCTGTCCGCGAAGACCGCGGCCCCGGCCGTCGATCCGAACGCCGGCGCACGGGCGCGGGCCAAGGCCCTCGTCGACGCCGCCCGCGCACGCGCACAGGCGCAGATCGACGCCGCCCGCTTGAAGGCGGAACAAGCCGTCGAACAAGCCCGCGCGCAGGCCGACGAGGCCCGCAACCGCGCTGATCAGCAGTCTGCGGACGCCCAATCGCGCTCGGCGAACTCGTCGGCGTCGGCGTCCTCTTCGACCTCCGACTGACCCCGCTACTACTGTTCGCCGCCATGCAGTGGCTTCGAACGCGTATTCATTTCGGCTGGGTCGGCGGCGCCATCGTCGCCATGAGCCTCGTGTACCTGGCTACCGGTACGCCGACGATGTTGGCGTCAAACGCCGCCAACGGCCACGTGCCGACGATCCCCACGGTCACCGAGCCACCGCGTCCGATCATCCCGCGGACGCCGGTCACGCCGCGTCCCGACCTCGACCCGCCGTCGGCTCCTGAACCCCCCGACGTCGACGGTGTCGTCGACGACGCCCAGGACCAGGCCGCCGAGGCGCGCCAGGACGCCGAAGAGCAGGCCGAAGAGTCGCGTCAGGACGCCGAAGAGCAGCGCGCCGATGCCGACAAGCAAGCCGAACAGGCCCGCCGCGACGCCGAAAAGCAGCGCGCCGACGCCGAACGCCAGCGCGACGAAGCCCGCGCGCAGCACCCGCACTAAGCGCGGGGCGGTTTAGTAGCTGTAGAAGCCCTGGCCGCTCTTGCGGCCGAGCTGCTGTGCACTCACGAGACGACGAAGCGTCGGCGCCGCCGCGTAATTCGGGTCTTTGAACTCTTCGTAGAGCGCGTCGAGGATCGACAGACTCGTGTCGAGGCCGACGAGGTCGAGCAGCGCCAGCGGTCCCATCGGGAAGTTGCAACCGCCCTGCATCGCGGCGTCGATGTCTTCGGGCGACGCCACGCCGCGCTCGAGCATCTTCACGGCGTTGTTCAGGTACGGGAACAGCAGGGCGTTCACGATGAAGCCGGCTTCGTCCTTGACCGTCACCGGCGCCTTGCCGCACTTGGTGGCGAACGCCAACGCCTCTTCGATCGTGGCGTCGCTCGCCGTCAACGGGCGCACGACCTCGACGAGCTTCATCGCCGTCGCCGGGTTGAAGAAGTGGATGCCGCACACGCGGTCGGGACGCCCGGTCTCCATCGCGAGGTCGACGACGGACAGCGTCGAGGTGTTGGTGGCGAGGATGGCGCCGTCCTGCACGACACGGTCGAGCTCGTTGAACAGCTCCTTCTTCACGGCGAGGTCTTCGACGATCGACTCGAGCACGAGGTCGCAGTCCTTCAGCGCCGTCAGTTCGGAGGTCGCGGTCACGCGGGCGAGGGTGGCGTCGCGGTCCTCCGCGGTGATCTTCTCGCGGTCGACCTGCTTCGCCAGCGACTTCTCGAGCGCGGCGACCATGGCGTCGGCCGTCTCCTGCTTGCGGCTGCGCAGGATGACTTCGTGGCCCGCCTTCGCGGCGACTTCGGCCACGCCTGAGCCCATGATTCCGGAACCGACAACACCGACACGCTTGATCGTCATGGCGCCAGAGGTTACTCGGCGGTAGCTAGCTTCCCCCTGTGCGACACCCTGGACTCCACGCTGACGTGCAACGCGAGCGGCTGCTGGCGCGGGCACGCGGCCGCGTTCTCGAGATCGCCGAGCAGAAGGACTGGGCGACGAGCGCCGAGCTCGAGTTGCACTCGTACGACACCATCGTCTCGGTGTTTCAGCTGTGCACCGTGGACGACGTGTATTCGACGCTGCTGCGCGTGGCCGAGCTGCTGAAGCCCGACGGGCAGCTGCTCGTGCTCGAACACGTGCGGTCGACGGGCTGGCGCGGGCGTGTGCAGGACGCGGCGGCGCCCCTGTGGCGGCGCGCCGCTGGCCGGTGCCGTCTCAATCGCGACGTCGTCGACCTGCTGCGGCAAAACGGGTTCGCCGTCACGGATTGCGACCGCTTCACCGTCGATGGCGCGACACCCCTCGTGCGTCATGCAGTATCAGCTGTGGCAATCCGCAAGGTTCGTGATGGAGTGGCGACGAAATGACAGGTTGGTTGGCGTTGGTCGGCGGACACGAGTGGACCGACGGCACGCGCCCCGTCGACGAACTGCTGATCAAGGAGTCGGGTGCGAAGGACGTTCTCGTCGTGCCGACCGCCGCGGCCTACGAGCAGCCGCAGAACGTCGTCGCCGCCGCCACCGAGTACTTCGGCGAACTCGGCGTGAAGGTCAAAGCGGCGAACGTGTACGGCCGCACGGCGGCCACGGACAAGGCCAACGTGAAAGCCGTTCGCGCCGCCACCCTCGTCTACTTCGGCGATGGTTCTCCGCTGCACATGCGCTCCGTGTTCAAGGACACGCCGTGGTGGGACGCGCTCGTCGAAGCGTGGAACGGCGGCACCGCAGTTGCCGGGACGGGCGCCGGCGCGATGGTGCTCGGCGACCCGATGGTGGACCCCCGCGGGGGAGCATTTACGCTCGGGCTCGGCCTGATCCCGTCGCTGGCGGCGATGACCAAGACCCAGGACTGGCACGACGAGACCAAGCGCCGCACGATCCAGCTGGCGACGAAGGGACTCCCGCTCGTCGCCGTCGACGACGCGACCGCCGCGGTGCGCTCACCGAAAGGCGAGTGGTCAGTACTCGGTGCCGGCGCCGCCACCGTCTACGTCGACGGGGCAGAGGAATCTCTTACGCGGCTTCCGTAATCCGGACGGAGTTGATCTTCACGTCCTCGGTCGGCGTGCCCGAGCGTGAGCCGAGGTCGTTGATCTTCTGCACGACGTCGAGTCCTTGGGTGACCTGACCGAACCGCGAATACTGCGGTGGGAGTCGCACACCGTCCTGCCCGCTGATGATGAAGAACTGGGAGCCGTTCGTGTTCGGGCCGGCGTTGGCCATCGCCAGCGACCCGACCTCGTAGCGGCCGGCGGGCGGGAGCTCGTCGGCGAATTGGTAGCCGGGCCCGCCGCGTCCCGAGCCCTCCGGGCAGCCGCCCTGGAGCACGAATCCCGGGATGATGCGGTGGAAGTTCAGGCCGTCGAAGTAGCCGTTGCGCGCCAGGAACACGAACGAGTTCACGGTCTTCGGCGCGCGTTCGGGCGCCAGTGCGACGGTGATGTCACCCTTCGACGTCGAGATCACCGCGGTGTAGCGCTTGTCGGGATCGATGCCCATCGGCGGTTCGCCGGAAAAGCGCGTCGTGCGCTCCGGAAGATGGTCGCTAGGAAATTCGGACAACGGTTACTCCTCGGTGATGGTGACGGAAACCATGTGGTGGTCGACGTTCGGTTCGCCGCCCCCCGATCCGTCCTTGTTGATCTTCTTGACGACGGACAGGCCCTTGGTGACGTGGCCGAACGGCGTGTACTTAGGTACCCCGCCGACGGCTTGCAGCAACGTCTCGGCGCCCTTCTGCGAAGCGACGAGGAAGAACTGAGAACCGTTCGTGTTCGGTCCGGAGTTCGCCATGGCGACGTCGCCCTCGCTGTAGACGTAGTTGTCGGGGATTTCGTCTTCGAACGCGTATCCGGGCCCGCCGCGGCCGTTGCCCTGCGGGTCGCCGGTCTGATCCATGAAGTCGGGGATGACGCGGTGGAAGATGATGCCGTCGAAGTAGTGGTTCCGAGCGAGGAACACGAAGTTGTTGACGGTCTTGGGCGCCGCCTCGGCGTTCAGCTCGACGGTCACCGTGCCGACGTCGGTTTTGATCGCCGCGGTGTACTTCTTCGCCGTGTCGATGCACATGATCGGCGCGTGGTCGAAGGTGGTGAAGCGCTTCGGCGTCCCCTTCGCGGGCGGGCAGACGTCGGCGTCGCCCTTGCGCGGCTTGAGGGTCGTGGACGTCGTGGGGGCGGTGGACGAAGCCTTGTCGTCGTTGCCACCGCGGGACGCCCAGAACAGGAGACCGCCGATGATGACCGCCGCGCCGACGACGACGATCGACTGCGTCCGTCGGCGACGCCGCTGTGCCACCGCCGCCATCGCCTCCTGGCGGGCTCGGCTGTTCTCGCGTTGGCGCTGTCGTTTGTCGCTAGGCACGGCGTCGAAAGCTAGCGCGCCGCCGATACGACTTCGAAGGCGGACCCTCGCCGTCAGTACCCTTGTGAGCCATGTCTTTGGTCGTGCAGAAGTACGGCGGCACGTCCGTTGCGGATCCTGAGCGGATGCGCGAGGTCGCCGAGAACATCACGCGGGCCCGTCGCAACGGCGACGTGGTCGTGGTGGTGTCTGCCATGGGCAAGGAAACCGACGAGTTGTTGCACCTGGCCAGCCAAGTCTCGAAAAACCCGCCCGGCCGAGAGATGGACATGCTGATCACCGCCGGCGAACGGAAGGCGACGGCACTGCTGGTCATGGCGCTCGAAGCCATGGGATGCCCGGCGATGAGCTTCACCGGCAGCCAGGCCGGGTTCCTGACCGATAGCGAGCACCGCAACGCCAAGATTCTCGAGGTTCGCCCCGACCGCATCCGGGACGCCCTGGCCCAGGGCAAGGTCGCCGTCGTCGGCGGCGCCCAAGGCGTGTCGACCGAACGCGAGATCACGTTCCTAGGCCGCGGCGGATCGGACACCACCGCCGTCGCGCTGGCGGCCGCGCTCAAGGCGGATTCCTGCGAGCTCTACACCGACGTCTCGGGCGTGTTCACCGCTGACCCTCGCGTCGTGCCGTCGGCGCGCCGCATGAACCGTCTCAACTTCGACGAGATGCTGGAGATGACCGCGACCGGTTGTCCGAAGCCCGTGATGCGATCGGTCGAGTTCGCCCGCACGCACCACGTCCCGCTCCACGTTCGCTCGGCCTTCACGTGGGAGCCGGGCACCTGGGTCACCGAGGAGGACCCCACCATGGAACAGCCCATCATCACCGCCGTCACCCACGACCTGTCCGAAGCCAAGGTCACGGTGAACTCGGTGCCCGACGCGCCCGGCATCGCGGCGCGGCTGTTCCGCGCTCTGGCCAGCGACGGTGTCGTCGTCGACATGATCGTGCAGGACGTCAGCCACGACGGCACGACCGACATCTCGTTCACCACGCCTACCGAAGACGTCGAAACCGCGTTGCGCGTCGCGGCCGAAGTCGCCGTCGAAATCGGCGGGGGTGACGTCGCGGCCGACACCAACATCGGGCGCGTGTCGCTCGTCGGTGCCGGCATGAAGACGCATCCCGGTGTCGCGGCGACGATGTTCGAGACGCTCGCCGCGAACTCGATCAACATCGAGATGATCTCGACCTCCGCGATCCGAATTTCGTGTGTGGTTCGTCAGGATCAGGTCGAGAATGCCGTCGTGAAGTTGCACGAGGCCTTCAAACTGGACGTGGCGTAGTGGCGCGCATCGGGATCCTCGGAGCGACGGGCCAGGTCGGTTCGCTGGCGCGCAAGCTGCTGGCGGAACGGAACTTTCCGGCAGACGAGATCCGCCTCTTCGCATCGGCGCGTAGCGCGGGACGCAAGCTGTCGGTCGGCGACGCGGAGTACACGGTGGAAGACGCGGACACCGCCGACTTCGCCGGACTCGACTTCGTCCTCACCTCGATCGGCGCCACCGCATCCAAGCAAGTGCTGCCGCGCGTCGCCGCGGCCGGCGCGATCGCCATCGACAACTCGTCGGCGTACCGGATGGATCCCGAAGTGCCGCTCGTCGTCGCCGACGTGAATGATCACGCGTTGGGGTCGATCCCGAAGAACATCGTCGCCAACCCGAACTGCACGACCATGGCGGCGATGGCCGTCATGAACGCGCTGAACAAGGAAGCCGGGCTCACGCGGATGGTCGTGTCGACCTACCAGGCCGTGTCGGGTACCGGCCCGACGGGCGTCGCCGCGCTCGAGGAGCAGGTGACCAAGCTCGGCCCGACCTCGGGCGCGTTGACCTTCGACGGCGAGGCCGTCGACTTCCCCGACTTCGGCCCGTACCTCGGGCCGATCGCGTTCAACGTGCTGCCGATCGCCGGCAACCTCGTCGACGACGAAACGAACGAAGAGAAGAAATTCCGCGACGAGAGCCAGAAGATCCTCGAACTGCCCGATCTGTCGGTCAGCTGCACGTGCGTGCGCGTCCCCGTCTATACCGGTCACTCGATGACGATCAACGCGGAGTTCGAGCGTGACCTGTCGCCCGAGCGCGCCACGGAGATCTTGCGCGCCACGACGGCGGTCGAGGTCGTCGAGATGCCGACGCCGTTGATGGCCGCGGGTCAGGATCCAACCTACGTCGGACGCATTCGTCGCGACCCCGGGGCGCGCAACGGCATCGCGCTGTTCCTGAGCAACGACAACCTCCGCAAGGGCGCCGCGCTGAACGCGGTGCAGATAGCCGAGCGCCTCGCCTCGCGATAAGGCACACTTCGCCTTATGGCGGAGGCGGCGCTGAGCTACGACGACAACGGGCGCACCGGCTCGCCGGCGTACGTGTTCGTGCACGGCTGGACGTGTGACCGGTCGTTCTTCAAGCCCCAGTACGACCACTTCGGCAAACAGTCACGAGCGACCGCGCTCGACCTGCGCGGCCACGGCAAGAGCCCGCTCGCCGCTGACGGCGACTATTCGATCGCGGCGTTCGCCGGTGACGTCGCCGCGCTGATCGAACAACTCGACATTGCGCCGGCGATCGTCGTCGGCCATTCGCTCGGCGGCGTCATCACCTGCGCACTGGCGGCGACGCGCCCCGAGCTCGTAGCCGCAGCGGTGATGGTCGACCCCGCGCCGTTCGTGTGGCCGGAGGCGATCCGCCCGATACTCGAGGACGTCTTCAACTCGGTGAACTCGTCCGACGGAGCGTCGGCGCGCGCTGGTCTCGTCGACGCGATGTTCCTGCCGACCGACGACCAGCAGCGCAAGGCCGACATCGCGGCGGCCATGGAAGCCGCGCCGCAAGAGGTCGCGGGCCCGTCCATCGCGTCGCTGCTTCACTTCGACGGACCGGCGGCGCTCGCCGCGGTGCGGTGTCCGATCGCATCGATCGGCGCCGACGGACCCGTGAACGACGCGCAAGAGATGAAGCGCCTCAACCCCAACATCCTCATCGGCCAAACGCTCGGCGCCGGCCACTTCAACCAACTCGAGGTTCCTGACCAAATGAACGCCATGATCGAACGCTTCGTACGAGTAAGTCTCAAGCCATGAAGCGACTCGGGGTCGTCCTCACCGCCGTCGTCGTCGTCCTCGGCTTGGCGCTGCCGGCGCGCGCAAATTTCATCGTCGTCCAGCCGGGCGGCGGTCCACACGTGCGGACGTTCTCCGCCGCGGGTGATCCCGTCGGCGGCGGGTTCTTCGCGTACGACCCGAACTTCGGCGGCGGTGTGTCGGTCGCCGTGGGTGACGTCACCGGCACGCCGGCGCCCGAGATCGTCACCGGTTCGGGCCCGGGCATGGCGCCGCGCGTGCGCGTGTGGTCGACCGACGGACAACTGCTGAGCGAGTTCAACGCCTACGTCGAAGGCTTCGGCGGCGGAGTCTCGGTTGCGGTGGCGAACGGCGAGATCGTCACCGGTCCCGGATTCGGCGGCGGACCCGACCTGCGCGTGTTCGACGCCGGCGGCGGGCTCAAGCGTGAGTGGATGGCCTACGACCCGAACTTCTCGGGCGGCATCCACGTCGCCGCGGGACAGCTCGGCGGCGCGCTCGGCGGCAACAGCATCGTCACCGCGCCGTTGTTCGGCGGCGGTCCGCACGTCCGCGTCTTCGACGCCAACGGCGGAGTCCAGCGTGAGTGGATGGCGTATGACCCGGGCTTCACCGGCGGCGTCAACGTCGCGGTCGGTAACGGGCGCGTCGTGACGGGACCGTTTAGCAACGGCGGCCCGCACGTGCGCGTGTTCGACTCCAACGGCAATGTGAGCGCTGAGTGGATGGCCTACGACCCCGGCTTCGGCGGCGGCGTCACCGTCGCCGCGGGGACGCTCAACTTGGGCCCCGCGATCGTGACCGGCGCCGGTCCGGGTGGTGGCCCGCACGTGAAGGTGTTCGACCAGAACGGCGGGCCGCAGGGCAGCGGGTTCTTCGCCTACGACCCCTCGTACAGCGGTGGCGTGAACGTGGCGGTCGGGAACAACAGCATCGTCACCGGTGCCGGTGTCCCGCGCATCATCGAAGAAGTGTTGGCGCCAGGGGCGTCCGGCGCGGGCGTCGCCGCGTTGCAACGACGCCTGCTCGACTTGGGCTTCTGGCTGCCGGGAGTCGACGGAACATTCGGTTCGTCGACGACCCAGGCCGTGTACGCGTTCCAGAAGGCCAACGGCTTGCCGCGCGACGGCAAGATCGGCCCGGAGGATCAGCCCGCGCTCAACTCAGGCGCGCGGCCGCGCGCTGCGAGTACGTCGGGTGATCTCATCGAGGTCGACAAGGCGCGCCAGTTGCTGTTCGTAATCCGCGGCGGCAACGTGCAGTGGGCGATCAACACGTCGACCGGGAGCAACGGCCAATACTCCTACGGCGGTCACACGTACACCGCGTACACCCCCGAAGGCCGCTTCAGCTTCGACCGCCAGATCGACGGCTACCACACGTCGCACCTCGGCACGATGTACCGGCCGAAGTACTTCACCTCCGCCGGCCACGCGATTCACGGCTCGCCGTCGATCCCGCCGTACCCGGCGTCGCACGGCTGCGTGCGCCTGAGCAACGCCGCCATCGACTTCATTTGGAACGCCGGGCTCGCGCCGTTGGGTTCACAAATCTGGGTGCACTCATAACGCTTGCAAACGGGCGAGCGTCGCGGCGACGAGGCGCGGTGGTGTCTCGGGCGGAAACGGTGTCACGCAACTGGCGTTGATCTCGCACAACACGTAGCTGTCGTCTCCGTCGCCGAGGAGAAAGTCGGCGTCCCACAACAGCGGAAGTTGCGCGCGGTCGATACCGACGGCGGCGCCCATCTCGGTGATCCAGCGCGACTCCATCGCGTCTCGCAAGGCGGCGTACTGCGGTGCGTCGACCGGAAACATCGTCTTGGGTGACGGCAGCCCCATGATCTGATCGGGATGTTCGGCGAGTTCGCCTGGACCCTGGAGCGCGAAGCCGACGACTTCGTCGACCACGACGTAGCAACGCACGATGCCCTCCGCGACGCGGGGAACGAACGGCTGGTCGAGCACGACGCCGTCGAACTGGGAAAGGAACGTCGCGAGGTCCACGATTTCGGACTGCAGGTCGCGCACCTCGGCGCCGTGGACTTCGGCGCGTGTGTCGTCGACGCGTTCGACGCGCCACACACCGATGCCGGCGTTGCCGCGCAAGGGCTTGAGCACACGCGGTCCGTTCGCCAGCCGCGCCGGGAACTCGGCGCGCAGCGCGGCGGTGTCGTCGTAGCGGTACACGTCGCTGCCCCACGCGAGGTGGCGGCTGCGGTAGAGGACGTCCTTGGTGCCGATGGCGTCGATCGTGTCGGGGTCCGCGCTGACGAGCACGCCGCGCGCTGCGGCGTCGCGCAGCAATGCGTCGAGCGCGCTGCGGTTTTCGCCGCCGGTGATGGGATCGACCCATACGAGCGCGGCGTGGGCATAGTCGAGCAGCGCTGCGGTCGCGGTGATGTCGGAGTCGCGGTGCACGAGCCGCGTCACCCTGCAACCGGCGGTCTCGAACGCGTCGGCGACGGGCGCGAGCCGCGGGTCGTCCTTACCGCTGATCAGGGCGATTCGCACTTGTATTAGACTTGTATGGTGCGCGTTGCGATCTTGGATGACTGGTTCGACACGCTGCGGACGCTACCGAGTTTCGCCAAACTCGCCGGGCACGACGTGACGGTGTGGAACGACCACGTCGACGACGTCGACGTGCTGGCGGAACGACTCGCCGACACCGAAGCGTTGGTGCTCATTCGCGAACGAACGCCCATCGGGACGCAGCTGCTCGAGCGTCTCCCGAACCTGAAACTGATCAGCCAGCGCAGCGTGTACCCGCACATCGACATCGACGCCTGCACGCGCCTCGGCGTCGTGGTGTCGTCGGATCTGCACGCGGGTTCGCCGTCGTACGCCACGGCGGAGTTGACGTGGGCGCTGGTGCTGGCGGCGATGCGGCAACTGCCGCAACAGGTGGCGTCGCTCCGAGCCGGCAACTGGCAGTCCGGCGTCGGCTCGACGCTGCTGTTCAAGACGCTCGGTGTCTACGGGTACGGACGCATTGGCAAAGTGATCGCGGAGTACGGCCGCGCGTTCGGCATGCACGTGCAGTTCTGGGCGCGAGAGGAATCGCGCGAGCGCGCCGCGGCCGACGGTTGGAACGTCGCGCCTTCTCGCGAAGCGTTCTTCGAAGAATGCGACGTCGTGTCGCTGCATCTGCGTCTCGTCGACGCGACGCGCGGTGTCGTCACGCGCGGCGACTTGGCGCGCATGAAGCCGACGGCGTTGCTCGTCAACACCAGTCGCGCCGGCTTGATCGAATCCGGCGCGCTCGTCGACGCGTTGCGCGCCGGTCGACCGGGCATGGCGGCGGTCGACGTGTTCGAACAAGAGCCGATGACCGACGTCGATCACCCGTTGCTCACGATGGACAACGTCGTCGCCACGCCGCACATCGGCTACGTCACGCGCGAGGAGTGGGACCTGCAGTTCACCGACATATACGACCAAATCAACGCATTCGCGTCAGGCGCGCCAACGAACGTCGTGAACCCCGAAGCCCGACGCGCGTAGCGGCTGGGCGAATTTCGTCGCGGCTCGTTATTCTTGATCCCCCCGGGCACCCGCCCGGCAACCCACTTCCCCTATGTCTCGCCGTTCGGCTCTCTACGTGGTTGTCATCGCGTCGCTCTTGAGCGCGCTCGTGTTTCCGACCGCGGGCGTGGTCGAAGAAGCCACCGCGTTCCAGCCGCGCCACCTCGAGCGTGCCGTCGCGCTCGCCGATCCGACGACGACGACAAGTCCGACCACGGCTCCGGTCACGCCGCACGACTGGCACATCCCGCCCGTCGAGCACGGGCTCGCACCCGTCGTCGCGCGCGTTCCGACGCACGAGCCTGTGGTGTTCCTCGGGATCGACGACGGTGTGCACAAAGACGCGGACGAATTGCCGATGATGCAGAGCAGCGACGTCCACGCGTCGCTGTTCCTCGCCAACGCTTTGATCCACCGCAACCCGGAGTTCTTCGCGCCGTTCGTCGCCGCGGGGAACCTCGTCGAGAACCACTCGATCTCTCACCGCCTGATGCCGGGACTCAGTTACGCCGAACAGGTCCAGGAGATATGCGGGGAAGCCGATCTGCAACGGCAGCAGTTCGGCCGACGGCCGATCTTCTTCCGCCCGCCGGGCGGCGCCTACAACACCGACACGCAGCGCGCGGCAGCCGCGTGCGGGATGCGCGCCATCGTCACGTGGGTGGCGACCGTCGACCAGGGCGCGTTGCAATACCAACTGGCGCGCACGCTGCGGCCCGGCGACATCGTGCTGATGCACTTCCGCCCCGAGTTCCACACAGACATGCAGGCGTTCGTCGACGCCGCGCGCGCCGCGGGTCTACACACCGAACTGTTGGAGGACTGGCTACCTCAGGCGAAACACTGGATGGTCCGGCGCAATCCGACGTAGTTCGTCGTCGGACGCGTTTGCGTCGACGCCACCGAAGAACACGCCGACCTCGACCTTCCAACGCTTCAGGTACGCGCGCAACACGTCGACTTTCTCGTCGTCGGGCAACTCGGTCGCGGTGAACGTCTCGACGCGGCGGCCGACGCGCAACTCACCCGCCTGACTCACGCGGAGGTTGCGCACCCACTGCGTGTGGCCACGGGGCGCGACGAGATAGCGCGTGCCGTCGAGGGTCAGCAGGTTGACGGGCACCTTGCGCCACTCGCCGGTCTTGCGCCCACGCACGCGCAGCTCGCGCGACCCGAGGACGCTGATACCGAGTTTTGTCAGCCCGTTGACGGCGCGGTTGAGCACGTTGCGCGTGAACCAACCGGGTTGGACGTAACGATCAGCCATGTGTGGTCGGGTGGGGGAGATTTGAACTCCCGACCTCTGCGTCCCGAACGCAGCGCTCTACCAAGCTGAGCCACCACCCGTGGGCGGTAGAGGTTAGAAGATTATTGAACGAGGACGGGATTCGGCGTGTGCGCCGTGTCCTCGTAGGTGCCGTCGGCCAGCAGCGCGGCGACGGCACGGCGCAGCTTGAGCGGCGAGAGCGGCTTCACGAGGAAGCCTTCGGCTCCGGCCCGGCGAGCCATGAACACGTCGGCGCGCCGGTCGAGCAGCAGCAGAACGGCGACGTGGCCGATTCGCCCGGCGCCTTCCTCGAGCCGGATGTCCATCGTGGCGGCGATGCCCCCCATCGACCCCATCTGCATGTCGAGGATGGCGAGGTCGACGTTGTACTCCTCGAGCGCCGGACGCACGTCGCGCCCGCCGCCGACGGCGATCAACTCGTAGTCGCCGGCGAGCGCGGCGTTCACCTCGTCGCGGACGAACGCGGCATCGGCGGCAACGAGGATCAGCGGCACGTGCGCAATCTATTCGTCAGAGGTGGGCGCGGACGGCGTCGAGGCCTTCGAGATCGTGTACGTCGCCCTTGAACACCGGCACGTGCGCAACCGCTGCGCCTTTCGCCGCGGCGTCGAGCTCGCCGAGCTCCTTGCGTTCGCTCACGGCAAGTGCAGCGAAGTCGTTGCGGTTCTGCGCGAGCAGCCGCAGGGCGTCGGACGCGTCGTCCGGCAGCCGGGGTTCGCGGTCACCGAACGCGGGTTGCATCCGGTTGACGATCACGGCGTCCACCCCGAGGCCCGCTTCCACGAGCTTGTCGGCGAAGAACACAGCTTCGTGAGCCGCGTCGCGGCGTGGCGACGCAACGACGACGAACGCGGTGGCGTCGTCCGAGAGCAGTTTGATGACGGCCTGGGCGCGATCGCGGAAGCCTTGCTCCATCCCTTCGAACGCTTCGAAGAACGCGATGGCGTCGTCGACGACCTCGGCTCCGACGACGCGCGCGATGGTGCGCAGGATCCGCTGCGTCGCCGCGCCGACCGCACGCATGTAGGTCGTCGTCGGCATGACCAGCAAGCGGAACAACCGGTTGTCCAAGAAGCGGGTGATGCGACGCGGCGCGTCGAGGAAGTCGAGGGCGTTGCGCGTCGGCGGCGTGTCGATGACGATGACGTCGAACCCATCGGTGGAGTGCAACTCGTGGAGCTTTTCCATCGCCATGTATTCCTGCGTGCCGGAGAGCGCGCCGGAGATGTTGCGGTACAGGCGGTTGTTGATGATGCGCTCGGCCTGCTCCGGCGACGACGCGTACTTGGCGACGATGGCGTCGAAGGTCGACTTGGTGTCGAGCATGAGCGCCGAGAGTTCGCCGGGCCACGGCCCGTCGACCTTGCCGGGCTCGTTCGTGAGTTCTCCGAGCCCGAGCGCGTCGGCCAGCCGGCGTGCGGGGTCGATCGTGACGACGCAGGCGCGGCGTCCACGCGCCGCCGCCTCCACGGCCAGCGCCGCCGCGGTCGTCGTCTTGCCGACGCCGCCCGATCCGCAGCACACGATGACGCTGCGCGTCGCCGCAAGGTCGTGGACGCTCGTCACGACGTCACCGCCGGCAACTGCGCCACTTGCTCGGCCATCGACTGCGCCAGCTCTTTGAGTTCCGACGCTCCGAGCGCGGACGTGAACAGCTGCGGCAACACGAGCTGCGGCAACGGCAACGCGTCACGCAGGCGCGTCACCTGCTCGGCCTGAAGCGCCTGGCGATGGAGACGGAACTCGGCGGCGGCGCGCAGGTTCTCCGCGTCGGTGCCGTCGACGCCCTCGCGCGCGATCGCGCCGATGTCGAGATCGAGCACGGGATACACGCCGTTGACCACGAGCGGCGCCAGCTTGATGCCGACGCGGTC
>JBEEFR010000133.1:0-2899 GCA_041166285.1 Actinomycetota bacterium | reverse complement strand
GTCGCCTTCTCGTAGGCGTCGAGCACGTCCCACGCCTTGTCGAACTGCTCCTGCGTCCCGGAAAACAGGTCGTTGAGAATGTCGACCTGGTCGGGGTGCAGCGCCCACTTGCCGTCGAAGCCCAGGATCTGCGTGCGCGTGGAGTAGTCCTTGAAGCCCCCCATGTCGCGGACCTTCACGTACGGGCCGTCGATGACCTGCAAACCGTTGGCGCGCCCCGCCATGAGGATCTTCATGAACACGTAGTGGAAGTAGTCGCCGGGGTACTCGGGGATCTGCAGACCACCGGCGAGCGACGGCATCTCCATGCCGGCCGAGAAGTCGACCGGGCCGAGGATGATCGTCTCGAGGCGCGGCGACGCCGCGCAGATCTCTTCGACGTTGATCAGGCCGCGCGCCGTTTCGATCTGCGCTTCGATGCCGATGTGGCCGACGGGCAGGCCGCTGTTCTTCTCCACCTGCGTCAGCAGAAGGTCGAGGGCGACGACCTCGGCCGCGGTGTTGACCTTCGGCAGCATGATCTCGTCGAGGCGTTCGCCGGCGTTGCCGACGACTTCGATCACGTCGCCGTAGGTCCAGATCGTGTCCCACGCGTTGACGCGCACGCACAGCACGCGGTCGCCCCAGTCGAGGTTCTTGATGGCGTCGACGACCTTGCCGCGCGCGTCCACCTTCTCCAGCGGCGCGACCGCGTCCTCGAGGTCGAGGAAGGTCATGTCGGCGTTGATCGTCGGACCCTTGGCGAGGAACTTCTCGCTCGATCCGGGAACCGACAGGCAGCTACGGCGGGGCAGGTCGCGTGAACGTGCGCTCATGCGAAAACTCTACGACGAGAGGTTCTTCTTCAAGAAAGCGACGGACTCCGCCAAGCACTCCTCGGCGAGGTCCTTGTCGTAACCGTCGGTGTTCTCCTCGTTGACGAAGGCATGGTGCGCGCCCTCGTGGACGACCATCGTCACGTCCTTGCCCATCGCCTTGAGGTCGTCGTAAAGCGGCTTGACCGCGTCGGGACCGAAGAAGTCGTCGTTCGACGCGTAGTGGCCCGAAATCGGCGCGCTCAGGTTGTTCCAATCCGGCGCATTCCCGAAGACGGGGGCGCCGTAATACGGGCACGCAGCGCCGATCTTGTCGCCACCGATGCCCGCCAAGATCATCGTGAGCATCCCGCCCATACAGAAACCGATGACACCGACCTTGTCGCTCGTGCACTCGTCGCGGCCCAGCAGGTAGTCGACGGCGCCGAGCATGTCGCGCGCGGCGCGGTCGGCGGGCAGCGTGTTCATCAAGTGCGTCGCCTTGTCCATCTCGTCGTGCGTCGCCAACTCGCCGTGGTACAGGTCGGGCGCCAGCGCAGTAAATCCTTCGCCGGCGAAGCGATCGGTCATCCCTTTGATCTGCGGGTTGATGCCCCACCACTCCTGCACGACGATCAGACCGGGGCCCGACCCGTCGGCGGGCACAGCTAGGTAGCCGTTCGCAGTGTCGCCGTTGGACTTGAAGGAAACGGTTTCAGCCATGCCGCTTTCTTACCCGCTCAGCGCAGCGGGCGCAGGAGCTCCGCCGCGATCGGGCAATCGGCGCGCGTGACGGCGCGCGCCGGCTCCAGCGCGCCGGTCGGGCCGATCATCGTTTCGACCAACGACAGCGGGACCAACTCGTAGTCGGCATCCCACGGATCATCTTCGGCGTCGACGGCCGTGCACAGCGCTTCCCACATGCGCGCCGGCAGCACGGTCGCTTCGCCGGCGGCGACGATGACGTGGCGGCCCGCGGCGCGTGCCACCGCGGCCGCCGCGCGCGAACCGCTGGCGGCGATCACGCCGTCGGGACCGACCGCGGTGGCGTCGATCATGACGACGTCGGCCGCCGCGGCTGCGGCGCCGATACCCGAGTCGCGCACGGTGACGGCGTCGACATCCGCTCGCTCGAGCGCACGCGCCAGCCCGTAACCCACCGGGGTGTCAACGGCGAGCACGGTGATGTCGCCGCGGCGCGTCAACGCTTCCCCGGAGTACCACGGTGGTCCGACGAGGAGCAGCGTCGACTCGCCGGGAATCAACCCGTCGAGGAAGTACGCGACTTCTTCGGTCGTCGGATCGTCGACGAGCAAGTCCTCGATCAGGTCCGCCTCGACGTACGCGTGGTCCGGCGTCACGAGCATGCGCGCCGTGACCCACCACACGGGCCCCATCGCCGGCTGGCGTTGCACGAGTCGGCGGCAGGCCGTCACGAGACCCGCCGGGTCACCGACGAACCCGCCGAGCGCTCGGGCCGCTTGCAATCCTGCGAGGCGGGGGCCGTCGCCGTCGTTGCGCGCCGCCCACCGCAGGCGTTCGATCGGGTGAGCCATGTCGCACTCACGATAGGCGTGCCGCTACCTTGTCGTCCGCAGTGGCGACCACCATTTCCACCGACGTAACGCTGACCCCGCTGACCGGCCGAGCGCGCACGCTCGAGGAGTGGCTGACGACGTTCCATCTAGCCGTCGTCGCCCTCGATCCGTTCACCCGCGAGGGCGCATGGATCTTCCCGGTAGCGACGCGTGTGCTGACGCACTTCAGCCAAGCCGACGTCCGCGTGGCGCTGCTGTTGCCGGCATCGCCCGACGAGTGCCGCCTGTTTCTCGGCCCGTGGGTGAACTCGCTGCTCACCTTCGCCGACCCCGAGCGCGAGGCGATCAAGGGCATGGGCCTCGAACGCCTTCCCGTCTTCGCCCATATCGCCATGGACGGCACGCTCGAGGGCAAGGCCGAGGGCTGGCACCCCGCCGAATGGCAGGCCGTCGCCGACAACATGGCCAAGGTCCTCTCCTGGACCTCGACCGTCGTCGAGCGCGACGGCGACCCCGCCCCGTTCTGAGAGGCGCCTACTTGATCAGGCCGCCCTTGGTCATGGCGAT
>JBEEFR010000132.1:0-10659 GCA_041166285.1 Actinomycetota bacterium | reverse complement strand
TCCTTCAATCACATCGGGCCGAGGCAGGCGGGCCGCTTTGTCGTGGCCGACATCGCGGGGCGCATCGCCGACGCGATCAAGAACGGCGACACCGCCCCGATCAAGGTCGGCAACCTCAGTGCGCGCCGCGACTACACCGACGTGCGCGACGTCGCCCGCGCCTATCGGTTGCTGGTGACGCAGGGGACACCGGGAGAGGCGTACAACGTGTGCTCCGGCGTCGACGTGTCAGTCGAGACGCTGGCGCATCGACTGCTGGCGCTCGCCGAAGTCGACCTACGGATCGAAGAGGACGCGGCGCTCATGCGACCGGTCGACGTGCCGGTGCTCGTCGGCGACAACTCGCGTCTGCGCGCCGCTACCGGCTGGCAGCCGGAGATCGCGTTGGACGAGACGTTGCGCGACGTGCTCGCCGCGTTCTTGGCCTAGTTCGTCGCGACGCGGGAGCGCAGCTGCTGGCGCGCTTCCTTGCTCGCCTGGTGCGCCGGCTCGAGGATGCTCTTGGCCTGCGCGGGGAGGCGGTCGACGACCGTGTCGACCTGCGCCTCGAGGAGCTCGACGACCGGGGAAATGCGCGCGTCGGCCTGCTTGATGGCCTCGTTGATCAGCTTGACGGCGTCGGCACCCACGGACTCGAAGGCCGAGCGCTGGTCAGCAAACTGCTTGCGCAGCTCTTCGCGCCGGACCTGGGCGCGCTGGACACCAATGACGCCCATCCCGATGGCGATATAGGCGGCGTCGCGGAGGTTGTCGGTGATTGTCATGCTTGCCAGACTACACCTTTTGTTAAACAGTTGCAAGCAGATGGCGCACCCGAGTGGCAACTACCGTGAACGGCCGCATGCCCCCCGACACGGCCCCGGAGCCGGTACTGGAACCGGACGCCGACGATTTCGCCGACGGCGAGCTCACCGTCATCCCACCCGTGGTCGCCGTCGTGGTCACGCACGATCCCGGACCGTGGTTCGACTCGTCGCTGGCGGCGCTGGCGGCGCAGGACTACGGCGACGTCTCGATCCTCGTCATCGACGCTGCGAGCCGGGAGGACCCGACCGGCCGCGTCGCGGCGGTTGCCCCTGACGCCTTTGTGCGTCGTCTCGCCGCGGATCCGGGCTGGGCGGCGGCGGCCAACGAGGCGCTCGGCATGGTTACGGGCGCGGCGTACTTGCTGTTCTGTCACGACGACGTCGCGCCGGCGCCCGACGCCGTGCGCCTGCTCGTCGAGGAGGCGTACCGCTCCAACGCCGGCGTGATCGGCCCGAAGATCGTCGACTGGGACGAGCACGAGCGGATCATCTCGGTGGGCGAGACCATCGACAAGACCGGTGTGATTGCTCCCGTCGTCGATCCCGGCGAACTCGACCAGGAGCAGCACGACGCCGTGCGCGACGTGTTCGCGGTCGACGGCTGCTTCATGCTCGTGCGCGCCGACTTGGCGATGTCGCTCGGCGGCTTCGAGCCGAAGCTGTGGCCGCACGGCGAGGACATCGACTTCTGTTGGCGCGCGCAGATCGCCGGCGCCCGCGTGATGGTCGCGCCCGCGGCACGCGCGTCGCACCGCGCGGCAACCCGTGGCGGTTATCGGGCGGGGCTCACCTCGGCCGAACACGTCGGCGATCGACGTGGCCGCGCCCGGCATCGCGACGGGATCCGCGCGGCCGAAGTTCGTCACCGCGTGCGGATGGTGCTCACGAACTACTCGCCGGCGCACCTCCTACGCGTCGTGCCGCAACTCCTGCTCGTGCAGCTCGCCGAGCTGGTGTACGCACTGCTCGCCGGCCGCCGCCGCGTCGCTGCCGCGATCCTCGGCGGTTGGTCGGACGTTCTGCGCGACCTGCGCTCGGTGCGGGCGGCGCGCAAGCGTGTGAACGCGGCGCGCCTGTTCCCCGACAGCGAAGTGCGCCGTCTGCAAGCCCGCGGGTTCGCGCGCGTGAATCAGTTCATCCGCGGTCAGCTGCACGGCGAAGACCGCGCCCGCGCCTTCGCGGAGTCGAGCGCCGATCTCGTCCGCGAACTCGCGGGTTCGCGCGCCGCCCTCACCGCGTGGAGTGTGCTGCTGCTCGTGTTGCTCGTCGGGTTGCGCGGGTTGATTTTCGGACACCTGCCGGCCGTCGGTCAGTTCTCGTCGGCACCCGGTGTCGGGACGCTGCTGCGCCAGTTCTTCTCCGGGTGGCGGCTGACGGGTCTCGGCGGCGAGTCGCCGGCGCCGCCATCGTTCGCGTTCCTCGCCGCCGCGGGCACATTGCTATTAGGCGCCGTCGGGCAAGCCGAGAAACTGCTCGTCGTCGGGATGATTCCGCTCGGCTTGTTCGGCGCCTATCGACTGGCGCGCAGCATCGACGTTCCTCGCGCCGGGCTCATCGGGCTCATCGCGTATGCCGTCGTCCCGTTGCCGTACGCCGCGCTGGCGCGCGGACGATGGGACGGCTTGCTGGCTTACGGCGTCGCGCCGTTCTTGTTCGCCCGCATGCGCCGCGGCGCCGAGGGCCTGGGCACGCGCGCCGCGGAGCCCGCCGACGGGCGGCACCGCGCCCCGTTCCTGTTCGAGTGGCGCGCCGCGTTGAGCACCGGCATCTTCCTGGCGATCGTTGCGGCGTTTGCGCCGGGCTTGCTGGCGATGACCCTCGTGCTGGCCGTCGGCATCGGCGTCGGTTCGCTGCTGGTCGGCGAGTTCGGCGACGCCCGCCGCGCCCTCGAGGTCGGCGGTACGGCTGCGGGCATCGCGGTGCTGCTGCTCGCGCCATGGTCGTTCACGATGCTGAGCGCACCGGGGTTGGGGCACGCGCTGTTCGGGCCGGGCTTGGCGGCGAGCGACGGTCTGTCTGTCGGCGCCGCCCTCCGTTTGGAAACCGCCCGTCTCGGCGGTCCGCCGCTCGGGTGGGCGCTGCTCGTCGCCGCGGCGTTGCCGCTCCTCATCGGGCGCGGGTGGCGGTTCAGTTGGGCCGTGCGGTGCTGGACGGTGGTGGTCGTCGATGCGTTGTTCGTTGTTGCCGCTGGTCGCGGATGGCTCGGCATTCCGGTTCCGAGCCCCGACCTGTTCCTCGCGCCCGCCGCGATCGCGCTCGCCTGGCTCGTCGCCCTCGGGTTCGTCGCCTTCCGTATTGACTTGCAGGAATTCCGCTTTGGCGTACCGCAGGCTGCTGCGGCGGTCGCGTCGGTTGCCTTCGCGCTCGCAGCGCTTCCGATCGTCGGCGCGGCGGCATCGGGGCGCTTCGACCTGCACACGTCGACCTTCGCCACGCAGCTCGCCGGCTACCTCGACACATCGGCGAAGAAGGGCGACTACCGGGTGCTGTGGGTCGGCGATCCCGAGGCATTGCCGGTCGCCAGCTGGCCGATCACCGACGGGCTTGCCTACGGGACGTCGCGCAACGGCGTCGGCGACCTGACTGATCAGTGGGCGCCCACTCGGCCTGGCCCGTCGCACGCGCTGGGCGACGCCGTGAAGGTCGCGCTCAACGGTCGCACGACGCGGCTGGGGCACCTCCTCGGCCCGATGGCCGTGCGCTACGTCGTCGTGCCGCGCCGCGTCGGGCCGGGTGCGCACGGTCGCAACATCATGCTGCCGTCGCGCGACGTGGCGGGTGCGCTCGCCGAACAGGTCGACTTCCGCCAGCTCGACGCCACCAATGACCTCGCCATCTTCGAGAATGCCGCGTGGGTCCCACTGCGGGCCAAGCTCGACGCCGCGCAGGCGACCCAGGTGGCCGACGCCGAAAACGGCTTCCGCGCCATGGGCGACAACGAGCTCGGGGGCGTCGCGCCAGCGCTGCGCCACAAGGAGTCGGACTACAACTACCGCGGCCCCGTGCCCGACGGATCATCGGTGTTCTTCGCCGAGACGCCGTCGTCGCGCTGGCACCTGCGCGTCGACGGCAAGACAGCGGTCCCCGCGAGCGGCTACGGCGTCGGCACCGTGTATTCGGCCCGCAATAGCGGCGAGGGGTCACTGCGGTACTCGACGCCGATCTTGCGCTGGTTGTCGTTGCTACTCGAGCTCGCCGTGTGGATCGTGGCTCTGCGCGCCGCGTGGAACTTCCGGCGCTCGACGCGTGGAGAGGTCATATGACGCGCAGCCGCTTCACCGCGGTCGCGATCCTCGCGGCGGTGTTGGTGATCGTCGGCGTGCTCGATCGCGCCGATCGTCCGCCGCGCACGCCTGCGGGCGCGCGGCTCGCGACGGCGTACGCCCCCGCGGCATCGCCGCCTGACGCGCTGACGTCGACGTGGTACTGCGCGGCGGGAACGTCGCAGGGGGGAGCCGCCGACTCGTCGGTTGTCGTGTTCAACCCGACGACGCGCCGGTTGCGCGGATCGATCGACGTCGTGGGTGCCGACGGCAACCACGGCACGCACCCGATCACGATCCAGCCGCGCGAACGCGTCACCACGCCGTTGTCGCAAATCCTGCGCGCTTCCTACGTCGCCGCCATGGTGCGACTCGACGGCGGCGGTGCGATCGTCGAACACGTCACCACAGGGTCCGTCGGCGACGCCGTTGGCGCGTGTGCGTCGTCGGCGTCGACGCGCTGGTACGTGCCCGAAGGTGCAACCACGCGCAGCGCGCAGCTGATCTACGCGCTGTTCAATCCGTTCCCCGACGACGCCATCGTCGACATGAGCTTCGCCACCGAACAGGGCCGCGACGCGCCGGCGGCGTTCCAGGGCATCGTGGTTCCCGCCAACGGTCTTGTCCCGATCGACGTTGGCACCCACGTTCGCCGCCGTGCGCACGTCAGCGCGGCGATTCATGCCCGCCGCGGGCGCGTCGTCGTCGAGGCGTTGCAGATCCACAACGGCGACGGACGGCGCGGCGTCGGGCTCATGCTCGGGTTGCCGCGCACGTCGACGTCGTTCGTCTTCCCGGACGGCATCGCCAGCCCCGAACGCTTCGAGCAGCTGCATCTGTTCAACCCGAACGACACCGAAGCATCCGTGCAGCTCGACCTCGTGCTCGACGCCGGCGACGCGCAGCCGTTCCAGTTGCGCGTGCCCGCCCAAGGCCGGATCACGGTCGATCTCACGTCGGAGTCTCGGGTGCCGAAGAACGTCGGTCACGCGCTTGTCGTGCGCGTGTCGAACAACGTTCCGGTGGCGGTGGCTCGCACCACCGACGTCGGGTCCCCGAACGCCCGCCGCGGCTACATCAGCGACGTCGGCGCAACCAGCGCGGCGATGCACTGGGGCTTCGCCGCCGGCGGCGTCAGCCCTGCGCTTGACGAGTGGATCGCCGTCATCAACGAGGCGCCCCGCGCCGTGACGGTTGACCTCGCGACAGTGCGCGGTTCGTCGCTCGGCTTCCTGTCAGGTCTCGCGGGCGGGCGCATCCCGCGCGGGGGTCGCCAGGTGTTCCGCAGCGCCGATCACGGCGCGGCCGCCGAGACCCCGCTCATCGTCAACGCGACGGGACCCGTCGTCGTCGAACGCAGCACCTATCGCAACGGCGGCACCGGCGCCTCCGCTGTCATGGGCGCCGTGCTCAGCACTGACCACGGCTAAGGCTTGTCGGTGCCCACTTCCTTTTCCTGTTCGGCCTGCATGGCTTTGACGATGGCTTCGAAGATCTTGGCGGCGTCGGCGTCGAGGTGATCGCGGGCGCGTAGGAGCACGAGCGCGCCGATGAAGACGGGCGGGCTGCAGATGAAGAACGCGGTGCGGATGTTGTTGTCGAAGGCGCCGGCGAGGCTGAACACGATCACCGATGCCGCCGCCTGACCGAAGAGCACCGACACGAGGTTGAACGCCCCGAACCCCGCACCGCGTAAGTGCGCGGGCACGGCGTCGGACAGCCCGGCACGCAGCGACGGGATCGACATCACGGTGATGAAGAACCCGACGACCTCGAGCAGGAACACGAGACCCAGCGCCAGCTTCGGCAGCCACGACAACACGAACAGCGCGTTGCCGGCCAGCAAGCAGTACGCGGGGATCGCCATGCGCGCGCCGCGAATGCGCGTGGCGTAGCGATCGGCGAGGCGCCCGCCGAGAATGACGCCCGGGATGCCGCCGAGGATGACCAGCAAACCGACCAGACCAGTCGCCTTGGCGGAGGTCTGGTGCAACTGCTCCTCGTAGAACTTCGGCAGGCCGGCGCCGATGGCGGTGACCGTGAACAACAACGTCGACACGCCGACGAGCGCGAACTTCATCGTCGTGATCGACCAGATGGTGCGCAGGTCCGCCTTGAGGCCGTCGATCATGTCGCCGAAGAAGCGCCGCACGCCGTGCTCGAACATCGGTGGGTGGTCGACGTCGTCGTCGCCGGCTTCGACGCCGAGGTGCATCATGTCGGCCGCGCCGCGCTTGGGTTCACGCAGCCGGTAGGCGGCGACGGCGATGAGCATGCCGGGCAGGCTCACCAGCGGGAAGGCGGCGCGCCAGCCCCACCGCGACGCGATCGCACCGCCAAGGGCGACGCCGAGACCGAAGCCGACGAACAGCAGCGACTGCTGGATCGAGAACGCCAAGCCGCGTTCTTCGGCGGGGTAGTAGTCGGCGAGCAGCGACGCGCAGCACGGCTCCGTGATCGCCTGACCGAAGCCGAGCGCGCCGCGCACCGCGAACAGCGACCCGAAGTTCGGCATCACCGCGGTGGCCGCGGACAGGCCCGACCACGCGACGATCGTGTGACCGATCGTGCGATTGCGCCGGAACCGGTCGGCCAGGTACCCCGCGGGCACGCTGATAAGGCCGTTCACCAGAATGAACGCCGACAGCAGCAAACCGATCTCGAAGTCGGAAAGGTGCAGGTCGCGTTGCAGGTCGGTTTGCACGCCTCGCAACAGGTTCTGGTCGACCTGGTCGATCATGATGACGAGACCGAGAACCCACATGGGCCATCTCGACACACGGGCCTTCGTGCTGGTTGTCACGCGCATGTTGTACTCCGGTAAACAAACCTCTGTATGAATCGGTTGGCTGCTGTCGTCGTGGTGTTTGCCGTCGCCGGACTGGTGGCGTTGCTGCTCCAGCGCCGCAAGCCGGCCGCGCCCACGCAGCCGAGCGCGTATCCCGTCCCGACGCAGCTCGACCGAGCCGACTTCACGCGCCCCGATGCGCCCTGGCTTGTTGTCCTGTTTTCGTCGGAAACGTGCGCGGGCTGCGCGTCGATGCGCGAGAAAACTCGCGTGCTCGAGGCGTCAGATGTGGCCTACCAAGAGGTGTCGTACCAGTCGGACAAGGAACTGCACGCTCGCTACAACATCGAAGCGGTGCCGCTGGTCGTGGTCGCCGACGACGAAGGAGTTGTCGTGAACTCCTTCGTCGGCGAGGTCACCGCGATCGACTTGTGGGGGGCCGTCGCGACGGCGCGCGACCCGGCTTCGGCGCCGCCGCCGGAGTCGCACCGTTCGTAGATCCGTTCAGCGATTTGACCGGCGATCCGTGGGCGACGTCGACGAGTCGCTTGACCTCTTCCCCGTCGATGCTCTCGTGTTCGCGCAGGGCTGCGGCAACGGCGTCGAGGCCTGACCGGTACTTCGTGAGCATGTCGGTGGCGCGCTGCTCCTGCTCGCGCAAGATGCGCTCGACTTCTTCGTCGACGACGCGGCTCGTCTCGTCGGAGTAGTCGCGTGTGTGCATGAGGTCCTCGCCAAGGAAGACCATTCCTTGGCTGCCCCACGCCATCGGGCCGATGCGGTCCGACATGCCCCACTCGCGCACCATCTTGCGGGCGAGTTCGGTGTTGCGGACGAGGTCGTCGCTCGCGCCCGTCGACATGTCGCCGAAGACGATCTTCTCGGCGACGCGTCCGCCCATGCGCACGCACAGCGCGTCCTCGATGTACTCGACGCCATACATGTGCTTGTCCTCGAGCGGCAGCTGCTGCGTGACACCAAGCGCCATCCCCGACGGGATGATCGACACCTTGTGCAGCGGGTCGGCGTGCGGCAGCACGTATGCCAGCAGGGCGTGGCCGCCCTCGTGGAACGCGACGCGCTGCTTCTCGTTCTCCGACAGCACGGTCGACTCGCGCTTCGCGCCCATGAGCACGCGGTCGCGCGCCGACTCGAAGTCGTCCCTCGTGATTTCCTTCGCGCCACGTCGCACCGCGTGGAGCGCCGCCTCGTTCACGAGGTTGGCGAGGTCCGCACCCGACATCCCGGGCGTGCCGCGGGCGACGAGCTCGAGGTCGACGTCCTTGGCGATCTTCTTGTCCTTCATGTGGACGCGCAGGATCGGGATGCGCTCCTCGAGATCGGGAAGCGGCACGATGATCTGGCGGTCGAAGCGCCCCGGACGCAGCAGCGCGGGATCGAGGACGTCGGGGCGGTTCGTGGCCGCCATCATCACGATGCCCTCGGTGGTCTCGAAGCCGTCCATCTCGGCGAGCATCTGGTTGAGCGTCTGCTCACGCTCGTCGTGGCCACCGCCGAGTCCGGCGCCGCGCTTGCGGCCGATCGAATCGATCTCGTCGACGAAAATGATCGCCGGGGCCTGCTTGCGCGCCGTCTGGAACAGGTCGCGTACGCGCGACGCGCCCACGCCCACGAACATCTCCATGAAGTCCGAACCCGTCACCGACAAGAACGGCACGCCGGCTTCACCGGCGACGGCGCGCGCGCGCCGCGTCTTGGCGGTGCCCGGAGGTCCGACCAGCAGCACGCCCTTGGGGATGCGCGCGCCGATTTCCTTGAAGCGACCGGGCGCCTTCAGGAAGTCGACGACCTCGTTGATCTCCTGCTTCACGCCCGTGTAGCCGGCCACGTCGTCGAAGGTCGTCTTGGGCCGCTCGGTCGTATACACCTTGGCCCGGCTGCGCCCGACGTTCATGATCCCGTTCATCTGGCCCGAGGCGCGGCGGTTGAACCACACCATCAAGCCGACGAAGCCGCCGAGCAGGAGCAGGGTCGGCAGGAACGAGACCCACACGCTCGTCGTCTCGTTGGAGAACTCGAGCGACGGCACCTTTTCCCGCAGCGTCTTTTCGACTTCGTCGGGGATCGGTCGCGGCCCGCTAACGGAGAATTTCTCGTCCTTCCCGTTCACCTTGAGTGTGCCGGTGATCTTGCCGGTGTCGTTGTTGACCTTGGCGGAGACGACTTGGCCGGCTTGGGCGTCGGCGATCACTTGGTTGTAGGTCAGCTTGTGCGCGGACTTGCTTCCGCCACCGAACCCGGTCGTGAACAGCGCCAGCACGATGATCGCCGCCAGCACGATTCCCGCGATTCGCCAATTCGGTTCAGGTCGGCCCGAAGGCGCGGCTTTACGCGGTTGCGGCGGCGGCATGCTCACGTCCTCATCTTCTCACTTGACTGTTACCTCTACGATTCGGCGACCATCCGCGTATTTAACCTGCGTACTCAATACGTTGGACCCATGTCGCGTACTCCCCGTTGCGCCCGCCCTGGTTGCGGCGCGGCCGCCGACGCCACACTCAGCTACGACTACGCCAGCCGCACGGTCTGGCTCGACCCCGTTGACCGCGGTGTCGAGGGTGGCTGGTTCCTGTGCCCGACGCACGCCAGCAACGTGCGTGCACCCGTGGGCTGGGCTGTCGACGATCGCCGCGCGTCGAACATCCGCCGCCTCGCGGTCTGAGCAACACCGCATCTAACCTCGGTCCATCGAAACCTCGACCGTCACTGTCGAGCGCGAGCCGCGCTCGGAGATTCGTCTCTTCGATGTCGTAGCGGTCTTCTTCTTCGCCTATGTCACCGCGGCAATCGGCTTCGTCATCGGCCAGTCCATCGGCGGTACCGACTCCTACGCCGCGCAATGCGCGGGCCTCGTAGGCCTCTGGGCGGGTCTCATCCCGGGTTCGATGTTCGTGTCGCGTGTGCGCACCGGGTTGCCGTTTGCGGACGCCGTCGGGCTGCGATTCCGGCTGCCGTTCGACCTCATCGGCTTGCCGGTAGGCATCGTGTGCACGTACCTGCTCGACTTCTTCTACTGGGTCGCCTCGCACTGGATTCACCATCTGCAGACCGAGGCGAGCAAACCGGCGAAAGAGCTGACGCAGAACGCGCACGGCTTCGGCTTCTTCGTCTTCGCGATTCTGCTCGTCGTGGGCGCGCCGGTCGTCGAGGAGATCTTCTACCGCGGGTTGCTGTTGCGGTCGCTGAAGCGGTACCTCAGCCCGACGCTGGCCGTCGTGGTGTGCGGCGTCGTGTTCGGCGCGGCGCACTTGAATCTGGTGACGCTCGCCGGGCTCGCGGGGTTCGGCATCGTGCTCGCGTACTTGGCGAATCGCTTCGGACGGCTCGGGCCGAACATCCTCGCTCACAGCGCGTTCAACCTCGTCGCCGTCATCGGCCTGTGGGCCGCGCGTTAACTGGTGACTGACGAGGCCAAAATGAGCGACGTGGAGGACACCGACCAGCGCGTCCGTATCGAGCGGATCATCACCGCCGCCGTCGTGGTGGCCGCTGTGGCGTTCACCTTCGCCCATCTGCATCCGAACCTGTTGTTCACCAACACGACCACCGCGGGCGGCGACATGGTCGCCCACGTCTGGACGCCGGCGTACCTGAGTGACCATCTGCTGCCGCTCGGGCGACTGTCCGGTTGGGCGCCCGACTGGTACGGCGGCTTCCCGGCGCTCACGTTCTATTTCCCGCTGCCAAGCCTGCTCGTCGTGCTCGCCGACTTGGTGATGCCCTACAACATCGCGTTCAAGCTCATCACCGTCTCGGGATTGCTCACGCTGCCGATCGCCGC
>JBEEFR010000131.1:0-18318 GCA_041166285.1 Actinomycetota bacterium | reverse complement strand
TTCTTGGATTCCTTCTCGCGGGGATCGCGAGTCAGGAAGCCGGCCTTCTTGTGCATCGCGCGGCTGTCGGCGTCGAGTTCGACCAGCGAACGGGCGATACCAAGGCGCAGCGCGCCGGCCTGTCCGGCAGCGCCGCCGCCGTCCATAGTCGCGTCGACGTCGTACGCGTCTTCGAGCTCGGCGAGGCGCAGCGGCTCTGTGGCGATCATGCGGTGCGTCGGCGACGGGAAGTAGTCCTCGAACGTCCGCTTGTTGATCGTGATCTTGCCGGTGCCTGGACGCAGGCGCACTCGGGCGACGGCGCGCTTACGACGGCCGGTGGTCTGGGTGAGCGGCTTGGGCATCGAAACTCCTACTGCTCGACCCGGCGGGCGCCAGGGATTTCAAAAGGCTGAGGCATCTGCGCGGCGTGGGGATGGGTCGGGCCCGCGTACACCTTGAGCTTGAGCAGCTGTGCACGCCCGAGCGCGCCCTTCGGAAGCATCCCGCGCACCGACTTGCGGACCGCTTCGGTCGGCTTGGTGGCGAGCAGGTCGGCGAAGGTCGTGGTCTTGAGACCGCCCGGGTAACCCGAGTGGCGGTACACGTTCTTCGACTCCGCCTTGTTGTTCGTCAATACGACCTTGTCGGCGTTCACGATGATGACGAAATCGCCGGTGTCGAGGTGCGGCGCGAAGATCGGCTTGTGCTTGCCACGCAGCAGGCGCGCCACCTCGGTAGCCATACGGCCGAGGACCATTCCTTCGGCGTCGACGACATGCCAGACGCGCGTGATGTCAGATGCTTTGGGTGAGAACGTGCGCACTTGCTTTCCTAGGGCTTCGCCGCCAGCGATACCGCTGCGGGACCGTTCAAGGATAGGGGCTGGCCGCACGCTGGGCAAACGTGCGTTCTCGTCAGGAACTCTTGACTGTTGCGAATTGCGTCAGGTATTCTTGACGTATGATGACCTACGTGCCCCGAAGGAAGACGATCCGCGACATCACCGAGCTGCCCGATTCATTCAGGACACTGAAGGGATATGACGGTCTCGTCGAGCGGGAGATGGGCGACGGCGCTTTGGAGATCGAGGATCACGCCGGAGTGCTGAAGAGCGGCACGTGGCGCATCCAGGTTGTGGGCGCGAACGATCCGCGCGAGGGCCTCGACGAAGTCGACCCGTTGATCTCACTGGCGCTGATGGCGAACGCCGCGATGCAGCTCGAAGCCCGCCTCGAGCAATACGCCAGGTTCTGCCGGTCCGAGGGCAAGACGTGGACGCAGATCGGCGAGGCGCTCGGAATGTCGAAGCAGGCCGCGTGGGAGCGATTCTCCGGCGAAGATTGAGCGTTCAGCTCATCGAAGTGCCGTAGCCTCCGCCCGTGCGCAGCGTCGACGCTCCCGAATCTGTCGCGAGGCTCCCCGCCTCGTGATCTCACGCGCCGACATCGAGGCGGCGGCGAAGCGTCTCGCCGGGGTCATCACCGAGACCCGCGTCGAGCGCCACGCCGGCATCTCCGACGTCGCTCGGCGCGCCGTGGTCATGAAGTACGAGCACCTTCAGCGCACTGGCTCGTTCAAGATCCGCGGCGCCTACAACCTCATCTCGCAGCTGCCCGACGCGGTACCGGTGGTCGCGGCGTCCGCCGGCAACCACGGGCAAGGCGTCGCGCTCGCCGCCGGGCTGCTCGGCCACAAGGCGACCATCTACATGCCGGCGTCGGCGCCGCTTCCCAAGGTCGAGGCGACGCGCAACTACGGCGCCAATGTCGTGCTGGTCGACGGGTCGGTCAACAGCTGCCTCGACCGGGCGAAGGCCGAAGCGGGCGACGCCGTGTACGTCCCGCCCTTCGACGACGAGCGCGTGATCGCCGGCCAGGGCACGGTCGGGCTGGAACTGGCGGCGCAGGCTCCCGAGATCGACACCGTCGTAGTGCCGATCGGAGGCGGCGGGCTGATCTCCGGTGTCGCCACCGCCTTCGCCCACACGCGCCGCGACGTGCGCGTCATCGGCGTCGAAGCCGCGGATCGTTCGAACACGATGGCCGACGGCATTCGCGTCAAAGGCACGAGCGATCTCACCGCGGCGCACATCAACGCGTACGTCGACGAGGTCGTCAAGGTTGACGAGGAAGCGATCAGCCAAGCGCTCGTGATGTTGCTCGAGCGCGCCAAGCAGGTCGTCGAACCCGCGGGCGCGGCCGCACTGGCGGCCGTGTTGAGCGGTCTCGTGCCCGGCGACGCGCCGGTCGGCGTCGTCGTCTCCGGCGGCAACATCGATCCGCTCTTACTCGTGCGCGTCGTGGATCACGGGCTCTCGGCGGCAGGGCGCTACCTCGTGCTCAGCGTCATCGTGCGCGACACGCCGGGCGAACTCGCACGGCTGCTCGAAGTCGTGGCGGCCGAAGGACTCAACGTGCTGTCCGTCGATCACCATCGCGCCGGTTCACGCGTCGGCATCAACGAGACCGAAGTGCGGTTGACGCTCGAGACGCGCGACCCCTCGCATCGCGGCGAAGTCGCACGCGTCATCCAAGACGCCGGATTCACCGCCAGCGAAACCTAAAGCCTCAGCCCCCGTTTGGAGCACTGAACCGCGCGCCTGAACCCGCCAGAATCGCTGCGTGCGCGCGCGTTTCAGTGCTTCAAACGCAGGCAGCGCAGTTCATCGGCACTACTCGGCGTACGTCACGTTCCACAGCACGAGGCCGTTGGGCGGCGCTGGTTCGGCGTTGGCTTGGCGGTCCAGGCCGCGCAGGACCTGCATCACTTCGCTCACGGGACGCTTGCCTTTGCCGATGTCGACGAGCAGGCCGACGATCGACCGCACCATCTGGTGGCAGAACGCGTTGGCCTCAATCCAGAAGTAGAGAACGCCGTCGTCGGTCGGGAACTTCCACTCCGCATCGGTGACGCGACGCGTCGTGCCGGGGATCGTTCCGTCGCGCCGCGCCGTGGGCTTGCGGCAGAACGCCGCAAAGTCGTGCTCACCGAGCAACGGATCGCACGCCGCCTGCATGGCGCGCACGTCGAGGTGTTCTGGCACCCACCACGCTTGGGACGCCAGCAACGGATCGGGCGCAGGCGCGTTCAGGACCGTGTAGCGGTAGCGACGGGCGACCGCGTCGTGACGGGCGTTGAAGCCCGGCGCGAGTGCGCAGTCGCGCACGACAACCGACGGCGCCGTCTGGCGATTGACGCGGCGCATCAACTCGTCGGTCTCGACCGATGTCCCCGCGGGGACGTCAAAGGACACCACTTGGCCGCGGGCGTGGACACCGGTATCGGTGCGACCCGCGCACGTCAGTTCGACGTCGTTCACGCGCAACGCGTTCTCGATGGCGCGGACGAGCGCGCCGGCGACCGTCGGCACCTCGGGCTGCGCGGCGAACCCGTGGAACTGCGCCCCGTCGTAGGCGACCGTCATCCGGACGCGAAGCGGCGGAGCCCCTGAAGGCTCCGCCGTTTCAAACTCCTCGTCGAAGAGGGTCACACCAATTCGATGCGCGCCATGGGTGCGTTGTCGCCGTTGCGCGGGCCGAGCTTCAGGATGCGCGTGTAGCCGCCGTTGCGATCGGCGTACCGCGGGCCGATCTCGTCGAACAGCTTGTGCGCCATGTCCTTGTCACGGATGAACGCCACGACCTCGCGGTGGCGCGCCACGCCACCCTTCTTCGCCTTGGTGATGACCTTCTCGGCGACCGGTCGCAGTGCCTTGGCCTTGGCCTCGGTCGTCACGATGGCTTCGGCCGCGATGAGCGACGCCACGAGGTTGCCGAACATCGCCTTCTGGTGCGCGGCGTCGCCGCCGAAGCGACGACCGCGCTTGGGGGTACCCGGCATGACTACAGAACCGGCCCGCGTCCGCCGCGCAGCGCGAGGCCGCGCTCGTCGAGCTTGACGAGGACTTCGTCGAGCGACTTTTGGCCGAAGTTGGTGATGGCCAACAGGTCGTCAGGAGTCTTCTGGATGAGTTCGCCGATCGTGTTGACCTGGGCGCGCTTGAGGCAGTTGCGCGGACGCTCCGACAAGTCGAGATCCTCGATCGGCAGGTCCATGTCGGGCGAGCCCGAACCGGCGACCGCGACGTCTCCGAGCTCGAGACCCTGCGGCGCATCGCTCATCTCGGCGACGAGGGTCACCAGCGAGCGCAGCGTGTCGCCCGCAGAGGCGAGCGCCTCGCGAGGTGTGATCGAACCGTCGGTCTCGATGTCGAGCACGAGGCGGTCGAAGTTCGTCGACTGCTCGACGCGCGTCGGCTCGACGGTGAACGCCACGCGGCGAACCGGGGCGAAGATCGTGTCGACCGGCAGGACGCCGATCGTCGAGCTGCGCTTGTTCTTGTCGGCCGACGCGTAGCCACGACCGCGCTCGACGGTCACGTCGACGGCCAGGCGGCCCTTCGAGTTGACCGACGCGATGTGGAGATCGGGATTGAGGATCTCGACGCCCGTCACCTGCGACAGGTCCGCAGCGCTGACTTCGGCGGGACCGCGCACGTCGAGGCGCAGCGTGACCGGCTCGTCGAGCTCCATGCGCAGGACGAGGTCCTTGAGGTTGAGGATGATGTCGGTGACGTCTTCCTTCACGCCGGTCAGCGTCGTGAACTCGTGGAGGGCGTCGTCGAAACGCACCTGCGTGACCGCCGCGCCCGGAATGGACGACAGCAGCGTGCGGCGAAGCGAGTTACCGAGGGTGTGTCCGAAGCCGGGGTCGAGCGGGCCGATAGCGAAGCGCTGGCGGTCGTTCTCTTCCTCCCCGATGGCTTCGACGGTGGGTCGCTGAATAATGAGCATGAGGGTGTGGTGTCCTTCGGACGGTTGTGGCGGTTTACTTGGAGTAGAGCTCGACGATGAGCTGCTCTCGCACGGGCACGTCGATGTGCTCGCGCTGAGGAAGATCACGCACGGTGACCTCGAAGCCTTCGGCACCGGTTTCGAGCCAGCCGGGAACCTGATGATCGAGCGTGTCCATGTTGTGACGGATCACGATCATCGTGCGCGACTTCTCCTTGAGGGAGATGACGTCGCCCTTGCGCACGCGGTAGCTCGGGATGGTCACGCGCTTGCCGTTGACGAGCACGTGGCCGTGACGCACGAACTGGCGCGACTGGTTGCGGCTCGCGGCCCACCCGGCGCGGAACGTGACGTTGTCGAGGCGAAGCTCGAGCATCCGCAGCAGGTTCTCGCCGGTGATGCCGTCCTGGCGGTTGGCCTCTTTGTAGAGGTTGACGAACTGCTTCTCGAGCACGCCGTAGATGCGACGCGCCTTCTGCTTCTCGCGCAGCTGACCGAGGTACTCGCTGCCCTGGCGCATGCGGTCACGCCCGTGCTCACCCGGAGGGTAAGGACGGCGCTCGATCGGGCACTTCATGGTGTCGCACTTGCTGCCCTTGAGGAACAGCTTCACCTTCTCGCGGCGGCAGAGGCGACAGACGGGGCCGGTGTAGCGAGCCATTAGACGCGCCGCCTTTTCTTCGGACGGCAACCGTTGTGCGGAATCGGGGTCACGTCCTTGATGCCGTTGACCTCGAGGCCGGTGTTCATCAGCGAACGGATCGCCGTCTCACGACCCGAGCCCGGGCCCTTGACCATCACTTCGACGGTGCGCAGGCCGTGCTCCATCGCACGCCGGGCGCACTGCTCGGCAGCGAGCTGCGCGGCGAACGGCGTCGACTTGCGAGAGCCCTTGAAGCCGACGTTGCCGGCCGACGCCCACGAGATGACGTTGCCCTGCGCGTCCGAGATCGAAACGATCGTGTTGTTGAACGACGACTTGATGTGCACCACGCCGTGCGTGACGTTCTTGCGTTCCTTCTTGCGCGGGCGACGACCGCCCGGCTTCGGCTTTGCCATTACTTACGAACCTTCTTCTTACCGGCGACGGTCTTCTTCGGGCCCTTACGGGTGCGGGCGTTGGTGTGGGTCCGCTGGCCGCGAACCGGCAGGCCGCGGCGATGGCGCAGGCCTTGGTAACAACCGATTTCCATCTTGCGCTTGATGTCCTGCTGGATGTCACGACGCAGGTCACCTTCGACCTTGAGGTTCTCGTCGATCCAGTTGCGCAGCTTGGCGACTTCGTCATCGGTGAGGTCGCGCACGCGCGTGTCGGGATTGGTCTGCGTGGCCTCGCAGATCTCCTTCGCCTTTGTCGGCCCAACGCCGAACACATAGGTGAGAGAGATGACAAGGCGCTTCTCGCGCGGGATGTCAACGCCAGCGATACGTGCCATCGACTAACCCTGCCTTTGCTTGTGGCGCGGGTTGTCGCAGATCACCATCACGTTGCCGTGACGACGGATGACCTTGCACTTCTCGCACATTGGTTTGACGCTCGGACGGACCTTCATTGTTTCCTTACCGGTAACGGAAAACGATGCGACCTCGGGTGAGGTCATAGGGAGTGATTTCGACCTGGACGCGATCTCCAGGAAGGATCCGGATGCGATGCATGCGCATCTTTCCGGAGGAGTGAGCGAGCACGTGGTGCCCGTTTTCAAGCTCTACCTTGAACACCGCGTTCGGTAGTGGCTCGACAACGGTTCCTTCGAGCGTGATGCCCTCTTCCTTAGATTTCGACAGGTCAAACTCCTTAGAACTGCTTGCGATTGCCGGGCCCCGCATGCACCCCAAGGCGCGCAGGACCGGCGAAATATCTTAACGGGTCCCGTGAAAATCGGCAAAAAACCCGTCTACCAGGGGAAACGTTACGACAAGGTCGCCCTGATGAAGAATTCGACGGCTCCGTTGTTCCCGCGGAGGGGCGACTCGATCGCTTCGGCGACGTGCCATCCGGCGGAGTCGACGGCCATTTCGCCGGCGTTGACGGCGCGTTCGAGGTCGGCGCGCTCGGTCGGCAGTGACGCCGCCTGCAGTTCGAACATCGGCTTGACGAGGGCGACCATCACTGCGCCGGACGACCAATCGAGGTTCTTGGTGATGTCGGGCACGATGGCGCGCAGCGGCGAATACGAAACGTCGATGGTCACGACGTCGAGCGGCTGCGGGATCAGCTGGCGGTCGAGCTCGCTCGCATTCGTCGCCTCGAAGTTCTTCACCCGCGGGTTCTGTCGCAGCGAACCCATGAGCTGGCCGTGCCCGGCGTCGCACGCGTAGACGAAACGCGCGCCGCGACGAAGTAACTCGGTCGTGAACCCGCCGGTCGACGCACCGACGTCGAGACACGTCTTGTTCTCGATGGCGACGGGCTCGCGAAATCCGTCGAGCCCGCCCGCGAGCTTGGCCTCGCCCTTTAGTTCCTTGGCCTGTTTGACGACGATCGCCGCGTCGTTGCGCACGAGCGAGTTCGGGTTCGTGACGATGACTCCGTCGACGTGCACTTCGCCGGCCTCGATCGCCGCGCGCGCGTCGTCCAACTCCGGTCGCTGCTTCTTCAACAGCTCGATCAGTGCCCGCCGTGCCATGCTCGCCTCATTATGAGCATCTTTACCGAGTCGGTCCTCGTGGTGAACCAGAAGGCGAAGCTCATCGAGCTCACCAACGAGTACGCCATCAGTGACCAGAACGGCAACAAGATCGGTTCGGTCACGCAGGTCGGGCAAGGCAAGGGCCGCAAGGTGCTGCGCGCGTTGACGCGGGTCGACCAGTTCCTGAGCATCAAGCTCGAAGTCGCGGAGGCCGACGGCACCGTCGTGCTGCGCCTCGAGCGCGGCGCCAAGCTGATCAAGTCGAAGATCGCGGTGTCCGACGGCAAGGGCAACGCCATCGGCAACATCAACCAAGAGAACGTGATCGGCAAGATCCACTTCGGACTCGAAGCCGGTGGCCGAACCGTCGGTTCGATCAACGCCGAGAACTGGCGAGCGTGGAACTTCAACATCAAGGACCACAACGGCCGCGAGGTCGCTCGCGTCACGAAGAAGTGGGCCGGCGTGATGAAGGAAGCGTTCACGACCGCCGACAACTACTTCGTGGAGATCACGCAGCCGATCGAGGATCCGCTGCGCAGCCTGGTGCTCGCGGCTGCGCTGTGCGTCGACACTGCGCTCAAACAGGACGACCGGTAGCCGCTCGATGATCCGCCGGCATCCGGCGCTCGCTGTGGTGTTGGCGATCGCGCTGGTCGGTTTCGGCGCGCTCGGTGCGGCGAACGGCGCGAAATTGACGGTGCCGTATCTGGTCATCGTCGGTGGCGCGGCGGTCGCCGTTGGCTACGCCGACGGCCGCCGACCGTTGAGCCGCGTGGCGTTGGTCGGTCTCGCGTTGTGGGGCGTCGGCCATCTCGCCGGCGGCATCGTCGAGATCAGTCACCACCGCATCCTCTACAACGCGCTGTTGCCCGGGCGGATCCACCTCGACAACGTCGTGCACTTCGTCGGGTTCGGCTCGGCCGGCCTGGCGTTTTGGGAGTGGCTCGGTTTACCGACGAGCCCGGCGGCGTCGTGGTTCATCGTGTGGGTGGCGGCGATGGGCATCGGCGCCTTCAACGAAGTCGTGGAGTTCGCGGCGACGCATCTGCTGGCGGCGACGCAGGTCGGCGGCTACCAGAACACCGGCCGCGACCTCGTCGCCAACATGCTCGGCGGCGCCACCGCGGGTGTCATCGCCGCCCGCCGTGTCGGAGTGCCCACTACGGGACGGTGAAGATCTCCGGGCCGTTGTCGGTGATGGCGATGGTGTGCTCGACGTGGACCGACAGCGATCCGTCGGCGGTGACGACCGACCACCCGTCTTCGAGCAAAAACGTTTCGGGGCGGCCCATGTTCACCATCGGTTCGATGGCGAAGACCATGCCGGAACGCAGCTTCGGTCCCTTGCCCGGCGGGCCGTAGTTCGGCACTTGGGGCTCTTCGTGCATGGCGGTGCCGATGGAGTGGCCGACGTACTCGCGCACGACGGAGTAGCCGCCGGCTTCGGCGACGGTCTGGACGGCGTGGCTGATGTCGGTCAGGCGATTGCCGTCGAGCATCTGCGCGATGCCCGCGGCGAGCGACGCCTCGGTGACTTCGATGAGCTTGCGCGCCTCCGGGGTGATGTCGCCGACGGGCGCGGTGTAGGCGGCGTCGCCGTGGTACCCCTCGATGATTGCGCCGCAGTCGATCGAGATGATGTCGCCGTCTTGGAGCACGACCGTCTCGGACGGGATGCCGTGCACGATCATGTCGTTGGGCGACGTGCAGATCACCGCGGGGAAGCCGTGGTAGTTGAGGAAGTTGGACCGGGCGCCGCGCTTCTCGATCACGTCGCGAGCGACCCGATCGAGCTCCATCGTCGTCACACCCGGCCGGATCGCGGCACGCGTCTTCTCGTGCATCTCGGCGACAACACGACCGGCCTTGCGCATCTTGGCCAGCTCGTCCTTGGTGCGCCTCACGGTCGGATGCCCTTTTCGCGGTGGCGGTCGATCGACTCGGTCAACCGCTCGGCGACGCTGTCTGTCGATCCAAGACCATCCACGGTCACAAGCATGCCGCGTTCGAAGTAGTAGTCGATCAGGGGGGCGGTTTCTGCTTCGTACAGCTCCAACCGGCGCCGGATGGCGTCGTCGGTGTCGTCGTCGCGCTGGACGACTTCACCGCCGCAGTTGTCGCAGGTCCAGTCGTATTTCGGCGGCTTGCTGACGTGGTAAATCGCGCCGCACGTCGAGCACACGCGACGGCCGTTGAGGCGCTGCAGCGCTTCCTCCGTCGGGATGTGGAGGTCGATGACCATGTCGAGCGGGATCGGGTCGAGCAGCTCGTCGAGCAGCTTCGCCTGGTTCACCGAACGCGGGAAGCCGTCGAGAATGAACCCGCGCGACCGCGTGTCGGGATGATTCAGCCGCTCGCCCACGATGGCCAGCGTGACCTCGTCGGGCACCAGCTCGCCGTCGTCGAGGTACGACTTGACCTTCCGGCCTAGCTCACTCTCGGAGCGCACAGCCGCGCGGAAGATGTCGCCCGTGGACACGTGGGACACCACGTAGTGACGAGCCAAGCGAACGCACTGCGTGCCTTTGCCCGCACCTTGTTTGCCCAGCAGCACCAGTCGAATGCCGGGGATCATCCGATGATCTACTTCAGGAAGCCTTCGTAGTTGCGCATCGTCAGCTGGCTGTCGATCTGCTTCATCGTCTCGAGCGCAACGCCCACCGCGATCAGCAGGGTCGTACCGGCGAAGGGGTACTGGGTCAGGCCCCAGAAGGACAGGAACAGCGACGGCAGCAGCGCGATGAACGCCAGGAAGAGCGCGCCCGGCAACGTGATTCGGGTGAGGATGCCTTGCAGGTGGCGAACGGTCGGCGGCCCCGGACGGATGCCGGGAATGTAGCCGCCCTGCTTGCGAATGATGTCGGCCTGCTGCTCGGGGTTGAAGGCGATCGACGTGTAGAAGTACGCGAACCCGATGATCATCAGGCCGTACGCCGCGACGTACCAAGGATCGGTCGGCGTGGCGAGGTGGTCGTTGATGAGCTGGCGGACGCTCACCCACGGCACCACGTTCGACAGCAGCACCGGGAAGTACAGGACCGAGCTGGCGAAGATGATCGGGATGACGCCGCCCTGGTTCACCTTCAGCGGGATGTAGGTCGACTGGCCGCCGTACATGCGCCGCCCGACGATGCGCTTGGCGAACTGCACGGGGATGCGGCGCTGGCCCTGTTCGACCGTGACGATGGCGACGAGCAGGAACAGCGTTAGGGCGATGACGACTGCGAACTTGACGTTGCCGCCTTCCGCTCGGATCGCCGCGCCGCCCGCGGGCAGGCCCGAAACGACGTTGGCGAAGATCAGGATCGACATTCCCTGGCCGATGCCGCGTTGGCTGATCAACTCACCGAGCCACATGACCGTCGCGGTGCCGGCCGTCATCGTGATGACGATCAGCAACACCAACCACGGGTTGAAGTTGGGGATCAGGTCGAGGTTCGACGTGTTCTGCGACAGGAAGCCACGACCGCCGTTGTGGAACACGAACGCCAGACCGGTCGACTGCATGATCGCCAGGGCGACGGTGAGATAGCGCGTCGTCTGGGTGATCTTGCGCTGACCGACTGCGCCTTGATCGCGCCACTCCGCCAGCTTCGGGATCACGACCTCGAGGAGGTTGATGATGATCGAGCTGGTGATGTACGGCATGATCCCGAGCCCGAACACCGCGAAGCGCGTCAGCGCGCCACCGGAGAACAGGTTGAGGAAGCCGAGCACGCCCGACTTGTCAGCGGACTCCTTGAGCCGCTGCACCTGCTGGAAGTCGATCCCGGGCACCGGGACGTGTGACCCGATGCGGTACAGGATGATGATGAACAGCGTGAAGATGATCTTGTTCCGGAGGTCGGCGACCCGGAACATGTTGAGGAACTTCACGTGGCGGTCCTGGATCCTTGTGGGTTAGCGGTTGGCGAACTGGTTGCCCTGCACCGGCGGGCGCCCGTTGCCGAACGGCATCGGGAGACGCTCGACGCTACCGCCGGCGGCGGTGATCGCGGCTTCAGCCGTCTTCGAAAAGGCGTGCGCCTTGACCTGAACCGCCTTGCCGCCGAGATCGCCGCGGCCGAGCACCTTCACGAGGCCGTGCTTGTGCACGAGGCCCCGCTCGCGGAGCGACTCAGGGCTGACGTCGGACGTGTCCATCTGCGCCAGCGTGTCGAGGTTGACGACGTTGTATTCGACGCGGAACGGGTTGTTGAAGCCGCGCAACTTCGGCAAGCGCTGCGCCAGCGGCAGCTGGCCACCCTCGAACCCCAAGTGAACGGTGTTGCGTGCCTTCTGACCCTTGGTACCGCGGCCGGCGGTCTTGCCGCCCTTGCCCGCGATACCGCGGCCGACGCGCCGCTTGGCGCGGTTCGACCCCGGTGCGGGCTTCAGATCGTGAATCTTCATGACTGTTCCTCAACAACGGTGATCAGGTGGGGGACCCGAGCGATCATGCCGCGGACAACGGGTCCGTCGGCGAGTGTGTTCGATTTGCCAATGCGGCCGAGGCCGAGCGCCCGCAGCGTGCCGCGGTGCTTCGGCTTGGTCCCGATCGACGACTTGACCTGCGTGATGACGAGATTGGCCATCAGCCCTCACCAACCTTCGCTTTGGACTGCTGGGTTTCGCGGTACGCGCGGTAGATGCCGGCCGGCGTCACTTCGTCGGGGGCCTTGCCGCGCTTGGCGGCGACAACGTCGGGCGAGTTCTGGCCCTTGAGACCGGCGATCGTGGCGTGCGCGACGTTGAGCGCGTTCGTCGAGCCGAGCGACTTCGCCAGCACGTCGTGGATGCCCGCGACTTCGAGGATGGCGCGGGCGGCGCCGCCGGCGATCACGCCGGTACCGGGGGCCGCGGGCTTGAGCAGCACGCGGCCAGCACCGGCCTCGCCGATGATCGTGTGGATGATCGTGGAGCCGGCGAGCGGCACGTTGAACATGTTCCGCTTCGCTTCCTCGACCGCCTTCTGCATGGCGAGGCCGACTTCCTCGGCCTTGCCGTAGCCGAGGCCGACCTTGCCGTTGCCGTCGCCGACGACCATGAGCGCGCCGAACGAGAAACGGCGACCGCCCTTGACCACCTTCGACACGCGACGCGGGCGACCGATCGAACGCTCTTCGTACTGGGACTCAGCCATTACCTAGAACTCCAGACCTGCGGACCGGGCCGCGTCGGCGAGCGCAGCGACGCGCCCGTGATAGAGGAAGCCGCCACGGTCGAACACGACCGCGCTGACACCGGCGGCCTTGGCGCGCTCGCCGATGAGCTTGCCGACCGCTTCGGCGGCTGCTTTGTTGCCGCCGCTGTTCGAGCGCAGCGACTTCTCGGTGGTCGAAGCCGCACACAGGGTCTTGCCCGAGACGTCGTCGATCACCTGCGCGCTGATGTGCTTCGCCGAGCGGAACACGGCGAGGCGCGGACGCGCCGCCGTGCCGGTGACGCGCTTGCGCACGCGGTTGTGGCGGCGGCGACGGGATTGGAGCTTGTGAGACGTAGACACGGGATACCTACTTCGCGGCCTTGCCGGCCTTGCGGCGGACAACTTCGTTGGCGTAGCGGACGCCCTTGCCCTTGTAGGGCTCGGGCTTACGGATTTTGCGGATGTTGGCGGCGACCTGGCCGACGAGTTCCTTGTCGATGCCCTTCACCACGATCTTCGTGGGCGCCGGCACCTCGAAGGTGATGCCGGCCGGGGCATCGACGTGCACAGGATGCGAGAAACCGAGCGCCAACTCGATCTTGTTCGGGCCTTGCGCGGTGGCGCGGTAGCCGACGCCGACGATGTCGAGTTCCTTGCTGAACCCGGCGCTCACGCCGACGACCATGTTGTTGACGAGCGAGCGCGTCAGGCCGTGCAGCGCGCGGTTCTGCCGCTCGTCGTTCGGACGCGTGACGAGCAGCGACCCGTCCTCCTGCGCGACCTGGATTTCGCCAGGGATGTCGCGCTCGAGCGTGCCTTGTGCACCCTTGACCGTGATGTGGCGATCGACGATCGACACCTCGACGCCCGAGGGAACGGTGATGGGGGCTTTACCGATTCGAGACATGGCGGTTACCAGACGAAGCAGAGGACTTCGCCGCCGACATGACGCTTGCGCGCCTCCTTGTCGGTCATGAGTCCCTGCGAGGTGGATAGGACGGCGACGCCGAGGCCGCCAAGCACGCGCGGAAGGCGGTCGGCGGCGCTGTAGACGCGCAGACCGGGCTTCGACACGCGCTTGATGCCGCTGATGGTGCGGGCGCGCTCGGCGGAGTACTTGAGCTCGATTTCGAGCGTCTTGCCAGGCCCGGCGGTGTTGTCGCTGACGCTGAAGCCGGCGATGTAACCCTCCTGGACCAGGATCTTGGCGAGAGCTTCCTTGAGCTTGGACGACGGCATCAACACTTTGTCGTGCATCGCCGTATTGGCGTTGCGCAGACGCGTGAGCATGTCGGCGATGGGATCAGAAACAGGCATACGTTCTCCTCTCCCCTACCAGCTGGCCTTGGTGACGCCCGGCAGTTCGCCGGCGTGCGCGAGCTCGCGCAGGCAGATGCGGCACAGGCCGAACTTGCGGAAGACCGCCTTCGGGCGCCCGCAGCGCTGGCAGCGCGTGTAACCGCGCACCTTGAACTTCGGCGTCTGCTGTTGCTTGTTGACGAGACCCTTCTTGGCCATTGCCTCTTACTGCCCCTCGGTGCGGCGGAACGGGAAGCCGAAGGCGTCGAGCAGTGCCCGGCCTTCCGCGTTGGTGCGTGCGGTGTTGACGATGGTGATGTCCATCCCGCGCGGGTTGTCGACCTTGTCGTATTCGATCTCCGGGAAGATCAGCTGTTCGGTGACACCGAACGTGTAGTTGCCCCGGCCGTCGAAGCCCTTCGGCGGCAGGCCGCGGAAGTCTCGGATACGCGGGATGGCGATCGACACGAGACGGTCGAAGAACTCCCACATCTTGTCGCCGCGCAGCGTGACCATGCAGCCGATGGACTGTCCTTCACGCAGCTTGAAGCTGGCGATCGACTTCGTCGCCACGGTCACCTTCGGCTTCTGACCGCTGATGATCGTGAGGTCGCGCACGGCGGACTCGAGCAAGCTCGCCTGCTGGGTCGCCCTGCCGACGCCCATGTTGATGACGATCTTGGTGAAGCGCGGGACCTCCATGATGTTGCCGAGGCCGAGCGTCTCTTTGAGCTGCGCGCGGATCTCGTTCTCGTACTTGACCTTGAGCCGCGGTGAGGTGTCAGTGATGGTCATAGGTCGACCTTTGTGCGGGCGCAGATGCGCACCTTGTTGCCCTGGTCGTCGAAGCGGTACGCAACACGCGTCGGCTTGCCGTCGGCCGGGCTGATGATCGCGACAGCGGACGCCGGCAGCGGCATGTCCTTGTCGATGATGCCGCCCTGCATGGTGGCGCGGGTGGCCTTCTGATGCTTCTTGGCGACGTTGCGTCCCTCGACGATGACCTTGTCGGCGCCCGGAAGCACCTTCATGATCACGCCGTCCTTGCCGCGGTCCTTGCCCGACAGCACGATGACGCGGTCGCCCTTCTTGAGTTTCATCTACAGCACCTCGGGTGCGAGAGAGACGATGCGCATGAACTTCTTGTCGCGCAGCTCGCGCCCGACCGGGCCGAAGATGCGCGTGCCGCGCGGCTGCTGCTGATCGTTGATCAGCACGGCGGCGTTCTCGTCGAAGCGAATGTAGGAACCATCCGGACGACGACGCTCCTTCTTGGTGCGCACGACGACGCACTTCACGACGTCCCCGCGCTTGACCGCCGCGCCGGGGATGGCGTCCTTCACGGTCGCGACGAACACGTCACCGATGCCGGCGTACCGACGACGGGAGCCGCCGAGCACCTTGATGCACAGCACTTCCTTGGCGCCGCTGTTGTCAGCCACGCGCAGACGCGATTCCTGTTGAATCATCGAGCGCGCTCCACAACCTCGACGACGCGCCAGCGCTTGAGCTTGCTGAGCGGGCGCGTCTCCTGGACGCGGACCTTGTCACCCATCTTGAGGTCGTTGGTCTCGTCGTGCGCGTAAAGCTTCTTGGTGCGCTGCACGGTCTTCGAGTACTTCGCGTGACGCACGCGCTCGGTCACCGACACGACAACGGTCTTGTTCATCGCGTTCGACGTGACGACGCCTTCGCGGGTCTTGCGCGGGTTGCCGCGCTTTTCAGTTTCTTCTTCAGCCATTACGCGTTCGCTTCCGTTGCTTCGTGCAGGGCGATCTCGCGCTCGCGGATCAGCGTGTTGAGGCGTGCCACTTCGCGGCGCGCCTGGCTGATTGCGGCGTTGTTGTCCTGCTGGCCGGTTGCCATCTGGAACCGGAGCTTGAACAGGTTGTCCTTCGCTTCTACGAGGCGGCCCGCCAATTCGGCGTCGCCGAGCCCACGCAGTTCGATGTTGTGTGCGTTCGCCATCAGATCTCCACCTGCTCGGTCTGGGCTTTGCGCGACACGACCTTCGCCTTGATCGGCAGCTTCTGGATGGCGCGCTCGAGAGCCGAACGCGACAGCGCCTCGTTGACGCCGCCGAGTTCGAAGAGAATGCGGCCGGGCTTGACCACGGCGACCCAGAACTCGGGGTTGCCTTTGCCCGAACCCATGCGGGTTTCGGCCGGCTTCTGCGTGACGGGCTTGTCCGGGAACACGCGGATCCAGACCTTGCCGCCGCGCTTGACGTGGCGGGTCATCGCGATACGAGCAGCCTCGATCTGGCGCGCTGTGATCCAGCCCGCTTCGAGGGCTTGGATCCCGAAGTCACCGAACGACACGTGCGTGCCGCCCTTCGCCTGACCGGACATGCGGCCGCGCTGCTGCTTGCGGTGCTTGACCTTGCGGGGCATCAACATTGCTAGTCCACGTCCTTATGGAAGTGCGGAGTGTCGTGGTGATCCTTGAGGCGACGGTCGATGTCTTCCTCTTCGGCCAAGATGCGCTCGAGATCGGGATCGGCTTCCTTGATGATCGGAGCTTCTTCGACCATCTCGGGGGTCTCGCCGAGCTCGCCGAGCTGCGGACCGCGCTTGCCACCACCGGCGCTGACGACGCGCTTCGGACGGGGCTCGCCGGCGGTTTCGCCAACGGCCATCGCGGCCTCGCGGCTGATCTTGTCGTCGGCCGACAGCTTGTACGGGAGGATGTCGCCCTTGTAGATCCACACCTTCACGCCGATGCGGCCGTAGGTGGTCTTGGCCTCGCGGAAGCCGTAGTCGATGTCGGCGCGCAACGTGTGCAGCGGGACGCGTCCGTCGCGATAGGTCAGCGATCGCGACATTTCGGCGCCGCCGAGGCGACCGCCGCAACGCACACGGATGCCCTGTGCGCCGGCCTTCTGGACGGTCTGCATCGCTCGCTTCATCGCACGGCGGAACGAGACGCGCCCCGCGAGCTGGTCCGCGATGCCCTGCGCGATGAGCGCAGCGTCGAGCTCGGGCTGCGGGATCTCGCGGATGTTGAGCTGCACCTTCGGATTCGAGGTGATCTTGATCAGCGCTTCGCGGAGGCGATCCGCCTCGGCACCCCGGCGACCGATGACGATGCCCGGACGCGCCGTGTGCAGGTCGACGCGCAGACGATCACGCGTGCGCTCGACTTCGATGCGGCTGACCGCGGCGCGCTCGAGCTGCTTCGTCAGGTAGTCGCGGATCTTCCAGTCCTCGATGACGTAGTCCTTGTACTCACGATCGGCGAACCAGCGGCTCTTCCAATCGGTCGTAACGCCAAGGCGGAAGCCGTAAGGATTGACCTTCTGCCCCACGGCTATTCACCACCCTCTGTTTCGGATTCAGCCACAGGCTCTGGTTCCTCTCCGGCGGCGGCCTCGACGGCAGCCTCTTCGGCGACGGTTTCTTCGACGTGCACGTCTTCGGCGGCGTCGATGGCGGTCTCTTGCTCGACGACGTCCTCGATCGGTGCTTCGTGCACGTGGTCGTGATCGTCGTGGTCGTGATCGTGCGCCGTTCCGGCTTGCGCGGCTTGGGAGGCCGCGACTCGGGCCCTGCGGCCGCGCTCTTGGTTGGCGCCCGAGCGGCGGGTGCGGCGCTCGGCCTGTGCCGACTCGGCCTTGGCCTTGAGACGCGCGAGGCGATCCTCGGGCAAGCGGCTCACGATGATCGTGATGTGGCTCGACCGCTTGAAGATCTTGCCGGCGCGACCGCGCGCACGCGGCTTGAAGCGCTTGGCGGTGCGGCCTTCGTCGGCGAAGCACGCCGACACGAACAGCTCTTCGGGGTTCTGCTCGTGATTGTTCGCGGCGTTGGCGATGGCGCTGTCGAGCAGCTTGCCCACGGTCGTGGCCGCGTCACGCTCGCAGAACTCGAGCACGTCACGCGCCGACTGCACGTCGAGGCCGCGAATGAGGTCGAGGACCACACGCACCTTCGACGCGCTGCCCGGCGCGTTGCGCAACACGGCGCGCACGCCTTCGCGCTCGTTCGTCTTGGTACCGAACGCCATTAGCGGCGGCCCTGACGCTCTTGGCCCGCGTGGTAGCGGAACGTACGGGTCGGGGCGAACTCGCCGAGCTTGTGACCGACCATCGACTCCGTGAGGTACACCGGCACGTGCTTGCGCCCGTCGTGAACGGCGATCGTGTGGCCGACCATGTCGGGGATGATCGTGGAGCGACGGCTCCAGGTCTTGATGACCTTCTTGTCGTTGGCGGCGTTCAGCGCGTCGACCTTCTTGAGCAGATGGCCGTCGACGAACGGACCCTTCTTCAGACTGCGTGGCATGCCGACCTACCTCCGGGCCCCGCGCCCACGACGGCGCCGGATGATCATCGAATCGGAATCCTTGCGACGGGCGCGGGTGCGCCCCTCGGGCTTGCCCCACGGTGAGGTCGGGTGACGACCACCGGAGGTCTTGCCTTCGCCACCGCCGTGCGGGTGGTCGACCGGGTTCATGGCGACGCCGCGGGTCTGCGGGCGCTTGCCCT
>JBEEFR010000130.1:0-14908 GCA_041166285.1 Actinomycetota bacterium | reverse complement strand
TGGCGTCGCGGTACAAAGGGCTCGAGCCGTCGGCCCACGCGACGCACACACGCACGTCGTCGTTGCCCATCAACAACCGCCGGCCGAGGACGGGGTCGCGTCCGGTTCGCACGTTCGCGGTGCGCATATGCACCGGAGCGACGGGCTGCAGGGCGCACAGCTGCGCACGGTCGTCGTCGGCGTCGTCGATCGACACCAGCGCGCTCGGCGAACGTCGGTGGTACAGCAACGACGACACGTCGGAGAAGCCTTCTTGCCCGACGAGTTCTTCGAGCAGCCGCGTGCCGTCGGCGTCGCGATGCACGGTGTGGCGCTTCGGCGGGACGTGGCCAACGCGTCGGTAGAACATCAGGGTTTAACCGTACCGACGACGTCGCCGAGATCGATGCGGTCGTCGCCGTCGCCGCACCAACCGCGCAGCACGATCGTGTCCCCGTCGTCGAGAAACCCGGCACCGAGTTCGATCAGCGATCCGTAGCTGCCGGGCTCCGGTCCCGACACGGTGCCCGACGCGAACAGGTCGCCCGTGCGCACGTTGGCGCCGTTGCTCGTCATGTGCGCCAACTGCTGCGCGAAGGTCCAGTAGAGATCGACGAAGTTCGTCTCGCTGATGACCGTGCCGTTGCGTTCGATCTCGAGGTGCATGTCGATCGCCCAGTCGCGCGTGCCGCGCAACCCGGCGTCGGGAGGCGGTGTTTGTTGGGGCGCGGCGCGAAAGAACGGCCGCAGCTCGTCGAGCGGCACGACCCACGGCGAGATCGACGTCAGGAACGACTTGCCGAGGTTCGGGCCCAGCGGTTGGTACTCGAACGCCTGGATGTCGCGAGCGCTCCAGTCGTTGACGAGCACGACGCCGAACACGTGCTTGTCGGCATCGTCGACGGCGATCGGCGCATTGCGTTCGCTGCCGACGCCGACCACGAAGCCGACTTCGAGCTCGATGTCGAGACGCGCGCACGGTTGGCGCACGACGCCACCCTCCGTCTGCACGAGACCGCTCGGGCGCACGACGGGTGTGCCGCTCACGACGACGGTGCCGGCGCGCCCGTGGTAGCCGACGGGCAGGTGGCGCCAGTTCGGCATCAGCGGTTCGCTGTCGGGCCGGAACAGCCGCCCGAGGTTCGTCGCGTGATGAATCGACGAGTAGAAGTCGACGTAGTCCGCCACCTCGAACGGCATCCCCATCTCCCCCATCCGTTCTGGGCGCGCAGAATCCCGTTTTTCGGGATCCTGCGCGCCCAGAACGGTGGTTTTGGTGTCGCGCCACGCGTCGGGGCCTTGCGCCATGAAGGCGTTGAGGGAGGGCTGCTCGAAGACGGGATCACTGATCACGTCGCCGACGGCGACGACGCGCCCGCCCACGTCGGCGACGACGCGGCCGTCGGCGACCCCGTACCTCACGTGAGCGACTCCAACTGGTCGGCGTGCTCCTCGTAATGACCGACGTGGAAGTGCTGCATCTGGTCGTCGATCGACAGGTCGCCGAGCGTCGAGTGGTGGCTCGACTTCTTCCAGTCGTCGTCGGTCATGGCGACGAGGCGCGCGCGCAAGCGTGCGATTGCGCCGTCAACGCGCTCGACGAGTGCGGGGAGCGGCTGGTTGCGGTCGCGTTCGATGGCGGCGATGCGTTCGGGGTCGGTCTTCACGCGGCCGAACTCGGTCGCGCCGGCGAGCACCTTTTCCAGCTCGCCCAACCAGTAGTCGCCGAACTCGGCGAGGTGGGCCCACACCTGACCGGCCTCCCACTGTTCACCGGTCTTTTCGTCCGGCGAAGTGAGACCATGGAGATCACGCTGCGCGAGCGAGTGCAGCCGCGCCGCGACGGCGTCGAGGCGCTCGATCCAACTCACAGATGTCCGCGGCGCGCCTGATCGCGTTCGATCGCCTCGAACAGCGCCTTGAAGTTGCCTTCGCCGAAGCCACGCGCGCCGCGCCGTTCGATGATCTCGAAGAACACCGTCGGGCGATCGGTCACGGTCTCGGTGAAGATCTGCAACAGGTACCCGTCCTGGTCGCGGTCGGCGAGGATGTTCAACCGTTGCAGCGCGTCCCACGGCAGGTCGACGCCGGCGAGTCGCTGCTTGGCTTCGTCGTAGTACGTGTCGGGCACCGTCATGAAGCGCACGCCCCGCGCGCGCAGCGCCGCGACGGTCGCCACGATGTCGTTGGTGCGCAGCGCGATGTGCTGCACGCCGGGCCCGTCGTAGGTCTCGATGTACTCCTGGATCTGGCTCTTCTTCAGCCCGTCGGCGGGCTCGTTGAGCGGCATCACGATCTTCGTGCCGTCCCACACCACCGTCGACATCAATGCCGAATACTCGGTCGAGATCTGGTCGTCGGAGAAGTGCACGAGCGGGGAGAAGCCCATCACGTCGGCGTAGAAGAACACCCATTCGTCGAGCCGCCCCTTCTCGACGTTGCCGACGATGTGGTCGATCGCCTCGATGCCGACGTCGGGCAGCGACGACGGCGCGGGCGGCAGGTTCTCGTCGCTGTAGCCCGGCTCGAGATGGCCGGCGGCGTAACGCGCGCGGTCGACGAACGTGTGCACGGTCTCGCCGTAGGTGCCGATCTGCGCGAGCCGCAGCGTGCCGTGGGTCGCGTCCGATTCCTCCCACGGTTCGCGCACGACGCGCGCGCCACGCGCCACCGCGGCGTCGAACGCCGCGTGCACGTCGTCGACCAACCACGCCAGGTCGTGGACGCCGTCGCCGTGCGCGCGCACGTGCTGCGCGATCGGTGATTCGGCGTCGAGCGCGCCCGACACGACAAAGCGAACGTCGCCTTGCTCCAGCACGTAGCTCGCTTTGTCGGCTACGCCCGTCTCCGGCCCCGCGTACGAAGTGCAACGGAAGCCGAACGCGCTCATCAAGAAGCCGCTCATGGCGCGGGCGTTACCGACCCAGAACTCGACGCAGTCCCACCCGCGCAGGTGCGAAGCGGGCGTCGCGTCGACGGTCGCGGGCGAGGTCATGCCGACCTCGCGAGACGCGTGTACATCTCGTCGTCGTAGTGATCGAGGAACTCGCTCATCTCTGTCTCCAATTCGTCGATCGAGTCTGCGGCGAACAACACCGGTTGGTAGCGCGTGATGTCGTAGTCCTGCGCGCCCATCGTCGCGATGTCAAACGGCTTGACGTCGGCGTCGCGGAACGCGTCGAGCTCGCCGAAGCTCGACAGGATCCCGGCGCCGTAGGCCTTGATGTCCTTGCCCTCGCGCACGACGCCGAACTCCATCGTGAACCAGAACACGCGCGACAAGAACTCCATGGCCTGATCGCTGCGGACGCGCTTGATGGCCTCGCCGACCTTGCGATAGAGCCCCGCGAAGCGCGGCGACGCCAATTGGTTGGCGTGGCCGATGACCTCGTGGATGACGTCGGGCTCGGGGGTGTAATAGGGCAGCGAGTGATGGCGGATGTACTGCGTCGACATGAACCAGCCGTCGCCCAGCGCGCCGTAGAAGTTCCAGGGCGACACGAGCCCGGGCACCGGCTCGTACTTGAACCCGGTGACGGGCGCCAGCAACTCGGATACCTCGGTCAACTGCGGGACGTGATCGGTCGGTAGCTGCAGCGCCTGCACGCCGCGCAAGTACTCCTCTGACGCCAAGCGTTCATGGCGCTCCCGCAGCTCGCGCGAGCACAGCTGCCACAGCTCGTGGTCCTCGGCGGCGTACGGCGCTTCGGGGACGGGCTGGCCGCGCCGGTAATCCCGGGCCAGCTCCGACAGCGACGCGCGCCGTTGCCGGTACGCGGCGTCGGTGAACCCTGGGTGGTCCGACGACAACTGCCCGCCGTAGGCGAGAGTATTGACTCCCTTGTCGACCAATTGCGTGGGCATCGTCTCAGGAGTATGCCCAAAACCGAGCGATTCATCTAGGCTCACCGCGTGATCCGAGACAAATCGCGAGCTGTCGACGCGGTGGACCGCCGGATCGTGGACGTTCTGCGCGCCGACGGCCGGATTTCGGTCAGCGAGTTAGCGACGCGCGCCAACGTGTCGCGCGCCAACGCCTACCAACGGCTGGCTCGCCTCACGGCTGACCGCGTCATTCGCCGATTCACCGTCGACGTAGACCACCGCGCCCTCGGCGACAACATCACTGCGCTCATCCTCGTGGACATCGATCAGCACGCGTGGCGCGCCGTCGAGAACGAGGTCATGGCGCTTCCGGGAGTCGAGTACGTCGCCCTGACAACGGGGACCTTCGACGTGGTCATCCTCGTGCGCGCGCCCGACATGGACACGTTGCGCGACGTCGTGCTCGAGCGCCTGCAGTCGATGCCGGCGGTCCGCTCGACGCAGACCAGTTTCGTGCTCGAGGAGCGCGCCTAGGCGATCGTGACCTTCTTCGAGAGCAGCGCGGTCGCTCCCTTGTTGTCCTTGACGGTGAGCTTCACCGTGTAGGTGCCCTTCATCGAGTACTTGTGCGACGCGGTGCGGCCCGTCGCCGACGTGCCGTCACCCCACGCCCACCGGTACGACGCGATCGAACCATCGGGGTCCCGCGACGCCGACCCGTCGACGTACAGCATGCGAGTCGCAGCCGTGGTCGTCGTGAATGCCGCGACGGGAGGCTTGTTCGCCGCAGTCGTCGTGGTCGTCGGCTTGGCGGTCGTGGTGGTCGTCGGCTTCACCGTCGTCGTCGTGGGAGCGAGGGTCGTCGACGTGGTCGTCGTCGGCGGGGGCGGCGGCGTGAAGACACCGAGGTCTTCGTAGTGCGCGCCGAGCACCGCGTCCGTGACGTTCGTGTCGCCCTTCGCCAGACGGTTCAGGACGGTCGCGTGGATGCTGCGGAAGTCGAGCGTCGGCTTCAGCGCGTCGCTGATGCGGTTCGGCCGAGTCGGGCCACCCGGGTCGAGCGTCGGCGCCTGGCCGTACACACCCTTGTAGACGCCGCCGCCGATGAACATCGCCATGCCGGCCTGGCCGTGGTCCGTGCCGTTGTCCTTGTTCGCCGTTCCCTGGCGACCGAACTCGGAGGAGATCATCACGAACACGTCGCTGGCGCGCGGGTGGCCGGCGAGGATGTTGAAGAAGTGCGTGAGCGCGTCGTTCAACGACGTGAACTTGTCGATCTGCAGTTGCTTCTGATTCGTGTGACTGTCGTAGCCGCCGTCGCTCATCGCGTAGCTCTGCGCCGGGATTCCCGCCTTGATGAGCAGCGCCGTTTGGATCATCGACTTCGTGATGGGCGACAGGGTGCCGTAGCCGGTGCCGTCGCCGGTAAGCGTCGGGTCGTCGGCGCCGCTGACGCGGCCACTCACGTCGAAGGTCGTGCCCATCATGCGGGCGACGTCGGCGACCTTGCTGGTGCCTTGAATCGTCGCCATCTGCTTGGCGCCGTTGAGGAAGACGTTCTTGCTCAGCCAGCCGCTCTCGTACGTGAACGACGCGCACTCGTTAAGGACGAACATCGGCGCGGTCGCGCCGACGGCTTCGGGCATCACGTCGGAGATCGCAACGCTGGCGAGCGCGTTCTGCGGGCGAACCGCGTCCGCGTAGCGCCCGAGCCAGCCGGTCTTGCCGAGCACGTCGGTGCGCGCCGTGTCCCAGTACTTGATCGAGTCGAAGTGACTGAAGTTCTGGTCGGTGTTGCCGCCGCCGAGCGCGAAGCCGACGTCGCCGACGTTGTTCCAGCGGTCGGCCAGGAACGGCAGCTTGTTGTGGAGGCGGTACGTCGAGCCGTTCAACGCGAGCGTCTCCGCCGTCGTCAGCGCGATCGCGCCGTGGCCGTAGTTCGTGTCGCGGTACCAGCCGTCGTCAAAAGGAACCAGCGTGTTGAGGTAGTCGTTGCCGCCGTTCAGCGACACGTGCACGACGATGGGCGTACCGAGCGGAAGCGTGTCGCCTTCGCCGAGACCCCACGCGGACGACAAGCCGCCGCGCTGCACCAACTCGAGCCACATGGGCGCGGTCGCTCCGGCCGCACCGGCGACACCGAGCTGCACCAGGAACCGGCGACGGGAAGGATTGAAACTCATCGCGGTTCTCCTAACCGACCTGAAACTCGGGGCTGTCGAACACCATCTGCATCACGCCGCACGCCCGCGCGTACGACCACGGTTCGGCCGCGCCGTAGTCGTAGGCCTTGGCGTAGGCGTCGATCGCGCCACGCGTCTGCGGCGACACGTCGTGGAGGCCGGCCAGCTGAAGTGCCATGTCGGCTGCGGTTGCGCGCGTCGCTTCCGCGTACAGCTTGCGCACGGTCGGGTTCTGCTTCTCCGGCGGCGTCGCGTCGGCCGTGCCGTCCTTGTCGGGACCCTGGTCGTGCCACGTGTACCAGTAGTTCATCCGTGCCCACATGACGATCTGCGTCGGGTGCAACCACAGGTCGCCCCAACCCGACACGTCCGGCGGCAGCACGGGGTTCTGGCGCATGACCTGCGTCACCCAGAAGATCGACCAGTCGTCGATGTTCTGCACGCCGAGGACGCGCATCTGACTCACGAACAATTCGACCGGGCTCTTCACTCGGTTGTTGACGGTCGACTCTGCGAGGAACTCGGGCCGGTGCACGATGTGCGACACGAGCGCAGCCATGTCGCCGTTGCTGCCCCACACTGCGGCCATCTCGTCCATCGCGGCGCTCGACGGATCGAACCCCATGAACTCGCGGTAGATGCGCTTGGGCACGAAGTACTTGAAGCTGTCCTGCGACGCGATCGCGTTGACGACGTCGCCGAGCTTGGCGGCACCGCGTGAAGCGCCCAAGAACGTCTTGTTGCCGCTGTCCCAGTACGCCGGGTCGAACGACACCGCGAGCGTGTTCCAGTCCATGCGGTATCCCGTCAGCGCGCGGGCGATCTCTTTGATGTCGGCTTCGGTGTAGTTGTCGGCGCCCGTCTTCGGATGCGTCACGCCGAGGCTGAACAGCTCCATGATTTCGCGGGCGAGGTTCTCGTTCGCGTGCGGCGGGACGCTGAAGATGCCCGTGAGGTACTTCTGCATCGGGCCTGACGCCGCGACGTCCGCGAGCAGCGCTTGGTACGAGCCGGCGGTGCGCCAGTTGCGCAACCGCATGTGGTGGTCCTTGTAGTCGGGGTACTGAACGGTGTCGTTGTCGCCTACGACGAGCAGACCCGCCAGCATCCACGACACGCGCTCTTGCATCTGGCCGGGGCTGTGCGCCCAGTTCGCGAACAGCCGGTTCATCCACGCGATGGCGTCCTGCCACACACCCTGGTCCGCCGGCCACTGCCAGTCGTCCACGGTGGTCGTCGGAGCAGCGAGCAATTGATCCACGACCGCGCTCGCACCACCTGCGGCTACGCCCGCTTGCACGTCGCCCGGCGCGGGACCAAACCCCATGCGCCGGTAGACGTGCGCGACAAGAGCTTCAGAGCTAACGGTCACGCGACAAAACGCCCTTCCGGGTACGGCGTCCGCCCACGCCAGTCCCAAGAGTGTGACAACACACCAGACTTATCGGCACCCACATATGGGGGAGTTAGTGTCGGAGCATCGCTGATCCTGCCAATTTCGCCGAAGCGGCCACTCCCTTCATGTCCGCCCTATATGGGGCGGCCGTGCGCATGACGCGCAATTCGGCCGATGCGGAAGATTTGGTGCAAGAGGCCTATTTGCGGGCATATCGCGGCTACGGCAACTTCCAGGAAGGCACGAACCTCAAGGCATGGCTGTTCCGGATCCTGACGAACACGTTCATCAACACGTACCGCGCCAAGCAGCGCCGGCCGGAGTCCGTCGACCTCGACGAAGGTGAGGACTTCTTCCTTTTCAACCGCGTTGGGGGGCTCGAGGCCGCCACGGCGAACCGAACGACCGAAGACACCGTTCTCGAGCGCATCACCGACGACGAGGTGAAGGCGGCGCTCGAGTCGCTCCCCGAGAACTTCCGCATCCCCGTTCTGCTCGCCGACGTCGAGGGCTTCTCCTACAAGGAGATCGCCGACATCATGGACGTGCCGATCGGTACCGTGATGAGCAGGCTCCATCGGGGAAGAAGGGCGCTACAGAAGGCGTTATACGAATTCGGACTCGAACGGGGTCTCGTCGAGGAAGCGCACCGGTAGATAGGCAGATGGACACTCACGATCACCCGAACTGTGACGACGCCCGGCACACGCTGTACGAGTTCCTCGACGGTGAAGTGACGCCCGACGTGAAGCTCCAGATCAAAGACCACCTCGAGGAGTGCGCGCCGTGCTTCGAGAAGTTCGACTTCGAGGCGGAGCTGAAGCAAGTGATCGGCAAGAAGTGCCAAGAATCGCTGCCCGCCGGCTTGACCGAAAAGATCCTCGCCGCGCTTCGTGACGACGGCGGCACGCAAGTAACTTCCTGAGCATGTTCCTCCTCGCTGCGAAGCAGTGGCACGCCTGGGTCGCCTTCCCGCTAATGGCCGCCGCGGTCGGCGCGACGATCGCCCTCGCTGGTGGGTATATCCGCAAGGTGATCCGGCCGAAGTATCCGAGGTAGGTAGCCGTGCCCGAGGCGGTCGCGTGGGGCCTCGCCGAACGCGTTGCCGTACGCGTCGCCGGGACCGAGCCGCTCGCGCGGTCGTACCACTACAGCTCGCTCGGGCCTGACTTCGAAGAGCTGACGGCCGAAGCCGAAGAGCTCGTCTTCGAAGAGATCGGTTTCCGTTCGCTGCGCGGTCCCGCGCGCGCACAGGTCGTCGACCGCGCCGATTGGGTGCGCGCCAACATCGGTTCCATGCGCCGCCTCCTGCGGCCGCTGACCGACCGGCTCTCCAGCGGGCTGCGCGGCCCGCTCGCAGTTCCGGCATCCGCACTGTCTGCAGTCGAAGTCGGCACGATGCTCGGCTGGATGGCGACACGCGTGCTCGGGCAGTACGACGCGCTCTTGTTCGACGAGGAAGACGCGGGCGACGTCGTCTACTACGTCGGCCCAAACGTGCTCGCGCTCGAGAAGCGATTCGGTTTCCCGCCCCGCGAGTTCCGGCTGTGGCTGGCGCTGCACGAAGTCACCCACCGCGTGCAGTTCACCGGCGTGCCGTGGATGCACGACTACTTCCGCGGGCTCGTCGACGCGACGGTCAACGTCGCGGACATCGACCCGAAGCGGTTCCTCGACGCGTTGCGCCGTTCGGTGGAGGCGATGCGCGAAGGCCGCAACCCGCTCGACGAGGGCGGACTCGTCGCGTTGCTGGCTGGTCCCGAGCAGTTCGAGACGCTCCAGAAGACGCAGGGCTTGATGAGCCTCCTCGAGGGCCACGGCGACGTGACGATGGATCGCGCCGGACGCGCTCGCATCCCCAGCGCGGCGCGCTTTTCGGCCACGCTGCACGAGCGGCGTAACGCGCGGCAGCCCGCCGTCGCCAAGTTCGTGCAACAACTCGTCGGCCTCGACGCGAAGATGAAGCAGTACGAAGCCGGCGAGCGCTTCATCGAAGCCGTCGAGTCGGTCGGCGGCCCGACCCTTTTGGCGCGCGTGTGGGAAGCCCCCGAGATGTTGCCGACCTTGTCGGAGATCCGCGACCCGGCGACGTGGATCCGCCGCGTTTCCGACATCGCACCTGACCTCGCCCACGTGTGAGCCGGCCGAAGTGACGCTGCTTGCTCGCTGCCGGTTCCCGGTCGCAGGCAGCGAGGTCACGCTTGCGGTGTCGGGCGGGGCCGACTCCCTCGCCTTGACCGTGTTGGCGGCACGCGCCGAACTGCGCGGCACGGCAGTGCACGTCGACCACGGCTTGCGTGACGGCTCCGCCGAAGAAGCTGACGTCGTGCGCGACGCCGCCGCGCGTTACGGCTTCGGTTTCCGAGCCGAGCGCGTCGAAGTGGGCGACGGTTCGAATCTCGAAGCGCGGGCGCGCGCCGCGCGCCGCGCGGTGCTGCCGCTGGACGCGTTGACCGGACACACGGCCGACGATCAAGCCGAGACGGTGCTGCTCAACCTGATGCGCGGCAGCGGGCTCGACGGCGTCCGCGGGATCGGCTCGCCGGCGCGGCGGCCGCTGTTAGCGCTCCGGCGACACGAGACGCGCGCGCTGTGCCGCCACGAAGGGCTGGCTCCGGTCGACGATGCGTCGAACGCCGACCCCGCGTTCACGCGCAACCGCGTGCGCCACGAGCTGCTGCCGCTGCTCGGCGACATCGGCCGGCGCGATCCTGTCCCCCTGTTGTGCCGTCTCGCCGAGCACGCCAATGAGGAAGTGGCGTTGCTCGACGCGCTTGCCGCGGCCGTCGACGTCACCTCGGCGCGCTCGTTACGCGACGCCGCGCCGCCGGTGGCGCGCCGCGCCATCCGCGCGTGGTTGCGTCCGCACCTCGAGGGCTATCCGCCTGACGCCGCGGCGGTCGACCGGGTCCTGGCGGTCGCGCGCGGTGAGGCAACGGGCACCGATGTCGTGGGGGGCGTGTCGGTGCGTCGCACGAATGGTCGCCTGCGCGTCACGCGCGGCTAACTTTCGCGATCCGTGGGCGTGGACCGGATTGTCGTCTCCGAGGAGCAGCTGCAGAACCGCATCCGCGAGCTCGGCAAGGAGATCGTCGCCGACTACCAAGACCGTCCGCCGCTGCTCGTCGGAGTCCTCAAGGGCGCATTCGTGTTCATGGCGGACCTGGCGCGCTGCATCGACTTGCCGGTCGAGTTCGACTTCATGGCGGTCGCCTCCTACGGCGCGGCGACGAAGTCGAGCGGTGTCGTCCGCATCGTGAAGGACCTCGACGCCGATCTCACCGACCGCCACGTACTGGTCGTCGAGGACATCGTCGACAGCGGGCTGACGCTGGCCTTCTTGCGCCGCAACTTGCTGGCGCGCAACCCCGCGTCACTCGAGGTGTGCGCGTTGCTCGTCAAGGAGGGCCTCCAGCGTGAGGACCTCAACCTCAAATACGTGGGCTTTCGCATCCCCCCCGATTTCGTCATCGGCTACGGCCTCGACGCCGACGAGAAGTACCGCAACCTGCCGTATATCGGGGTGCGCGAGGGCTAGTACCCTCTAGCGCGTTATGAAGCGAGTTTTGCGCGGCGCCGGCGTCTACATCGTCCTGGCTTTGATCGCCCTTCTGGTCCTGACGACGCTGTTCCACACGGGTTCGTCCCGAAAGAAACTGAGCCTGACCACCTTCGAGGCTGACGTCGCCGCCCATCAGGTCAAGTCCGCGGAAGTGATCGACGGCTCCGGCAAGGTGCAGGGCCTTCTCAAAGGCGGCCAGAAGTTCGAGGTGCGCTTCCCGCAGGAATACGCCGACGAGTTGACGCAGAAGCTGCTCGACAACAACGTCAACCTCGACACGAAAGCCACGAAGAGCAACACGCTGCTCAACTTCTTCGTCGGTCTCTTGCCGTTCGCGCTCATCATCGGCCTGTTCCTCTTCCTCATGAACTCGATGCAGGGCGGCGGCAACCGCGTCATGCAGTTCGGCAAGGCCAAGGCGAAGATGGCGTCGAAGGATTCGCCGAAGGTGACCTTCGCCGACGTGGCGGGCGCCGACGAAGCAGTCGCCGAACTCCAGGAGATCAAAGAGTTCCTCGAGTCGCCCTCCAAGTTCCAGGCGATGGGCGCCAAGATCCCGAAGGGCGTGTTGCTGTTCGGTCCTCCCGGCACCGGCAAGACGCTGCTGGCGCGCGCCGTTGCCGGTGAAGCCGGCGTGCCGTTCTTCTCGATCAGCGGGTCCGACTTCGTCGAGATGTTCGTCGGCGTTGGTGCGTCGCGCGTGCGCGACCTGTTCGAACAAGCGAAGCAGTCCGCGCCGGCGATCGTGTTCGTCGACGAGATCGACGCCGTCGGGCGTCACCGCGGCGCCGGCCTCGGCGGTGGCCACGACGAGCGCGAGCAGACGTTGAACCAGTTGCTCGTCGAGATGGACGGCTTCGAGTCGAAGACCGGCGTCATCCTCATCGCCGCCACCAACCGCCCCGACATCCTCGACCCTGCGCTGTTGCGTCCCGGTCGCTTCGATCGCCAGATCGTCGTCGACCAACCCGACCTCATCGGGCGCGAGGCGATCCTGCAAGTCCACGCGCAAGACAAGCCGCTTGCGCAAAACGTCGACCTCACCGTCCTGGCGCGCCGGACACCGGGCTTCACCGGTGCGGACCTCGCCAACCTGATGAACGAGGCGGCGCTGCTCGCGGCTCGGCACGGCAGCAAGCGCATCAGCATGACGGAGCTCGAAGAAGCGATCGACCGCGTCATCGGTGGGCCGGAGCGACGGACCCGTGTGATGAGCGACGCCGAGAAGCTCGTCATCGCCTATCACGAGGGCGGCCACACGCTCGTCGGCCACGTGCTCGAACACGCCGATCCGGTGCACAAGGTCTCGATCGTCGCCCGCGGCCGGTCGCTCGGTTGGACCCTGTCGTTGCCGACCGAAGACCGCTACATCACGACGCGTTCGCAGCTGAAGCACCGCCTCGCCACGCTCATGGGTGGGCGCACCGCCGAAGAGCTGATCTTCAGCGAGCCGTCCACTGGCGCGCAGAACGACATCGAGGTTGCGTCCGGGATTGCGCGTTCGATGGTGACGGAGTGGGGCATGAGCGACGTCCTCGGCCCGCAGCAACTCGGTCAGCATCAGGGCGAGGTCTTCCTCGGCCGCGACATCGGTCACACGCCCAACTATTCGGACGAAGTGGCGGCCCGCATCGATGCCGAGATCCGTTCGCTGATCGACTCGGCGCACGACGAAGCGCGCGACATCCTCACGACGCACCGCGCCATGCTCGACGAGCTCGCGCAGGCGCTGCTCGAAAAAGAGACGCTTGAGGGCGAAGACCTCGCGGCGATCCTCGGCAAGGTCGGCACGTGGAAGCCGCGCAGTCAGACCGCGAAGAAGCGGTCGGGTCCGAAGCCGGGGTCGCCCGCTGCGGTTCCCGTCGGCGGCGCGCGCCGCCGTCCCGCGACGGCGCCCGTGCCGGGTGCCGTGCGTCGGCCGAGGCCGGCAACCGCGTAACCACTCACTAGGTTCTCGCTATGGCCGTAGATCGGGAGCGCGCGGAAGCCGCGGTGCGCGAGTTGCTGCTCGCGATCGGGGAAAACCCCGACCGCGACGGACTGCGCGACACGCCGGCGCGCGTCGCCCGCATGTTCGACGAAGTCGCGGGCGGCATGGACCTCGATCCGTCGAGCCATCTCCAGGTGACCTTTGAGGCCAACCACGACGAGATGGTGATGGTCAAGGACATCCCGATCTATTCGCTGTGCGAGCACCACATGGTTCCGTGGTTCGGCGCGGCGCACGTTGCCTACATTCCGGGCGACGAGGGACGCATCACGGGGCTCTCGAAGTTGGCGCGGCTGTGCGACGGCTATGCGCAACGGCTTCAGGTGCAGGAACGATTCACGACGCAGGTGGCCGACGCGATCAACAAGACGCTGCTGCCGAAGGGCGTGATGGTCGTGGTCGAAGCCGAGCACCTCTGCATGTCGATGCGCGGCGTGCGCAAGCCGGGCACAACGACGGTGACGTCCGCGGTGCACGGCCTGTTCCGCGAAGACGAGCGCACCCGCTCGGAAGCGATGACCATCCTGTTTGGGCGTCGTTGACCCAACGCCCATTGATCATGGGCGTGCTCAACGTGACGCCCGACTCATTCTCCGACGGCGGACGCTTCCTCGACGTTGAGGCGGCGGTCGCGCACGGCATCGAGATGATGGACGAAGGCGCCGACGTGATCGACGTCGGCGGCGCCTCCACGCGTCCGGGATCGGAGCAGCCGAGCGAGGACGAAGAGTTGGCGCGCGTCGTGCCCGTCGTCGAACGATTGGCCAGCCTCGGTCGGGCGCGGGTGTCGGTCGACACGATGACCTGGAACGTCGCGCAAGCCGCCGTCGAGGCCGGCGCGACGTTGGTCAACGACGTGAGTGCGTCGCTGTGGCCGATCGCCGCTGCGACGGGCGCGGGGTGGGCGGCGATGCACATGAAGGGCACGCCCGTGACGATGCAAGCCGCCCCGCACTACGACGACGTCGTCAGCGAGGTCCTCGACTTTCTGATCGAGCGCGCCGAGACAGCCAAGGGCGGGGGCGTGAGCGAAGTCTGGATCGATCCGGGATTCGGGTTCGGCAAGTCCGTCGCCCACAACCTGGAACTGCTCAGCCGTTTGGGCGAATTTTGTGCGGGTCCTTATCCGGTTTTGGTCGGATTGAGCAGAAAATCGGTGCTTGGTGTGCTCACGCCGAACCCCGACGGGTCGACCCCACCCCCGTCAGACCGCCTCGAGGCGTCGATCGCCGCGGCGGTCTGGGCCGTGACAAAAGGCGTTGGAATGGTCCGAGTCCACGACGTTGCCGCTACCGTGGCCGCCGTGCGCATCGTGTGCGACGAAGTTGGGGAGTAGGTCGTGAAGGGCAAGTGGGCCGCCGGGATTCAGCCGCGGAACTTCATCTGGGTGTTGAAGGACCGGCTCGCCATCAGCGAACGTCCCGGCGGATACGGCCGCAGTCACCGCAAGGTGCGTCGCCAGGAGGAACTGATCTGGCTGCGGGAGAACGGATTCAGCCGTGTCGTGTCGATCCTCGGCTCGCCGCACAACATGACGGCATACGAGGAGTTCGGCATCCCCGCCACGCACTTACCGTTCGGCCCGCACGACGACCCACGCGACGCGCTGCCGCCGATCTACGAACATCTGCGCGCCTGGCTGAGTGCGGGCGAGCGGCTGCTGCTGCACGGCGAGGAAGTCGGCGACCGACTGCTCGGCGTCGTCGCCGGCTACCTGTTGTGGAACGGCAATCTCGACAACGGCCCGCAAGCCGTCACGGTGATCGAACACCTCGCGCATCGCGAGTTGACCGCCACCGGTCGCGAGATCGTCAGCGCGGTGCTCGACGTCGTCACGCACGGTTCCGCCTAGTGCTGGAGATCCGCGGCGTGCGGGTCATGGGCACGCACGGTGTGCTCGAGAAAGAGAAGCTGCATCCGCAGCCCTTCGAGTTCGACCTCGACGTGGCGTTCGACATGTCGGTCGCCGGAGT
>JBEEFR010000129.1:0-7572 GCA_041166285.1 Actinomycetota bacterium | reverse complement strand
AAAGCAGGAGATCTGCGGAAACACGTGGAATTGCTGGTCTAGACAACGTTGCGTGGTCACAATGTTGTTGCCAGCAAGGAAGCAATAAGGACGGGCATCGCCCCGGGGAGAGGAACCAACAACACATGCGTATTCGCTCGCTAGCTCCGCTCGCGGTTGCGGTAGCACTCGGAGGCGCGCTCATTGCGACGCCTGCGCACGCTGCCAATACCGTGACCGTGAAGCCCGAGACGTTTGCTGGCGGCGCCGCGGCACGCGCGCTGGATCTCAGCATCCTTGGCCAAAAGCTCACGCTCGGTGACACGGTTGCAAACATCGTGAAGGGTGTGAACGACGCCGGTAACACGACCTTCCTCGCGAAGGCCGTTGGCACCGGTCAGCTCAGCCTGCTTGGCAACACCACCGCGACGTCGTCGGTGACGTCGGAAGGCACCCAGAACACACCGGCTTCGTGCGCCGCGCTGAAGCTGCCTGCTGAGATCGAGTCGATCCTCAGCGTCGGCATCGCGTGCGGCTCGAGCTCGGCCGCGCTCAACAAGGACGGCCTCATGAACGCCGTCGCCGGCGGCCAGGTTGGCGACGTCGAACTGTCCGTCAACAGCCTCCTGCACACGCTCGGTCTCGACTCCACGGTCGACGGCGTCGGCCTCCAGGTCGGCGGCCTCGTCAACACCCTGCTCGGTGTCACCCAGCAGCTCGGTCTTCCTGAGAACACCGTGCCGGACGTGGGCGATCTCCTGAGCGACGTGCTGTCGAGCATTGCGCACACCAAGACGCTCAGCGTCACCATTGGCGACGCGAAGTCGGAGACCGTCAACACGGTCAACACCGTCACCGCCAAGGCCCACTCGGCCGCCGTCGACATCAAGATTCTCCCGACGCCGACCATCGGTGGCGTGCTGCAGAGCACTCCTCTCGTCGAGATCCTGATCGGCGAGGCCAACGCCAGCGCGACGTACGACCGCCTCACGGGCAAGCCCGTCGGCGATCCGACGTTCGACCCGGCGATCGTGCGAGTGAAGGGTCTCGTCCCGACGCTGCTGCTCGGCGCTGACAAGGACAAGGGCATCGCAGTGACGCCCGGCCAGGACATCATCCTGCTCGCCGGCACGCCGCTCGAGAGCCGCATCGCCCTCGGCGCCGGCAAGATCGTCGACGACGGCGTGTACGGCAAGAAGGCCGTCGCTGACGGCGTCGCAGACGAGCTGCTCAAGGGCATCTCGGGCGGCATCGTGCTGAACCTGGCACACGCCGAGGCCGGCGCCATCGACAGCCTGCCGCAGACCAAGGTCCTCGACACGCCGAGCATCGACATCGCTCGTGGCACCACCTCGCTGCCCCGCACGGGCGCCGAGACGGCACTGCCGCTGGCGCTCGCCGGCGCTGCGGTCGCCATCGTGGCCGTCCGTCGCTACCGCTTGGTGGCCACCACCAAGTAGCGACTCACCGCTACAAGAAACGATGGGGGCCCGGGGCAAAAGCCCCGGGCCCTTCGTTTACCCTGGCTCTGGTCCTGAATTCCCTTCCCCCCCGTGAGGTGTCGCGTTGGAAGCCGTACTCCAGTTTTTTCGCCGGAACCGTCTGGCGTACCAGGGGTTGTCGGTGCTGTTGCTCGTGCTCGTGATCTCGGCCATCGGCCTGCTTGGCTTTCCCGTGTACACGAACTTCGAGCAAGGTCGTATCCAGGACAAGAAGGCCAAGGAGTTCACGACCGAAGCGCTGAAGCAGAAGTACCAGGACCGCCAAGTGCAAGAAGGCGATCCGATCACGCGTATCAAGATCGCCAAGATCGGTGTCGATACGGTTGTGGTGGAAGGCACGACTCCTGCCGCGCTGAAGGCGGGCGCAGGTCACTACCGCGGCACGCCGCTGCCGTGTGAGATGGGCAACGTCGCCATCGCCGGCCACCGGACCACCTACGGCAAGCCGTTCAACCAGCTCGACCGCCTCGGCCCCGGCGACAAGATCACGCTGGAGACCCCCGTCGGATCGTGCGAGTACGTCGTGACGGACCGAGGCGGCTCGCCCAACCCGTTCACGGTTGACCCCGCGAACATCGCCATCGTCGGCAACACGCCCGGCGAGCGGAACCTGACGCTCACCACGTGTCACCCGAAGGGCTCTGCGAAGCAGCGCCTCGTCATTCGCGCCCATCTCGTGAGTGGAGCGCAGGACGCGTGAAGTTCGTTCGTTGTATCGGCGCGGCCGGACTCGTCGCCGGCGCGCTGCTGGCGTTTCCGGGCGCTGACCGCGCCCTCGCGGCCTCGGCGACCACGGCGTCGATCGACTCGCCGACCGCCGACAGCGTGAAGAACGCGCCGTTCGCCATCACCGGCTCCGCGCACCAGGACGGCAACCAGGGAACGATCACGAACGTCACCGTGAAGCTGTCCGACGACGACGGCTGGACGGCACCGACGACCCAGACGTACTCGGGCTCCGCGGGCGGTGTCTTCTCGGGCGGCGGCGCCGACGTGAACTTCAACTGGACGAACAACGCGCCGGCCTACAACGGGCCGTACACCGTGACGGTGAACGCCAGCGGCCAGTACCAGACGATCACCGGACCGCAACCGTCCTCCGCGAGTCCGGCGAGTACGTCGTTCCACGTGGAGATTCCTCCGGCCGCGGCGACGGGCGTGACGGCGTCGATGGCCTCGGACTCGTCGGTGGTCACGGTGAAGTGGAGCAAGAACCCCGAGCCCGACATTGCCGGGTACGCCATCGTGCGTTCCTACGCGGGCGCGTCGGGCAAGACGGTGGGTGCCGTCGACGCGTCCAAGACTTCCTACACCGACGACCTCGCCGGCCAGGCGGCTGGCCAGTACAAGTACGCCGTGACCGCAGTGCGCCATGCGCGGTCGTGCAAGAGCGCCAGCAACGTCGACGAGGCGTGTTCGCGGACCATCCCGGGCAAGCCGTCGGCGTACACCGCATCCGTGACCGTGCGTGGCCAGACGTCGACCACCACGACCACGATCAAGAAGAGCGGCGGCGGCGGTTCCACTGGTGGCGGCGGCTCGACGGGCGGCGGTGGCAATGGCGGTTCGCCGACGACGACGTCACCGCACGGGCAGACCGGTTCGGGCGGTGGCGCGCGCAGTGGGTCGACGAACGGCGGCGGGTTCGCGCCCGGCGGCGATGTCGACCTGTCGCAGTTCGGCAGCCTGCTCAACCCGAAGGCAAGGTCGGGCGGGTCGGGATCAGTGCGCGAGCCCGACGGCACGTACGACCCGACGCTGCCCTACGGCGAGCGTCCATTGAACAAGCCGAAGGACGACAACAACCTGATCTCGATCGGCGGCGCCAGCCTTCCGGCGCCGAGCGACGACTGGGTGAAATTCATCGGTCTCGGTTCGTTCGTCACGGCGCTGCTCGTCCACGTGTTGTGGTTCAAGCAGCAGGTCGACCGGCTACCGCTCGAAGCGATCGACTAGCGCTACCGCAGCGATAGCCTCGTAGCCGCAATGGGCCTCCTGAAGAAGCTGCGCATACCTGTCGAAGAACACGACCGCGCCAAGCTCGCCGACTTCTGCGCGTCCATCCCGGGCGTCACGCCGATCGTCAACGTCGAACCGCGCACCTACGCGACAGTCGTCGGCGAGATATCAAGCGTGCGCATCGTGCCGAAGACCGACGGCTCGCCGTGGCTCGAGGCCACGATCAAGGACGGCACCGGCGCCATGGTCGCGATGTGGACGGGACGCCGCCGCATGCCCGGAATCCGCACGGGACGCCGGTTGAAGATGTCGGGCCGGGGCGCGCCGTTCGGTGAGTCGAAGCGGCTCAAGGTGCTCAACCCCGAGTACGAACTGCTCTAGGGCTTCGCTTCCACCAGGAGGCTGGTCAGTTCGGCCTCGGCCTCTTCCGACACAAGCAGCGCCAGCACTTCGTCGCCGCTCAACAGCATCGTGTCGCCGCGGGGGACCACGACGTGACCATCGCGTACGACGGCGACCAGGCTGGCGTCGCGGGGCACGCCCAACTCCGACACGATCTTGCCCACGGCGGGCGAGCTCGTCGACAGCGTCACTTCGACAAGACGCGCACCGCCGCCTTCGAAGGTGAGCAGGCGCACCAGCGAGCCGACCGACACCGCCTCTTCGACGAGCGAACTCAGGAGGTGCGGCGTCGACACCGCGACGTCGACGCCCCAGCTTTCGTTGAACAGCCAGTGGTTCTTCGGATGATTGACGCGGGCGACGACGCGCGGCACAGCGAACTCCTGCTTCGCCAGCAGCGACACGACGAGGTTGTCCTCGTCGTCACCGGTGGCGGCCACCATCACGTCGACGCCTTCGACGCCGGCGGCGTGCAGGTCGGAAACCTCGCAGCAGTCGCCGGCGAACCACGTGACGTCGATGGTGTCGCGCAGCCGGTTGACCAGGTCATGGTTCTGTTCGATCAGCAGGACGTCGTGGCCGCCCTTGCGGAGGTCCTGCGCGATGAAGGACCCCACGTTGCCCGCACCGGCGATGGCGACGCGCATTAGCTGTGACCTCCCTCGGGGCCGTGGTCGAGCAAGGCGTCGAGGTCGGGGCGGGCGTCGCGTTGCACGATGACATGCAGCACGTCGCCTTCCTGTCCGATGGCGTCCTGCACGGCGAGACGCGCCCCGCCGCTGCGCGAGATGGCGACGAGTTGGAAACGGTCGCCTGACGACAGCGGCGCGAGCTTGTGGCCGGCCCACGCCCGCGGCAGCGGCACCTCGATCATCGACACCGCGCCGTTGGCGTCGGTCCACTCGACGGTGTGAGCGTCGGGATTGAGACGGCGCACGACCTGGTCCATGGCCCAGGCGACCGACGCCACCGTGGCGATGCCGAGCCGTTGGTAGATGGCGGCGCGGCGGGGGTCTTGGATCCGGGCGACGACGTTTTCGATCTCGTAGGTCTCGCGTGCGATGCGCGCCGTCATGATGTTGGAGTTGTCGCCGCCGGTCACCGCAGCGACGGCGTCGGCCCGCTTGATGTCGGCCTGCTCGAGGGCGTCGCGGTCAAAGCCGAAGCCCAGCACGGCGCGTCCGCTCCAACGGTCGGGGAGGTATCGCTGGAACGAATTGCGGTTCTTGTCGATGATCGCGACCGAGTGACCATTGCGGTCCAACTCGACCGCGAGTTCGGAGCCGAGGCGCCCGCAGCCCACGACGATCACGTGCATCGCGACATTTGACTAGGGATACGCGTCGCGTGCCAATCCGAGGCCGGTAAGTTCGCGCAATGGCAGGCGTGCTCAAGCGCTTGTTCGTGGGTCGTCCGCTGGCGTCGAACGAACAGGAGCATCAACGGCTCCCCAAAGCGCTCGCGCTGCCCATTTTCTCGTCCGACGCCATCTCCTCGACGGCGTACGCCACCGAGGAGATCCTCTTCGTCACCGCGCTCGGCGGGTCGAGCCTCGCGCTCGGCTTGAACGTGCTCGTGCCCATCTCGATCGCCGTCGCGATCTTGCTGGCGATCGTCGTGACGAGCTACCGCCAGACGATCTTCGCCTACCCGGGCGGCGGTGGGTCCTACATCGTCAGCCGCGAGAATCTCGGCGCCAAGCCGGCCTTGCTGGCGGGCGCGTCGATCCTGCTCGACTACGTGCTGACGGTGGCCGTGTCGATTTCGGCTGGCGTCGCCGCACTCATCTCGATCCCGGCGTTCCGCGGTTTGGCCGATTACCGGGTCGTGCTCGGCCTCGTGCTGATCGGCGTCATCACGCTGGGGAACCTGCGCGGGCTCAAGGAGTCGGGCCAACTCTTCGCCGTGCCGACCTACAGCTACATCGCGCTCATGGCGGGCCTCGTGGTGCTGGGGCTGGGCCGCACGTACTTCGGTCACATCGGCCACGTGCCGTTCAACCCGGAACACTTCGAAGGCGCTCGACGGGCCGGCGGCGAACTCGGGCTCATCTTGATCTTGAAGGGCTTCTCGTCGGGTGCCGTCGCGCTCACCGGCGTCGAAGCGATCTCCGACGGCGTACCGGCGTTCCGGCGTCCCGAGTCGAAGAACGCGGCGATGACCCTCACGATGATGGCGGTCATCCTCGGCACGCTGTTCTTCGGCACCGCGATCCTCGCCCACCACCTCGCGCCGTATCCGAGCCACGACGAGACCGCGCTCTCGCAGATGGGCCGCGCGGTGTTCGGGGAAGGGCCGATCTACTTCGCGCTGCAAATCGCGACGGCGGCCATCCTCGCGCTCGCGGCGAACACCGCGTACGCCGACTTTCCAAGGCTGAGCTCGATCATCGCCAGAGACGGGTACCTGCCGCGCCAGTTCGGCACGCAGGGCGACCGGCTGGTGTTCTCCAACGGCATCGTGTTCCTCGCCGGTTCTGCCGCGCTGCTGCTGGTGGCGTTCGGCGGCAAGACGAACGCGCTGATCCCGCTGTACGCCGTCGGCGTGTTCACCGGGTTCACCCTGAGCCAGCTCGGGATGGTGCGGTACATACGCCGGCACCGGGGACCGCGCTGGAAGATGCGCGCCGCCATCAGTTCCACGGGCGCGGCGACCACGTTCGTCGTGCTGTGCATCGTCGCCTCGACCAAGTTCACGTCAGGTGCGTGGGTGCCGCTCGTCGTGGTGCCGTCGATCATCGGCGTCTTCCTCGCCATCAAGCGGCACTACACGACGTCCGAGGCCGAGATGGAAGCGCTGCCGGAGGAGGTCCGGCGCGTACCCAACACCCACACCGTCGCCATTCCCGTCGGGCGCATCACCAAGGGCACGCTCGCCGCGCTCGACTACGCGCGGTCGCTGCGGCCGAATCACATCGCCGCGGTGTTCCTGTCGTTCAACGACGACGACGTCGAGCACATCGTCGAGGAGTGGCGCCGCTTCAAGCTCGACGTTCCCCTCGAGATCGTGCACTCGCCGTATCGCGACTTCGTCGACCCGTTCGTCGCGTTCCTCGACGAACTCGAGGACCGCTGGCACGACGCGACGATCACCGTCGTCATTCCCGAGTTCGTCGTGCATCGCTGGTACGAGCAGGCGCTGCACAACCAGACGGCGGCGCGGCTCAAGCTCGCGTTGCTCTTCCGGCCCCACACGGTGGTCACGTCGGTGCCGTATCACCTCACCGGCGCGAGTTCGCAGAAGGAACCCGCCGAGTCGTAACGTCGTTTTCGTGGCATCTCTGGTGAAGCGGCTGCTCGTCGGTCGCCCGTTGGCGACCAGCGAGCAGGAGCACCAGCGCATCAGCAAAGTCATCGCGTTGGCGGTGTTCTCGTCGGACGCGATCTCCTCGACGGCGTACGCCGCGGAGGAAATCCTGTTCGTCACGGCGGCTGCCGGGTCGAGCCTGGCGCTCGGTCTCAAAACGCTCGTGCCGATTTCGATCGCGGTGGCGCTCCTGCTGGCGATCGTCGTCACCAGTTACCGCCAGACGATCTTCGCCTACCCGTCGGGCGGCGGCTCCTACGTCGTGTCGCGCGACAACCTCGGCACCCTGCCGTCGCTCGTCGCCGGATCCTCGCTCCTGGTCGACTACGTGCTCACCGTCGCCGTGTCGGTGTCCGCCGGCGTCGCCGCCATCACGTCGGCGTTCCCGGGCCTGATCGACACGCGCGTCGCCCTGTGCCTCGGC
>JBEEFR010000128.1:0-8130 GCA_041166285.1 Actinomycetota bacterium | reverse complement strand
GAGTGGATCGTGAGCCAGACAGAAGCGTCGGTGCGTCGGTCGATGATGAACGACTCTTCGCCTGTCACCGGATGCCCTTCCAGCGTGCCGTACGCGTAGCCGACGCGATTCGACTCCTCGATCAACGACACGACCTCGATCGGCTCGTAGATCCGAAGCGGACCGATGTGCGCGACGAGCCAAAAGCGGCCGCGACGAACGGTCGAGACCGACCGGAGGTCGGCACCTTCGACGGTGAATCCACTTCGCGTCTTCACCTCCCAGTTCAGTACCGCCCGACTGGCCGCTGTCCAAACGTCTTGGCCAACGCCGACGAGGCGCGTGGTGGCGTAGGTGGTCGTGCCCGATGGCGCAGGTCCCGCGACACTCACCCCCTTTCGGTCGTATGTCAGTTGCCGCGCGGAAAGTTCTGGGCGCGAGCGGTTTGACATCCCGCGCGACGTTACGACCGTCGCCCGCCCATAGGTGCCGAGGGTGTATGAGTCCACCGTGTGGACTCGGTGAGCACCGCGGGCCCGACCGCCTGTCTGCATTGCAGACTCGTCTACAAATCAGCACCGCATAAGTGCCCGTCGGGCGCGGCCGATCTCCGGCATTGTGCGTGGGTCCGGCGCGGAGTTCGTCTCCTACAGACACTCAAGCCAGGCGATGATCCTTGTGCCTAGGCGGTCACCGCTTGGCTTGGTTTGGACGACACCTATTCGCGGCCGCCCGCCTTCGCCTCCGCGTTGCCGCAACGCGCAATGGCCGTCATCGCCAACGGCATCGCCGTTAGTCGGTCGGTGTGAGCGCGCCGTGGAGTTCGACGGTCTCACCCCAATGCTCGACCGCCCACGCTTTGGATACGTCGTCGGCAAGCGCACATTGGACCACGACGACGCCGCGACGCCCATCGGAGTACACGGCGAATACACCGCCGAGCGGCGAATCCTTGGACTCGTCGAAAATGCGGTCCTGCAGCGCGCGCAGCGTTGCTTGTGCGGGGAGGTCTCGCTCGACAACGCAGAGCAGTCCGCTGAAGTACGTGCGGATCTCCTTCCGGACTGCCTCGGCCGCGCCCGGTCGAACCAGCACGCTGAACGTCTTCTGATCGTGCTGAGCCAGACCGCAACGAGGTCGGGGTGTTGGGGTTCGCGGAAGCTATTGCGGTCCGCCTTCGGATCACCCTCGGGCTCCGAGCAGGCCGGCGAAAAATCGGGCGACTCTGCCGCCGGACGCTTGCCGACCGCGCCAGGTGGTTCGGTCAGCGTGAAGGTGGCCGTCGAAGGTGCCAACCACCGTCACCTCAGCCCAGGTCGTTCCGTTGCGCGACTCCTTGTCGGCAACCGCATCCCAGTCCCACCCTTTGATGTCGGGTCCACCACACTGCGGCGGCAACGAGTCATTAACGACGCCGAGACATAGCTGCGGCCCGTGACTCGGGCTTTCGAGCACCGTGGTCACAGCCGTGTACCGCTGCGCTGGATCGCGTTGCGCAGGAAGACCGGAAGAAGTCGTGGTCCCATTCTTGCTCGGGCCGTCTGTGCCGCATCCAGAAGACACCAGTCCCGCGGCGACTAGAGACACCAACGCGCATCTCATCATGGGGAGACGGCAGAGCCTTCGACGTCGGAACGTCACGACGTGGGTCTAGTGCAGATCAGTTGCGTCCGGGTTTCGGAGTCGAAAATTCCGTTGACGCGATCCGCGTCCCGCACTGAACTGCTCGCTCGTCGTCAGGGTGACGGCGAACTCTGTGGACGGTGGTGACCTATGTCCGTGTGTGCGAGCGACATTCAGTCACGCCTCGTCTTCGACTGACGTCTTAGGCGAGAGCGCGACGCCACGACTCTGACCCTGCGCGGTCGGGTCGCTGGCCCCTGTTCGCTCGCCTCGGAGGTCTCACTCCTGTCGAACCACCCGCGCCATCGGCGCGCCCACCAACAGCCGCGCGGCTCGTTCCGTTGCGGCCACTGCCGACTCGACGTGTCGTACGACGCGCCGGGCACCGATCACCGAAATCATTGCCCGACGTGTCTCTGGAGCCGTCACGTCGACGACGACGTACCCGGCGACCGCGACGCGAGCTGCGGCGGCACGATGGAACCGTTGGCGGTTGCCGTTCGCGGCGACGGCGAGTGGTGCCTCGTGCACCGCTGCCTCGGTTGCGGCCAACTCCGGCTGAACCGCACTGCCGGGGACGACAACCCGCTGCTGCTCGTCCGCCTCGCCGTACGCCCGATCGCACTACCGCCGTTCCCGTTGGAACTGCTCGGTGACCTCTAATGGGTTCCTGAGCGGGCCACTTCGGGTACATGGATGCCATGGCCCGTCTCACCACTGCACAACAGAACGACCTTCCGGCGAGGGCCTTCGCCTTCACCAAGGAACGCAAGGAACCACTGGTCGACGCGCGCCACGTGCGCAGCGCGATCTCCCGCTTCGACCAAGTCGAGGACGTCACCGACTCCGAGCGCGACAAGGCGTGGAAGAAGATCAAGACGGCGGCCAAGAAGTTCGACGTCGAGATGGAAGCCGACAACTGGCGCGAGCTGTTCAAGGGCGGCCGTGCAAAGAAGCGCTGAGTTCGGGCCGCTAACCATCGCGTTCGACGAGCGGGTGCTGGAGCCCCGGCGGTGGACGGTGCTGCAAAGCGAGTGGGCGGCGGAGCTGTCCGCGCATCTGCCCTCAGGACCGATCCTGGAGTTGTGCGCCGGCGCCGGTCAGATCGGATTGCTGACGGCGCGCCTGACCGGCCGGCCGTTGATCCAGGTCGAGAGTTGCCCGATCGCGGCGGCATTCGCCACGCGCAACGCGCACCACGCGGGCATCCACGACTACGAGATGCGCGTCACGTCGATCACCAGCGCGACGTTCGCCGGTGAATCGTTCCCGCTGATCGTCGCTGACCCTCCGTACCTACCGAGCAGCGACATCACGCAGTTTCCCGACGACCCCGCGCACGCCATCGACGGCGGGCCCGACGGCATGCGGTTCCTCCGCGAGTGCATCGCGGTCGCGGCGACGCACCTCTCAGACGGCGGCGCGATGTTGTTGCAAGTGCGCGGTCAAGCGCAGGCGGATTTGGTGCGCGCGGCCGCTGTGCGCGCCCACGACGACGAGCGCGCGGTGGCGCTCATCACGCGCCCGGAGATTGAACAACTGGTAATCGGGTAATTCCCCAGTTGCCATGACCACGCTCCAGGCGCGTTTACAACGCGCGCTCGCAAACCAGCAGTTCGACAATCTCGAGATTCACGATTTCGTTGACGAGCGCGACGCGCTGTTGACCTTGCTCGATATCTACGCGCTGTCCCTCGCTCCTATCGACACCCTCGACGGCCAGGAACGCTTCGAGCACCACCCCACGGTGAGCGCGGTGAAGTGGCGCCTCGAACAGTGGCTCATCGGACGTCTCGACTCCCGCGTCCCCGCCCAACCCGACCAACCCGGCGGCGTGGCCGACGCGATCCGTCGCATCGCGCGTCGCTCGCAGGACGGCGTGTACGACTGGCTGGCGACGACGGCTGACTGGCAGCAACTCGTCACGTTCCTGGCGATCGAGGGCGGGCCCGACGGCGGCTTCGACGACCTCGTGGCCATCGCGCAGGTCGGCGTGCAGGGCAGCGCGAAGGTCGTGCTCGGCGCCAACTACTGGGACGAGATGGGCCGCGGCGACCCCGAGCAGGTGCACACAACGCTGCACGATCGACTCAAGGAAGCGATCGGCCTCGAGGCTCCGGCTCCGCAGGACCTGCCGACGTCGGGTCTGTACCGCTCCGCGCTCAACGGGCTGCTGGCGACGAACCGTTCGCTGCAGCCGGAGATGCTCGGCGCGCTCGGCTTGCTCGAACTCCAAGCCGGTCCGCGTTGTCGACGCGTCATCGCCGCCTTCGAGCGACTCGGCGCACCGGCCGACGCATTCCCGTTCTACGCGGAGCACGCGACGACCGACCCGCGCCACGGCAAGGAATGGCTCGACGGCGCGCTCGTACCGCTCGTGCAACAGCACCCCGAGTGGGAGCGCGGCATGATCCGCGGCGCCCGCTGGCGCGCCGACGTGAACTCGCGCTTGTTCCAAGATCTGCACACCCTGCTGGCGACCCGCGAGCTGCAGATCGCTTGATCACCTTCGTCAACGACCAGACGCCGGGCATCCGCCGGCGCAGTCGTGGCAAGAAGTTCGTGTACGTCAATCCGCGGGGCCGCGAGCTGAACGGGCCGGTGCGCCAGCGCATCGAGTCGCTGGCCATTCCACCGGCATGGACCGATGTGTGGATCTGCCCCGATCCCGACGGTCACATTCAGGCGACGGGGCGCGACGCGCGCGGGCGCAAGCAATACCGCTACCACGCGCAGTATCGCCAGGGTCGTGAGCGCGCGAAGTTTCGCGACCTCGTGCCCTTCGGTGAAGCGCTCGGTTCTTTGCGCGCCCGTATCGACGTCGACCTGCGCGCGCCCGCACTCACACGCGAGCGCGTCGTTGCCGCCGTCGTCGAGCTCATCGGTGAAACGTTCATGCGCGTCGGCAACGAGGCGTACGCGCGCACGAACAAGACCTACGGCATCACGACGCTGCGCACGAGCCACGTCGACGTGCACGGCACGCATCTGCGAATGCAGTTCGTCGGTAAGGGCGGCAAGGAGTTCGACCTCGACTGTTGCCACCCGCGCGTCGTGCGCGTCGTGCGTCGCCTCCAGGACCTTCCGGGTCAGCGGCTGTTCCAGTACCTCGACGACGACGGCGAGGTGCGCGCCGTCACGTCGACCGACGTGAACGAGTACCTGCGAGCGTCGACCGGAGTCGACGCCACCGCCAAGACGTTCCGCACGTGGGGCGCGACGTTGCTCGCCGCCCAGGAACTGTCGTTGCTGCCGCCACCCGAGTCCGACACCGAGTTCCGCCGCGAGGTCAACGCCGCGCTGCGGCCCGTCGCCGACGCGCTCGGCAACACGCTGGCGGTGTGCAAGGCGTCCTACGTCCACCCGATCGTGGTCAAGCGCTACGAGGACGGATCGCTCGCCGAACGGTGGAACGCGGGGCCGGCGCGCGGCGCCAACCGCCTGAGCACCGACGAGCGCCGGCTTTTGCATGTCCTGCGCGGCTCCTGATAAATCTTAGGTATGCCTAACATTCGCGTTTGGGGCGCGGTTGCGCTGGTCGCGGCGCTGGCGGCGGCGTGCGGGCCGAGCAAGACCGACGCCACCGTCGCCGTCACCGGGACCGACACGAAGTGCGACGTGGCCGACACGTCGCTGTCGGCGGGCACCATCCGCTTCAACCTCAAGAACAACGGCAAGAAGACGACGGAGCTGTACGTGCTCGGCGACAAGGACCGCGTCATCGACGAGGTCGAGAACGTCTCCCCCGGCATGACCCGCGCCCTCGACGTCGACCTCAAAGCGGGCACCTACACGCTGGCGTGCAAGCCCGGACAGACCGGCGACGGCATCCGTCAGCGCATCACGGTGACCGGCGCCGGCGGCAAGACGGGCGCGGGGTCGACCAAGCACGACACGCTCGGCATGAAGGGCACCTTCGACGTCGCGTAGTTGCTACGGCAAGCCGGCGCGCGGTGTCTTCACCTCGGTCGCGTAGATCGCGCCTTCGGCTTTGCCGTCGACGAGGTCGGGCATCGAGCCCGGCGCGCACAACGCGAACAACGTGGTTCCGTCGGCGCCGCCCAGCATGCAGGCGAACGTCGGCATCGGCGTCGCCAACTCGTCGGTGATGGCGCCGCCCTCCTCGACGCGCACGAGGCGTGAACCGAGGGCGTCGGCGAACCAGATGCCGCCGCCCGCGTCGAGGCAGCAGCCGTCGGGGAACATGTTCGGCGTCTCGGCCCAGACGCGGCGGTTCGTCAGCGAGCCGTCGGCGGCGATCTCGAACGCCGTGTAGCGCGCGCCCATCGTCTCGCCGACGATCAGCGTCGCACCGTCGGGCGTGATCACCGAACCGTTGGGGAAGCGCAGTTCGTCGGCCGCGACCGAAACGGTGCCGTCGGGCGAGACGCGAGCGAGCTTGGCGTGCGCCGGTCGTCCGCCGCCTTCGAGGTCGAAGCCGAAGTTGCCGACGTAGGCCGTCCCGTCGGCGGACACGACCATGTCGTTGCAGTTGGCCGTCGCGATGTCGGACAGGTCGGCGTGGTCGGTGAATTCGCCGTCGACGACGCGCCACACCTTGCGCGTCGTCATCGCCACCACGAGCAGCGAACCGTCGGGCATCCAGCCGAGGCCGGACGGACGGTCGGGCAGGCCGTCGTACACGGCGCGACGCGTGCCGTCCGGCGACACCGCGTAGATGGAGCGCTGATAGAAGTCGGAGTACCACAGTTCGCCTTCGTGCCAGCGCGGCCCTTCACCGAAGTCGACGCCGTCGACGAGCAGATCCATGCGCCGACCCTACGCATTGTTGGGCTGCTGTTGGCGAAGCTGTGGCTGCGCGCTGCCGAAAGGTTTCGCTGAGAGGGGTTCACGGCGGTTCGGTCATCCCGTCCGTGATGTGCTCGCCGCCGCCGGTGCTTCGGCCAGCCCCGGCGGCGGCGCGCAGAACCCGTAACTTGGCCCGATGGAACTGGGACTCGCCGATCGCGCCGCGATCGTCACCGCGGCGTCGAAGGGCCTCGGGCGCGGCACCGCGCTGGCGTTGGCCACTGCAGGGTGTCACCTCGTGCTGAACGCTCGCGACGCGACAGCGCTGAAGGCCACGGCCGACGAGTGCCGCGAGCACGGCGTCGACGTGATCGAGATGCCGGGCGACGCCACGGTTCCGGAGACTCCGGCGGCGCTCGTGGACCGCGCCGTGTCCGCCTTCGCCCGCCTCGACATCGCCGTCGCCAACGCCGGTGGGCCGCCACCGGGCAAGGCGCTCGAAGTCGACGACGACATGATCCGCACCGCGGTCGAGCACAACCTCATCGCGTCGGCGCGGCTCGTGCGCGAGGCCGTGCCGGCGATGAAAGAGACCGGGTTCGGTCGCATCGTGTGCATCACGTCGACGTCGGTGAAGCAACCGATCAGCGGTCTGTCGCTTTCGAACACGGCGCGCACCGGCTTGTACGCGTGGTGCAAGACGGCGGCCACCGATCTCGCTGCCGACCCCGCGACGAAGAACATCACGATCAATCTGGCGTGCCCGGGCCTGCACGACACCGACCGCGTCCGTCAGCTGTACGGGGGCGACGCGCCTGCGGGCATCGGCGACGCCGAAGACTTCGGCCGGGTCGTGGCGTTCCTGAGTTCGACCTCGGCGCGGTTCATCACCGGCCAGGCGATTCTCGTCGACGGCGGAGCGACGCTCGGGCTGTAGGCGGTCGCGCGACTACGCGTTGTTGACGACGTAGCCGACGGGCTGCACGCGCGAGAGGAAGTGGCCGTCGCAGTCGGTCGTCCATGCCGTCGATGCGTAGGTGCCTGACGGCAACCCCGCGACCGAGAAGTGACCGACCCAGGTCGTGGTGTCGTCGCCGCGGGGCAGGATGGCCGGAATCGTCAGCGCGACCACTTCGCCGGTCGACTCGTCGTTCCAGAAAGCGCAGGAACCGCCGCGGGGCGTGTACGTGTCGACGGCGATGCTGATCGTGGACGTCGTCGCCGAGTCGAACGTGTTCGGGTGCAGCGCGGCGCCGAGGCTGTACGTCTCCACGAAATCGATCGCGTGGCGCGAACGCCACGGGCCGACGGTGCGCGGCGGCAGCGGATCCAGCCCAAGGCGCGACACGGTGATTTGGTAGCGCCCCGGCAACTGCTCGCCGATTGAATAGTTACCGTCGGAGTCCGTGTAGACGACGTGGTTCCCGTCGCTCACCGCGACGTTCCTGAGCGGCCGGTCGATCGTGTCGGTCACGCGGCCGTGAATCGTTTGGAGTGCCAAGTCTGCACGGGCGCTGGATACGAGCGGAACGAGTAGCAAGCTGATTGCTGCTGCGATGGTGATGGAGGTGCGTCGCACGCCGATTCTCTTTTCCTAAGCCGAGACGCGACTACGACGCGCGGGCGTGTGCCCGTGAGTCCCCCAGCCGAACGCCCCAGCGCCGCTAATGCCGCAAAACCTACCCGACGTCGGTAGGCGACTGCAGGGAGCTGGCGAGGCCGTCGAGGATGTCCGCCTCGCTCACCAGGCACTCGCGGAAGCCGAAGACGCGCATCACC
>JBEEFR010000127.1:0-30607 GCA_041166285.1 Actinomycetota bacterium | reverse complement strand
CTGGACACCCAAGTAGCACTGGCTGTCGCCAAGCGTCCCGAGCACCGCCCATACGGGGTCGTAGATCTTGTCGACGCGCTGGCCGAGGAAGTTGGCCGTCCCGACGCGCTGCGCGTCACGTCCAGGGTTGTCCGACACGAAGCGATCCGTCATGCGTGCACTCTCGCGCCTCGCGCGCGCCGTGACGAGTCCACGGCTGATGGTGACACTGCCAGTATTAGTTTCGACGTATGCGCGCGGCCGAGTTGGGCGAGTTTCTTCGGTCGCGTCGCGCGCGCGTCGACCCGCAGTCCGCGGGTTTTTCGACGGACCGCCGCCGCACGCCGGGATTGCGCCGTGAAGAGCTTGCGTCCGTCGCCGGCGTCACCGTGTCGTGGTTGGCGAAACTCGAACAGGGCCACGCGCACTCCGTGTCGCCCGAAGTCCTCGCGGCGCTTGCACGTGGCCTCGGACTCACCGACGCCGAGCGCGCCCACCTGTTCGCGCTCGCGGGCTACCGCGCCGAGAACGCGGCGAGCAACGCCGAAGTGACACCGGCGTTGCGCAAGCTCGTCGACGAACTCGAACCCAACCCCGCGTACATCCTCGACCGCTGCTGGAACATCGTGGCGTGGAACGCCGCCGAAGCGCGGTTGTTCTCACCGCTGGCGACGTGGGAAGGCGCTCCGCCGAATTTGTTGCGACTGGTCTTTCTCGACGCCGAGTTGGCACAGCTCATGGCGGATCACGACGACGAGTTGCAACGCCTCGTCGCGCAGTTTCGCCTCCACTGCGCCGATTGGCCCGACGACGAAGACATCGCGCGACTCGTCGCGGACCTGCGCGCCGATTCCGCGCGCTTCGCCACGCTGTGGGACGCGAAGGACGTGAGCCCGTTCTCGTCGACGCGGCGCGTCTTCCAGCACCCCGTCGCGGGAAGGCTCGAGCTGGATCACCACCGGCTCGCCGTACTCGACCAGCCGGGAATGCAGCTGGTGATCTACACCGAGGCCTCCGCCCTGTAGTTTCGGCGGATGGTCGGGGCCGACGTCGTCGTTGCCGACGGCGTACGCAAGATGTGGGGCGAGACGCTCGCGCTCGACAGTGCCACCTTCCGCGTCGGTCCCGGCGTCACCGGGCTGCTCGGCGCCAACGGTTCGGGCAAGACGACCACGCTCGGTCTGCTGCTCGGGATGCACGCTCCCGACGCCGGCGAACTGAGCGTGCTCGGGCTCGACCCGGCGACCCAGGGTGCCGAGATTCGCGGCCTCGTCGGCTACGCCCCCGAGCACGACACGCTGCCGCCTGACGTCGCCGCCTATGAGATCGTCACCCACCTCGCCGAACTGCGCGGCCTGCCGCGTCGCGAAGCATCTGGGCGCGCCAGCGACGTGCTGTTCGAGCTCGGACTCGGCGAGGAACGGCTGCGCCCCGTCGGCACGATGTCGACCGGCCAGCGCCAGCGCGTGAAGCTCGCGCAGGCCATCGCGGCGGACCCCACGCTCGTGCTGCTCGACGAGCCGACCAACGGTCTCGATCCGATGCAGCGCGAAGAGATGCTGCGCCTCGTGCGCCGCGTCGCCGACGAGCTCGGTATCCACGTCCTGCTGTCGTCGCACCTGCTCGAAGAAGTCGAGCGCGTGGCCGACGCGGTGATCATCCTCGACCAGGGTCGCACCGTGGCGACGGGCAACGTCGCCGAACTGCAAGCGGGCGACGGGCCGGTCGAGATCATGGTCACCTTCGACGGCGACACCGAAAAGTTCATGGCGTCGTTGCGCACCAAGCGCGTCGCTGCTCGCGCGCTCGAAGGCGGCGGGCGCGTGCTCGTCACCGTGACCAGCGACGCGACGTACGACAAGCTGCGCGACGCCATCGCGTCCAACAACCTTTCGCTGCGCAGCATGAAGCGTCAGCGCGAAACGCTCGAAGATGTTTTCTTCGCTGCCAGCGAGCACGCCGATGTCTGACGCACGACTCATCGACACCGGCTACCGCCGCTACGACGGCCCGCGCCTCGGCGAGTGGCACGCCACGGTCGCGCTGTGGAAGCACACGTTGCGGCGCATCTTCGGACTCGGACGCCCCGCGCGGTGGAAGCTGCTGCCCGTCGCGACTGTCGCCATCGCCTACGTGCCGAACATCGTCTTCGTCGGCGTGACGGCGTTGATTCCCGACGACCGCCTGCGCAACACCGTCCTGCCCGGCTACGCGTTCACGTACGGCTTCATCACCGCCGCGATCGCGTTGTTCGTCATCTTCGTCGCACCGGAAGCCATTTGTCCGGACCGCCGCAGCGGCATCCTGAGCTTGTACCTGGCGACGCCGTTGACGCGCACGCGCTACATCGCCGCGAAGGGCGCGGCGGTGTTCACGGCGCTACTCACCGTCACGTTCGGCCCCGCGCTGCTGTACCTGATCGGACTCGCGGCGCAAAACGCCGGGCCCCACGGATTCGGTGCGTTCATGTCGACGCTCGGTCGTATCGCGCTCATCGGCGTCGTCATGGCCGCGTACTTCGCCGCGTATTCCGTCGGCGCCAGCAGCCTGACGGACCGCAAGGCGGTCGCGGCCGCCATCATCTTCTTCTTCCCGCAGGCGGTCGGCATCGCCATCGCCGTGCTGACCAACGCCTTGAACGCTCCTGACTGGCTCGCCGGCTTGTCACCGAACACGGCGCCGATCGGCCTCGCGGTCAACATGTTCCACCAAGGCGACAGCTTCCGCAGCGATGTCGGCTACGTCATACCTATGGCGGCGTTCGCCGCTGGCGTCGCGCTGTGGGCCGTCGCCGGCGCCGCGCTGGCGTGGGTCCGTTACGCCCGATTGCGGGTGACGCGATGACCGACACCGTCGTCGAGTTCGACGGCGTATCCAAGTTCTTCGGGGGTGTCGTTGCCGTCAGCGACGTCAGCTTCACCATCGAGCCGGGCGTCACGGCTTTGCTGGGTCCCAACGGCGCCGGCAAGTCGACCGTTATGCGCATGTTGTGCGGCCTCGCCGCGCCGTCGCGCGGCACCGTGCGCCTGTTGGGCAAGAACCCCCGCGGCGCCGTCGAAGTGTTCCAACACCTCGGGCTCGTGCCGCAGCAGGAAGTCGTGCCCGAAGTTCTCACCGCCCTCGAGTTCGTCACGCTCAGTGCCGAACTGTCGAAGGTGTCGGGCCCCGAGACGGCGGCGCGCCGCTCGCTCGGACTCGTCGAACTCGATCCTGACGACGCGCGACCGGTGCGCACGTACTCCAAAGGCATGCGCCAGCGCGTCAAGGTCGCGGCGTCGCTCGTGCACGACCCTGACATCGTCGTGCTCGACGAACCGCTCGAAGGACTTGACCCGCGCCAGCGCCGGCACATGATCGACTTGTTCACGCGCTTGGGCGAGCAGGACCGAACCGTCATCGTGTCGTCGCACGTGCTCGACGAGGTAGAGCGGCTGGCGTCGCGCGTGCTCGTCATGGGCAAGGGCCGCCTCTTGGCGAGCGGCGACTTCCACGCCATTCGTGAATTGATCGACGACCGACCGCACAAGTTGCGGGTCGTCACCGACAAGCCGCGCGAACTTGCGGCGGGGATCATGGCTGCGGCGGAGGTCGTCGGCGTTTCGATCGTCCGCGGCAACATCGTCGTCGACACCACCGACGTGGCGGTATTCCGCTCCGCGGTCGCGACGATCGCGAAGCGGGCCGACGCCCGGCTCATGGAGGTCGTGCCGCTCGACGACGACCTCGAGAGCGTGTTCCGTTACCTGGTGGGCGCGTCGTGATCGGCCGCGTCGCCACGCTCGTCGCCCGCACGCAATTGACGCGCGGTCGACTCATTGCGTTGGTGGCGATCGGCGGCTTCGCCGTGTTTCTCGGCCTCGTTACGGGCAAAGGCGACAGCCCGCGGCAGATCTCCGACACGCTCGACATGACCCAGGGATACGGGCTGCAATTGCTGGCCCCGGTTGTCTCGCTCGTGCTGGCGTCGGCGGCGCTCGGCGACTTCGTGGACGATCGCACGCTCGTCTATCTGTGGCTGCGGCCCGTGCCGCGATGGCAGATATCGGTCGGCGCCGCGATCGCGAGCGTCGGCACGGCGCTGCCGCTCGTCGTGATTCCCGTGACGCTGGCCGCGTACCTCGGCTCGGCAGATCCGTCGGTCGCGGCGGGCGCAGCCGCGGCGTCGACCATCGCGACACTCGGCTACGCCGGCGTGTTCCTCGCCCTCGGGTTCAAGGTGCGGCGCGCCCTCGTGTGGGGTCTGGCGTACATCCTGATTTGGGAAGGTTTCCTCGCACGATCGGTCGGGTTCTGCGCCAAGTTGTCGATCAGCGTGTACGCGCGATCGCTGCTCGCCCACATCGCGGACGGCGAGTTGCCGAAGCACGCGTCCACGATTACGGGTGCCGTCGTCTGGCCGCCGCTCGTCGCCGTTCTCGCCATCATCCTCACGGCGCGCATGCTGCAGACGACGGAAGTCGCCTGAGCCGCAAAAACAAAACGACCGGCTCCACGTCTTTGTGGAACCGGTCGTTTTTTTCGCTGTCTCGGCTTGAGAGGGGAGGGGCAGGCCGAGGAGGCGGGTTACTGCGTTGAGACTTACGCCGTGCGGCGAACCATCCCGACAACGTTGTCGAGCGGGATCACGCAGCGGCACGTAGGTGTGGCGACTGCGACCTCGTCGTCGGAGCACCAGTCCACGTGACCATCGATGATCTGACCATCGAGGCATGCGACTTCTACGTTGCGGCCAATCATCCTGCGGGCTGTTGAGCGCTGAAGTTCGAGCATTGGAATCTCCTCGGTGGTCCAGGAAATGTTTTCGATGCTTGAATCATCGGCGTTTTCGTTGGCGCTTTACATGCCACAAGTGAGCCTTTTTTGGGCACTTGTTGTGACTAGTCCCGATCCCCCAAATGTGGGTTTGTTGACGCGTTGTTGGGAGTTAGCCGGCGGCGCGGCGGCCGACAGGGCGGCGGCGGCGATATGACTGCGTGATCGACGGAGGCGTCCAGCCGGCGTCGGCCGCGTTGAGCGTCGAGCCGGGCGGGATGATTTCGTCGAGCGCGTCGAGGGTGTCGTCGCTGAGTTCGACGGAAGCACCGGCCAGGATGTCGGTGAGTTGCTCCATCGTGCGCGGACCGATGATCGCGGCGGTCACCGCGGGGTGGCTGACGACGAAGGCCATCGACAGGTGCGTCAACGACACGCCGGCGTCGGCGGCGACCTTGTCGAGTTGGTCGATGAGGTCGAGCTTGCGCGCGTTCTCGGGCAGCGAGAAATCGAAGCGCGCCGGGATGCGCGCCGCGCGGCCACCGGTCGGTTGCGGATCGCCCTTGCGGTACTTGCCCGACAACCACCCGCCGGCGAGCGGGCTCCACGCGATGACGCCCATGCCGTACTTCTCACACGTCGGCAACACCGCCGTCTCGATGCCGCGGGCGAACAGCGAGTACGGCGGCTGCTCGCACGTGAAGCGCTCGCGGTTGCGACGTTCCGCAGCCCACTGCGCTTCGACGATCTCTTCGGCCGGGAAGGTCGACGAACCGACGATGCGGACCTTGCCCTGGTGGATCAAGTCGCTGAGCGCACCCAGCGTTTCGTCGATGTCGGTGCCGGGCACCGGGCGGTGAATTTGGTACAGGTCGATGTAGTCCGTTTGGAGCCGGCGGAGGCTGTTCTCGACCTCTTGAATGATCCAGCGGCGTGACCCGCCCGACATGTTCGGGTCCTGGCCCATCGGCATGTAGAACTTCGTGGCCAGCACTACGGAATCGCGCTTGCCCTTCAACGCTTTGCCAACGATCTCTTCTGACTCGCCGGCCGAGTACACGTCCGCGGTGTCGATGAAGTTGATGCCGGCGTCGAGCGCGGCGTCGATGATGCGAATGGAATCTTCGTGGTCAGGGTTGCCCCACGCGCCGAACATCATCGCCCCGAGGCAGTACGGAGTGACCTGAATACCGGTGCGACCGATCGAGCGATATTTCATGCGGCTCTCCTTGTCAAGACTTGAACTTTTCGCCCAGCGGCGTACACCAGACCCTATGGGCTACTCGTGGACTCCTGAGGAGTTCGAAGGCGACGACGCTCCGGATGTCGCCGCCTCCTTCGACGAGGACATGCTCGCCCTCCACGCCGACCGCCACCTGTTCGACGAGCTGACGCCGCTCGAGCGCGAAGTGATCGTCAAGCGTTTTGGCTTGGAGGGCAACATCCCGCACCGCCTCCTCGACCTTGAGACGGAGCTGCACCTGAGGCGGAGCGACTTGCGTGCGGTGCAGCTCAGCGCGTTGGGCAAGCTGCGCACCCACCTGCGCTAGGCGGGTCCCGCTCCGACCAGAGCAGCAGACACTTCGAACCAGTCGCGCATCGTGCCGACCTTGTGCGGCACCGTCAGTCCGATGAGCGCAGTGCTCACGCGCTCGATGTAACCCCACTCCCACACCGCTTGTGGGTCGGTCGCCGTGATCGACGCGACGCGCGCGCACCGGCGTTGCGTCGCACCGAGCGGGTCTCCGCCGATCAAGAGGTCGCCACTCCACTCGCGCATCGGCACCGCGAGATCAGCAGCGCGTTCGGCGACAAACGGGTCGGGGTCGATGAACTTGTAACCGCCGTCGTCGGATCGGAGCGCGTTCCACGCGTGTGCGTCGCCGTGGACGACGATCGCCGTCGAGGCGGCGAACGCCGCGCCGCGTCGTTCGACGAACCGCAGCGCCTCCTCGACGACGGCGCGCGGGCACGGCTCGCCGAGTTCGGTCCACTTGCGAGGGATGAAGTCGGCGAACCACTCGCATTTCTGGGCGGCAGTGAGCAGTGACGCCGGTCGCGGCGTCAGCTCGATCTCCCACGCGACGAGGAGCAACTTGCACAGCGCGTCGATCCATTCGTCGACCGTCTTGCCGTTGTCGACCATCTTCGGACCGAGCCGTTCGAGCAGCAGCGCGCGGCGGTCGTCGTCGCAGCGCAGCAACTCGACGTAAGCGCGCCCGTGGCCAGCGGCCAGTACGTCGCGTTCGGCCGCGTAGTCGCCCGCGGCTTCCTCGGGCGGCGGCAGAATCTTGAGCACGCAGGCGCGACCGTCGACATCGGTGGCGGCGAACACGTCGGCGACCGTGCCGCCCGTCAGCTTGTCGCCGACGGTAAGCGACCACTCGTCGGCAACCGCCTCGGTAACGTGCGGCGATGACACAGGCGCTGCCCCACTGGGATCTGTCGGATCTGTACCCGTCACTCGGGTCGCGAGAGTACGCCGCGGCGCGCGAAGCCTTCGGGGCAGAAGTCGTCCGCCTCGAAGCGCTCTACGACGAGAAGGGCATTCGCGGCGGAGCGCCGCTCGCCGTTGACGGCAACACCGTCGCCGCCTTCGAAGAAGCGATCGACGGCACGAACGGCGTCCTCAACCAGATGCGCACCGTCAATGCCTACATCTCGTCGTTCGTGACGACCGACGCGCGCGACGACGCGGCGCAGGCCGAGCTGTCGGGCTTGCAGAAGGACGGCGCGCGACTCGGCAAGCTGCGCACGCGCCTCGACGCCTACGTGGCGCGCTTCGACGTCGACGAGCTCGTGAAAGCGTCGACGGTCGCTGCCGACCACGCGTTCCCGCTCGAGCGCGCCGCATTGCGCGCCACGCATCAGATGACCGAGCCCGAAGAGGCGCTGGCGTCGGACATGAGCCTCACCGGCGGCTCGGCGTGGTACCGCATGTACAGCGACGTGACGGCGCGCATCACCGTCCCGGTCGACCTGCCCGACATCGGCGTGAAGGAACTGCCGATGGCGCAGGTGCGTTCGCTGGCGATGGACGCGGATCGCGCGACGCGCAAAGCGGCGTACGAAGCGGAGATCGCCGGTTGGGAGCAGTGGTCGGTGCCGATCGCGGCCGCGCTCAACTCGATCAAAGGCGAAGCGGCGACGCTGAACGCGCGGCGGGGCTTCTCCAGCGCGCTCGAACCGGCGTTGCTCATGAACAACGTCGAGGCCGAGACGCTCGCCGCGATGCAGGCGGCGGCCGTGAAGTCGTTCCCTGACTTCCGTCGTTATATGGACGCCAAGGCGAAGTTGCTCGGCGTGGGCGAGCACCTGGCGTTCTACGACCTGTTCGCCCCCGTCGCTACGGGCACGGACGGCGCCATCGATTGGGACGGCGCGACCGAGGCGGTGCAAGACGCGTTCGGGGGCTACTCCCCCGCGCTGCGCGGCCTCGCCAAGCGCGCCCTCGACGAGAAGTGGATCGACGCCGAGATCCGCGAAGGCAAAGGCGGCGGCGCGTTCTGCATGTCCGTCGACGGCGATCGCAGCCTCGTACTGCTCAACTTCAACGGCACGTTCGACAGCGTGCAGACGTTGGCGCACGAACTCGGCCACGCCTATCACAACACCCAGTTGGCGAACCGCACGCCATACCAGCGCGCCACGCCGATGGCGCTCGCCGAGACGGCGTCGATCTTCTGCGAAACCGTGATGGTCGAGCACGGCCTCAAGACCGCTGACGACAAGGCGCGGCGCAACATCCTCGAGATCGACCTGCAGGGCAGCTGCCAGGTTGTGGTCGACATCCACTCGCGCTTCTTGTTCGAGCAAGCGATGAGCGAGAAGCGCAAGGAACGCGCGCTGTCGGTAGCCGAGCTGTGCGAACTCATGGCCGACGCCCAGGCGCAGACCTACGGCGACGCGCTGTCGGTCCACCATCCGTACATGTGGGCGGCGAAACCGCACTACTACGGCAGCGCCTTCTACAACTGGCCGTACTGCTTCGGGCTGCTGTTCGGTATCGGTTTGTACGCGGCTTACCGCGAGGATCCCGACAAGTTCCGATCGGGCTACGACGACCTGCTGTCGGCAACGGGTCTCGGCAGCGCAGCGGCGCTGGCGGCGCGCTTCGACATCGACGTCACGAGCGAAGCGTTCTGGACCGCGTCGCTCGACGTCGTGCGCGCCCGCATCGACGAGTTCTGCCGCCTGGCCGCGATGTGAGCTTCGAGGACTCCTACCTCGGGCAGCTGCGCAAGCTCATCGGCGCGCGGCTCGTCCTCATCCCGGGCGTGCTTGTCGTGGCGCAAGACACCGAAGGCCGCGTGTTGTTGGGTCGGCGGAGCGACACGAACGCGTGGGGCCTCCCCGCGGGTCACGCGGAGGTCGACGCGTCGTTCCGTTCCACCGCCGTGACCGAACTGCGGGAAGAAACCGGTCTCGTCACCACTGAAGCGGACTTGGTTCCGTTCGCGTCGATCTCGGAGCCGGAGTACCAGCACTACACGTATCCGAACGGCCACGAGGTGCACTCGTTCGCGGTGTGCTTCGTCACCCGTCACTGGAGCGGCGAAGCCGTCGCCGACGGCGACGAGATGCTCGAAGTCGCGTTCTTCGATCGCCAGGAGCGCCCGCATATGACCGGCCCGTCGGGCCTCGCCATCGACCTGTTCGAGCGCTACGTCGACAGCGGCGAGTTCCAAGCCCGCTGAATTCCAAACTTGTGTTCAGGGTTTGCGGGCCGCGAGGGCGGCGTTGACGGCTTTGCCGTCGGCTTTGCCTTGGGTGGCCTTCATGACTTGGCCGACGAAGAAGCCGGTGACCTTCTGGTCGCCCTCGCAGTAGCGCTGCCATTCCGCGGGGTTGGCGGCGATGATCTCGTCGACGACGGCGTCGAGCGCGCCGGTGTCCATCGCCTCGAAACCGAGGCCCGCCGCGATCGCTTCAGGGTCGCCGCCGTCGGTGAGCAGCACGTCGAGCACCTTCTTCGACTGCGTCGCGGTGATCTTGCCGCCCGACTCCATCTCGACGAGCTTCGTGAACGCGTCGACGGCGAGCGAGCGACCGCCCTCGGCGTTGGCGGCAACTTCGTTGGCGGCACGCGCCAGCGCGATGCGCGGGTCTGCGCCCGAGCTGATGGCGCCGACCACCAACCCGTCAAGGTCGAGGTCCACGACCGTGCGGACGGGTTCCGCCGCCGGCTCGACGCCGGTCGCCTGTGCCACGGCGGCGCGTCGCTCGGCGGGCAACACCGCGAGCGTCGTGCGCACCTTGTCGATCCACTCGTCGGACGGAGCGAGCGGGACGAGGTCGGGCTCGAGGAAGTAGCGGTAGTCGTCCGCGTCTTCCTTGACGCGGCCGGTGATCGTGCGGCCTTCTTGTTCGTTCCAGTGACGCGTCTGCTGGATGACGCGCTCGCCCGCTTCGATCAGGTCGATCTGGCGCAGCGCTTCGTATTCGATGGCGCGTCCGAGCGAACGGATGCTGTTGACGTTCTTGATCTCGCAGCGCGTGCCGAACTCCTCGTCGGGGCCGCGGCGCACCGACACGTTGGCGTCGACGCGCATCGAGCCCTCTTCCATGCGTCCGTCCGACGCGCCCGTCGCCACGACGATCCCGCGCAGTTCCGTCACGTACGACCGCGCCTGCTCGACGGTACGGATGTCGGGCTCGCTCACGATCTCGAGCAGCGGCACGCCGGCGCGGTTGTAGTCGACGAGCGAATGCGACGCGCCGTGGATGCGTCCTGCGCCGCCGACGTGGGTCGACTTGCCGGTGTCCTCTTCGATGTGCGCACGCGTGATGCCGACGCGAAATCCGTCGGGTAGTTCGAGCACACCGTTCGTGTTGATCGGCTCGTCGTACTGACTGACCTGATAGTCCTTCGGCATGTCCGGATAGAAGTAGTTCTTCCGGTGGAACGTCGACGGCGTGATCGCGCAGTTGAGCGCGGCACCGATGCGCATGGCGAGCTCGACCGCTTGCTTGTTGAGCACGGGCAGCGACCCCGGCAGCCCGAGACACGTCGGGCACACGTTCGTGTTCGGTTCGTCACCGAACATGTTCGGGCATCCGCAGAACAACTTGGTCTGCGTCTTGAGCTCGCAGTGGACCTCGAGCCCGATCACCATCTCCCACCCGTCGGGCAACGTCACGCCAGGCTCCTTTCGAGCGCCGCCGCGGTGCGGAACAGCACCGGCTCGCCGAGCGCGGGCGCCAGCACCTGTACGCCGACGGGCAATCCGTCGTCGCCGACGCCGTACGGGACGGTGATCGCCGGATCGCCGCACAGGTTCGACGGGATCGTGCACACGTCGGACAGGTACATCGCCAACGGGTTGTCGGTTTTGGCGCCGAAGCCGAACGCCGTCGTCGGCGCCGTCGGCGACAACAACACGTCGTACTTCTCGTACGCGGCGGCGAAGTCGCGGGCGATCAGCGACCGGACCTTGAGCGCCTTGCCGTAGTACGCGTCGTAATAGCCCGCGGAAAGCGCGTACGTACCGAGCATGATGCGTCGCTTCACTTCGGCTCCGAACCCGGCGGTGCGCGTCGCCTTGTACATCTCGTTGATGTTGTCGCCGTCGACGCGCAGGCCGTAACGCACGCCGTCGTAACGCGCCAGGTTCGACGACGCCTCCGCCGGCGCGATCAGGTAGTACGCCGACAGGCCGTAGATGCACGCCGGCACCGAGGTTCCTTCGACTTTGGCGCCCGCCGCGCTCAACGCGTCCGCCGCCGCCGCCACCCGCCGCTTCACGTCGTCGTCGATGCCCTCGCCGAGCAGTTCGCTGACGAGTCCCACGCGCAGTCCGCTGACGTCGCCGTCGAGTTCGGCTTGCCCGATCGCCGGCAACGCCTCGGCGTACGACGTCGAGTCGCGCGGGTCGTGACCGGAGATCACGTTGTAGGTGATGGCCGCGTCCTCGACCGTTCGGGCGAACGGGCCGATCTGGTCGAGCGACGACGCGAACGCCACGAGGCCGTAGCGCGACACGGCGCCGTATGTCGGCTTGAGTCCGACGACGCCGCACAGGGCCGCCGGCTGACGAATCGAGCCGCCGGTGTCGGAGCCGAGCGAGATCGGCGCGTAGCCGGCGGCGACCGCGACGGCGCTGCCGCCGCTGGAACCGCCGGGGACCTTCGACGGGTCGTGCGGATTGCGCGTCGGGCCGAACGCGCTGTTCTCCGTCGACGAACCCATCGCGAACTCGTCGAGGTTCGTCTTGGCGATCACGATGGCGCCGGCGGCGCGCAGCCGCTCGACGACGGTCGCGTCGTACGGCGGGCGCCAGCCCTCGAGGATTTTCGACGAGCACGTGGTGGGCACGCCGCGGGTGCACATGTTGTCCTTGAGTGCCACGGGAACCCCGGCGAGCGGCCCGGTCACGTCGCCCGCATCGACCGCAGCCGCGGCGGCGCGCGCTTCGTCGGCCATCACGTAGTTGCAGGCGTGGAGTTCGGCGTCGCGTTCGGCGATGACGTCGAGGTGGCTTTCCAACACCGCCGACGCCGTCGTCTCACCGGACTGCACGGCGCGCGCGATCGCCGCGGCGGTCGTTGCCATCCAGGGGCTCACGGCTCTTCTCCGAGGATCTGCGGTACGCGGAAACGACCGTCTTCCGCCGCGGGCGCTTGCGACAGGACTTCGTCGCGGTCGAGCGAAGGCACCACTTCGTCGGAGCGCAACACGTTCGTGAGCCGCAGCGGGTGCGCCATCGCCGGCACATCGGACACGTCCAACGCCTCGATGTCGTCGGCGTGCCCGAGGATGTCGGCGAGCTGGCCCGTGAACATGTCGAGCTCGTCGTCAGTCAGTTCGAGGCGCGCCAACAACGCAACGTGCGCCACCTCGTCTCGGGTCAACCGCTTGCTCATAGGGGGCGCAATCGTAGGTGAGCGGCGCGCTATCTCCTGTAGTGATCGCGCAGGAGCGGTTCTTCCCACCAGTCCTCGGGCGGCGGCTGCCAGTCCGGCGCCGGGTGAATGCAGTTGACGGGGCACGGATCGAGGCACTTGTCGCAGCCGGAGCACAGCTCCGGGATGATGATCACGTCGACGCCGTGATTGAAGATGGCGCCGAACTGCGGAGGGCAGTGCCGCAGGCACGCGTCGCAGTTGATGCAGATCGACATGTCGATATACAGCGGCGCCTGCTTCCACTTCGGGTTCCGTTCGCGGAACTCGATCCGCTCGGCGCGATTCGCTGCAGGCACGTCAGAAAGTTACGCCGTGGCTACGTCAGCCGTCGTACGCCCGGCGACGCGCACCAGCGCGGACGTGATGATTCCGATGATCGCCGCGCCGACGAGCCCGCCGAGCCACAGCGACACCGGAGCCGAAGACGGCGGCGGCCCGCCGTCCGACGGCAGGTTCGGGAGTCCACTCGCTGTTGTGCCGCGGTCCACGGCCAAAACGCGCCAGTGTTCGTTCTGACGCAACATGATCAGCGCGCCCGTGAGTTCGATCTTCTTGGCGTTCGGCCGCAGCGCGTGCACTCGGAACCTGACGCCGACGTACTCCCCTGGCGCGGTGAATCCCTGCGCCACGACATTGAGTCGCTTTGCCTTCCCGACCTCAAGGTCGGAGAATGCCGTCTTGCGCTTGATCGCCGCGGGACCGGCTGGGAGCAACTCCTTCGCCAGCGACACTGCGCCGATCTTCTCCGCGCGACTGCGTGCGTCCGCTTCGACGCCTTTGCGGGTCGTGTCGCCGACGGCGGTCAGCCAGTTCTCGGCCACGCCTTCGGGACGGCTGCGGCCGTGGTTGAGCACGCCGAGCACTCCGCCCATCGCGATCATCGCGGCGACGGCGGCGACGAGTCCCTTGACGAACGTCGACGTTTTCACGGCGCGATCACCTCGGCGGGGCTGAGCGCGTACGCGTCCTCCAGCTCCACGCCGCGCGTCTCGGGCATGTAGCGCCACACGAGATAGATGGCGGGCAACTGCAGAATCATCAGGAACGTCGCGGCGTCGCCGATGTTGCCGATCGCACCGGTTGCGTGATCGCCGAGCACGCCGACGAGCGCGGGCCCGAACACGTATCCGGCGATCTCGAACCAGTTGCGGATCCATCCCGCCGCGGCGCCACGGATCTCTGTCGGGAACAACTCGGTCGCAAAGCTCGACATCACGGGACTCACGCCGAGGCCGAAGAACACCGCCATCATCAGCGCGAAGAAGCTGACGAGCTTGCCGTCGACCTGGAACAGGATCACGGTGAACACCACGCCGCCGGCGAAGTAGACCATCGCCGTCGGCCGCCGACCAATGCGCTCCATCAAGCGACCGCAGACGTAGTAGCCGAGGCAGCCGAGTCCGTACGACACGATGATGTAGATCGACACCTGGATGGCGGTGAACCCGCGTTCGCGTTCGGCGAAGTACGCCCACCACGCGGTTGCGCCGAACACCGGGATCGAGCGCATGGTGTGCACGATGCCGACGAGCACGAGGTTGCGCCGGTACTGCGGCTTCCACGGCTCGAGGAACGGAACCTCGTCATGCACCTCACCGCGCTTGCGCTCCTCGCGCATGTCGATGAACCGCTGCGTCTCACGCAGGCGCCGCCGCGCCGGGATCAGCAGCACGAGCGGGATGAGCCCGACGAGGTAGAAGGCGCGCCAACCGAGTCCGCTGTCTTGCAAACCGATCCCGATCAGCAGGCCCACCGCGATGGTGCCCAGCGCGCTGAAGGTGAGCAGGGTGCCGAGGGCGCGGCCGCGCCGACCGGCCGGGTACTCCTCGACGATCATCGTCACGCCGACCGCGTACTCAGCGCCGAGGAAGATGCGCGATCCGAACTGGAAGAACGAGAAGCTCCAGATGTTCCACGAGAACGCCGTCGCCGCGGTGAACGCGGTGTAACCGATGACGGACCACAGCAGCAACGGCCGACGCCCCAGCCTGTCCGACAGGCGAGTGACGAAGAAGGCGACGAACAACCCGAGTTCGATCGGGATGCGGGTCACGCCGAGGGTCGCTTCGCTGACGCGGAACGTGCTCTGAATGTTCGGCAACAGCAACGAGAGAATCGACCCGTCGTAGCCCTCGAAGAACGCCGCGGACACGAGCAGGATGAGCAGCAGCCGCAGGTACTTCCGGTCTTGGGACTCGCTCGCTACCGCCACCGTGCCGAAGATATAGCTTCGCGGCGCACAGTTATCGCCTACCCCCCAAGGAGCAACGCGTGGCCAAGTACCCCTTCTTGTCCGACGAGTGGATGGACGCCGCCAAGGCGATCCGCGAGGAATACAAGGGCAAGGGCGCTCCCGTCGCACACGTCGTCAAGATGAACCAGATCATCACCGACGTCCCGTTCGGCGAGGGCACCATCAACGCGCACATGGACACCACCTCCGGCGAGATGGAGATGGACACGGGCCACATCGAGAACCCCGATGTCACCGTCACGCTCGACTACGGCACCGCCAAGGCGATCTTCGTCGACGGCAACCCGCAGGCCGGGATGCAGGCGTTCATGTCGGGCAAGATCAAGGTCCAGGGCGACATGACCAAGCTCATGGCGATGCAGAGCGGCGCCGCCGACCCCGTCGCCGACGAGCTCGCCAAGAAGATCGCCGAAATCACCGAGTAGTCAGCCCCACCCCACCGAACTGGTCCTCCAGATCACCGTGCGGCGGTTGTGGGGAGGACCAGTTCGCTGGGTTTCGGCTTGGGTTAGAAGCTCTCGTACAACTCGGGGTGCGGTTCGGGGCGGCGGTGTTCGTTCTTCACCCCCGTCGCCAGCAGGACCCCGATGACACACACCGCGCCTCCGACGAGGTAGGCGACGTGGAAGCTGTGCAGCGCGGCGGGGCCTTCCGCGCCGTGGCCGAGTGACGTCTGCACCGACGTCATGATCTGGATCCCGCTGACGACGCCGACGTTCTGCATCAGCTGTTGCGCGGCGCTGGCGACGCCGAGGTCGTGATCGGCGACGGCGTTGGCGACGCCGGCGGAGATCGACGGTTGCGACACCCCGAGCCCGACGCCCGACAGTGACAACGCGAAGATGATCAGCAGGTTCGGCGAGTTCGCGCCCAGCAACGCGAAGACCCCCATCGACGCGACCACGAACAGCGTGCCGGTCACCGCGGAGGTCCGTTGTCCGATGCGCACCGCGAGGTAGCCGGCGATCGGCGACAGGATCGAGAACGACAGCGGACGCGCGATCACGAGCAGCCCGATCTTCTCGTCGGTGTAGTGGTACACGACCTGCAGCAGCGACGGCGTGAGGATGAAGCCGCCCATGTAGGCGCTGTTGGCGAAGGCGTTGCTGGCGACGGGAAACGCGAACGACGGCTTCCGTAGGTAGTCGAGCGAGATCAGCGGCGCCTCGCTTCGCCGCTCGACGCGCACGAACGCGTAGAGCAGGACGGGGCACAAGACGAAGCCGGCGCGCACGACGTTGCTGTCCCAGCCGAGTTCGGGCCCGCGGTTGATGGCGAACAGCAGCGCGGTGATGCCGCCCGACAGCGTGAGCGCGCCGGCGACGTCGAACTTTTGTGGCGGCAGGGTCTCGGTCTCGGGCAGCACGATCGACCCGACCACGAACGCCACGGCGATCAGTGGCATCTGGCAGGCGAAGATCAATCGCCAGCCGAACGTCTCGAGCAGGAATCCACCGAGGACCACTCCGATCACCGGCCCACCGGCGCCGACGAGCGACCACCACCCCATCGCCTTGACGCGGTCTTCGCGATCGAACGTGCGCATGACGATCGCCATCGACGCCGCGCCCGTCGCCGCGCCTTCGAGCGAACCGACGGTGCGGATGACGATGAGTGGCAACGCGCCCCACGCCAGCGTCGACAACCCGGCCGCCGTGAACGACAGCATCAGCCCGAGTTGGTAGATGCGCTTGTGGCCGTACTGGTCGGCCGCCTTTCCGAGCGACGGAGCGGCGACGCCGAAGGCCAGCAGCGGCCCCGTGATGACCCACGTCATCGTGTTGCGCGTCGTGTGGAAGTCGTGGGCGATGCGCGGCAACGCCACGGCGAGGATCGTGAAGGTCACGTTGACGGAGAACAAGCCGCCCATAACCGTCCACAGCACCAGCCACCGATACCGGGGCCGCGTCTGAAGACGTTCCCAGCGGCGAGTGGCAGTCACAACGAGGCGAACCTACTGAACCCCGCCGGGCATTCCGGCATCCGGACGCGACAGAGCCCGAGAGGGTGATGGCACCGGCAACGGCTGGGGAACGTTGCCTCGACTCATCACCCTCTCGGGCCCTGTCAGGAGGTCAACGCTCGCCGACCGCGATTTCTCGCGAGGAAATTTCCCAAATATTTCTGGTGGTCAGGCCAACGATTTGAGCTGGCTGGCCAGGCCGTCGACCGTCCAGCGGTCGTTGTTGTCGAAGGTCTCGCCCATCGCCCACGGCGTCATCAGCGAAACCCGCGAGCCCTGCACGAAGAACGTCTTGCCGGTCAGCGGGCAGTCCGCCGTCGACAGATACGCCACCAGCGGGCTGACGTTCGCCGGGTCCCACGCGTCGAACTTCGCTGCGTCCTCCGGAGCCTTGACCATGTCGCCGAGGCCGGGGGTGGCTTCGGTGAGTCGCGTACGGGCCGCCGGGGCGATCGTGTTGGACCGCACGCCGTAGCGGGCGAGCTCCTGGGCGCAGATGTTGGAGAACGACGCAATGCCGGCCTTGGCGGCGCCGTAGTTCGTCTGCCCCGGGTTGCCCAGCAGTCCTGACGTCGAGGAGGTGTGCACGATGGCGGCGTTGACCTGCTTGCCTGCCTTCGTCTGCTCACGCCAGTAGGCGGCGGCGAAGCGAGTCGGCACGAAGTGGCCCTTGAGGTGCACCTGGATGACGAGGTCCCACTCTTCTTCGCTCATGTTCACGAGCACGCGGTCGCGCAGGATTCCGGCGTTGTTGATCAGCACGTGCAGGTCGCCGAACGCCTCGACGGCGGTGTTGATCAGGCGCTGGCCGCCTTCCCAGTCGGCGATGTTGTCGCCGTTCGCGACGGCCTCGCCGCCCATCGCCGTGATCTCGTCGACGACCTTCTGCGCGACGGTCCGGTCGTCGCCGGAGCCGTCCATGGCGCCGCCGAGGTCGTTGACGACGACCTTGGCGCCTTCGGCGGCGAACAGCAGCGCGTGTTCGCGGCCGATGCCCCCGCCGGCGCCCGTGATGATTGCTACGCGGCCGTCAAGGCTGCCCATGTGAGTCCCTCCCAGAAATCGATTAGGGAGCGACCCTACTTCACGGTATGGAATTCAGTTCACGTAGAGGTTGACGGCCGAACCGCGCGGCGCCTTGCTGTTCCCACCGGGGTCTTGGAACAGGATCTGCTGCTTCTTGCGGGGACCGGAGACCTGCCCGATGGTGAATCCGGCGGCCTTCAACTCGTTGATGCCCTGCGACGCGTTCTTGCCGACGACGTCGGGAACCGTCACGGTGGCAGGGCCGCGACAGACCGTCACGGTGACCGTCGATCCCTTCTCAGCTTTGGCGCCGCCCGGCGGGTTGGTGCTGATGACCGAACCGACGGCGATCGTGTCGGAGTAGCCGTCGACCTCCTTGTACTTCAGACCTGCAGCCTCGATGCCCTTCTTCGCTTCGACCGCGGGCTTGCCGACCCAGTTCGAAACGTCGCGCGGCGGTGGGCCGTTGGAGACGACGAGGTGGATCGTCGAGAACTTCGGCGCCTGCTTCACGTTCGGGGTGTGACTGATCACCTGCCCCTTCGGGATGTCTTCGCTGAAGGGACGGTCGACCGCTTCGTCGACCTTGAACTTGGCGACTTCCAGCAAGTCGCGGGCGTGTGCTTCGGGCTGGCCGTCGATCACCGGAATGTCGACGGGTGCCGGGCCCTTGGAGACCGTGAGATGAATCGTCGATCCCTCTCGGCGGCGGTGCAGCGGAAGGGGGTCCTGTTTGATCACGTTGTCGACCGGGACGGTGTCGGACCAGTCGTGTTTGACGTCGACGTCGTACTTGAGGGTGACCAGCGCCAGCCGCGCGTCCTGCAGTGACTGGCCGCCGACGTTCGGGACGTCGTGGAACGGCTTGAGGATCGTGGGGACGTACAGGCCCGCAGCGACCAACGCGGCGACGGCGACGAGAGCGGCGATGACCATGCTCACGCGCCGGCGGGTCTTGTGACCCGCGACCTCGGGGGCGACGTACGCCGCGGGTTCGGTGACGATCGGCAAGACGCTCGTCGCGCCCATCTCGGTGGGATCGGCGGCTTCGGACGGCGCGCGGGCGTCGAGGTTGAGCACGGTGTTGACGGGCAGCGGCGCCGGCGCGTCGAGGGTGCGCGCCGCTTCGGCGAGCACCACTGCCAGCTCTGCGGCGTCGGGACGGTCGTCAGGGTCCACGACGCCGGCGGCGTCGATGATCGAGCCGAGCGGTCCCAGACCGAAGGGCGCGACGACGGGCTGGTTGGCGCGGGCCATCAACGTTGCGACCGTCGTGTCTCCGACCGGCGGCGGATCGCCGGTCACCGCTTCGAGCAGCACCGATGCCAGCGCGTAGATGTCGGCCTTGCCGTCGACGCTCTTGCCTTGCGCGGCTTCCGGTGCCGCGTAGCGCGCCGTGCCCAGCAGAACGCCCTCGGGTTCGGTCCACGCCGCTTCGGCCAACGCCCGCGCCAGACCGAAGTCGGCGACCGCGGCGCGGCCCTCCTCGTCGAAGCAGATGTTGGCCGGCTTGATGTCGCGGTGGATCAGGCCGCGTCGGTGCGCGTAGTCGAGGGCGCGTGCGCATTCGAGCCCGACGAGCACCGCCTGGGCGACCGACAGCCGGCGGCCGGCGTCGAGCATGTCGCGCAGCGTGCCGCCGCCGAGGAACTCGAGCACGAGGAAGGGGCCCTCTTCGTCCTCGCCCCAGTCGAACACGCGCATGATGTTCGGGTGGTTGAGCGCCGCGGCGGCCTGGGCCTCGGCGCGGAAGCGGCGCAGGAACGCTTGGTCGAGCGCCAGCGCGGGCTGCAGCACCTTGACGGCGACACGGCGGCGCAGCGTCGTGTCGTCGGCCACGTAGACGTGCGACGACGCCCCCGTGCCGACGGGGGCCACGAGGCGGTATCGCCCACCTAATACGCGGCCGATTTGGTCGGCGACGCGTGAACCGGCCATCGCACCACCGTACCTAGACGAGCGGCGAGACTCGTGGCATGGACGCATCCACACGGCGGCTCGAAATCGCGGTTGGAGCGTCCGTCGCGGAGGTATTGGTTCAGGTTGCGCTGCTCGTCGCACGCGGCGCGCTCGGCGTCGCGCCGCTGCGCATCATTTTCCTCGCCGCCAAGCTGCCCTTTTGCCGGCTGGCATGGCGGCGCAACCCTGGTGGGTACCTCGCACTGTGGATATGGGAGATCGCGGGTGCAATCGCAGCGTTGTCGGCGGGCGGCAGTCGCGCGCCGCGTGTCGTCATCGGGGCCATCGCGGTCACCGTGATGGTCCTGCTCGGCCGCGCGATTTCGGCGTTCCCCTCCGTAGAGTGGGGACAACGATGACGGTGCGCTCTCTTCCCTCCGGCAAGTCGCGGCTCGTGACCCGGTATCGCGTCATCGTGTCAATGCTGCTGGCGCTGGCGGCCGCCGCGATGTACGTGGCGTTCATCTCCGCCAAGGAGCCCGAGCAGAACATCACGAACTCGCTGAACGTGGTCGCCGTGCGCCCCGACGTCAACACGACCGCGGTCTCGCGCCAGACCCGGATCTACGCCAAGCTCAAGTCGGGCTTCATCGGCTCGCTCGTCGTGAACGGCGTCGAGATCCCGGCCGACCAGGTCGACCACCTCGAAGGCTCGAACACCGTCGGGTTCACGCCAGGCCCGGGCACTGCGACCGGCGCGCTCAAGCCGGGCCAGAACTGCGCCCTCGTGTTCTATTGGCACCCCGAGGAGTCGCGCGCGACGGCCGAGTCGTACAAGTGGTGCTGGAAGGTCTCGAACTAGGAGATCTCGCCCGTCTCCAAGAGCCGCACGAACGCGGCCTCGTCGAGGATGGGCACCCCGAGTTCTTGCGCCTTGGTGAACTTCGACGCGCCGGGCCCCTCGCCGACGACGACGGCCGTCGTCTTCTTCGAGACCGAACTCGGTGATTTGCCGCCGCGCATGAGGATCGCGTCTTCGGCGCCCTCGCGCGTGAAGTTCTCGAGCGTTCCCGTCACGACGATCGACATCCCCGTCAGCGTCTGCGCGGCATCGGGCGGCGGCGGGCCGTCGAAGTTGACGCCGGCCTTGCGCAGTTTTTCGACGAGTGACTGGTTCTCGGGATCGCCGAACCACGCGACGACGCTTTCGGCGATCACCGTACCGATGCCGTCGAGCGCTTCGATCTGATCGACCGTGGCGGTGGCGATGGCGTCGAGGGAACCGAGACCCGTCGCCAGCGCGGCCGCGACCGATCCGCCGACGTGTTTGATCCCGAGCCCGAACAACAGGTTCGCCAGTGGACGCTCCCGCGCGCCGTCGACCGACGCCCGCAGTTTCTCGACCGAGAGTTCGCCGAACCCCTCGAGCTCCCGGATCCGGTCGTAGTCGAGGAAGAAGACGTCGCCGGAGTCCGACAGCAAACCCTCCTTCAGGAAGATCGACACCGTGCGCTCGCCGAGGCCTTCGATATCCATCGCGCCGCGCGACACGAAGTGGCAGATGCCGGCCCATTGCTTCGCCGGGCACGCGGGGTTGACGCAGAACGTCGCCGATTCGCCTTCGCGACGCACAAGCGGTTGCTCGCACACCGTGCAGTTCTTCGGGAAGCTCCACGGCTTCGAACCCTTCGGACGCATAGCCAGCACCGGGCCCACGACCTCGGGGATGACGTCGCCCGCTTTCCGCACGATGACGGTGTCGCCGGGACGCACGTCTTTGATCGCGACTTGGTCTTGGTTGTGCAGCGTCGCCAGCCCGACCGTCGACCCACCAACGAAGACGGGCTCGAGCAACGCGAACGGTGTCGCCTGGCCCGTTCTGCCGATCGACACGTGAATGTCGCGCAGCAGCGTCGTGCGTTCTTCGGGCGGGAACTTGAAGGCGATCGCCCATCGCGGCGCCTTACTGGTGAAGCCCAGTTCGTCGCGCTGGGCGAGGCTGTCGATCTTCACCACGACACCGTCGATCTCGTACGCGAGCGCGTGCCGGTTGGCGAGGCGCTGCTCGCAGTACTTGTGCACCGCGTCGAGCGACTGCACTGCCTTGATGGCGTCGTTGACGGGCAGCCCGGCGTCGCGTACGAAGGCGAGGGTTTCCTGGTGGGCGCGAAACGCGGGGCCGCCTTCGATCTCGCCGATTTGGTACGCGAAGAAGCCGAGCTTGCGGCTGGCCGTGATCGATGGGTCCTTCTGGCGCAGCGATCCGGCCGCGGCGTTGCGCGGGTTGGCGAAGCGGGTCGCACCTGCGGCCTCCTGGCGCTCGTTCAACTGGTTGAACGATGCGACCGGCATGTACACCTCGCCGCGCACCTCGAGCACGTCGGGCGGGTTCGGCAGGTCGAGTTGTTTCGGGATCGAGTCGAGGGTCGCCACGTTGGCGGTGACGTCCTCACCGACGCGGCCGTCGCCGCGCGTGGCGGCGCGCACGAAGCGTCCGTTCTCGAAGCGCAGCGACATGGCGACGCCGTCGATCTTGGGCTCGCATACGAACGTCATCGGTTCGCTGATGACGCGCTCCATGCGCTTGCCCCACGCCTCGAGTTCTTCGAGGTTCATGGCGTTGTCGAGTGACGTCATGCGCACCGCGTGCACGACGGGTGTGAACAGCGCGGACGGCGCGGCGCCGACGGTCTGGGTCGGCGAGTCATCGGAGCGAAGGTCGGGGAACTGCTCTTCGAGCGTCTGCAGTTCGCGGACCATCTGGTCGTAGTCGGCGTCGGGAATCTCGGGCGCGTCGAGCACGTGGTACGCCTCGTTGGCGCGCGCGATCTGCGCGCGCAACTCCTCCACGCGCAACTCCGCTTGCTTCGACGGGTCCATCGCCATTGGACTCGTAAACCTACCTAGGCGGTGTGACAACCTCGTGCGGTGCGGGCCTGGATGGATCGTGGAGTGCCGTGGGCGCTACGCGTCGCGTGGGCCGTGTTGCCCGTCATCGCCGGCGCCGCGCTCGCGGATCGACTCGACGGTTGGAACTCCGGCTCGCGCGTCGCCGCCGAGGTGTTGCTGTGGGGCGGCTGGGCCGCGGTCGCGATCGCGACCTGCGCGGCGCTGCCGGCGTCGCTGGTGGTCGTGCGCGTCGGCGTCGCCGCGGGTGTGGCCGCGTGCGCATTGGCCCGCACGCCCGCGGTCATCGTCGCGGTGCTCGCCGCCGCGATCGCGGCGCGGCCGGAAGCTGCCGAGTGGTTCGTCAACGGACCCGCCTACGCCAACGAGCGGCGCTATCCGTTGCGGGTTCCGGGCGCGCTGGCCGCAGGGCCGCTCTGGATCGCGTCGGCGCTCGTCGTCGTCGGGCCAGTCGAGGGCATCCTGCTGACGGCCGGCGGCCATTACGCGCTTGGCATACCGGTATTGGTCGTCGGCGCCGCGCTGGCCTACTTCGCGGCGCGGTCGCTGCTCGTGCTAACACGGCGCTGGGTCGTGTTCGTGCCCGCCGGACTTGTCCTGCACGACCCGCTCGCCCTGATCGATCCCGTGTTGTTCGAGCGCCGCGTCGTCGAGACGTTGCGCGCTGCGCCCGCCGACACCGACTCGCTCGACCTCACGCAAGCGGCGCTCGGCCTCGCGCTCGAACTCGTGTTGACCGAAAAGGTTCCGATGGCGCTCAACAAGGGACGCAAGAAGGCCGAAGCCGGTGCGTCCGCCCGCTTGCTGTTCACACCGACGCGTCCGGGTCGCGTGCTCTCCGAGGCGGCGACGCGGCGGATCGCGGTCGGTTAGATCTCGCAGGCTTCGTCGTCGCAGACGTCGCCGCCGGCGACGACTTCGATGTCGCGGTGCGTCTCGGCCCACGCGCGGCGCAGCAGGTTGAGATACACCGAGGGGTCCTGCGCACCCGGCACGCCGTAGGCCTCGTCGATGAGGAAGAACGGGACGCCGGTGACGCCGAGGCTGTGGGCGACGCGTTCGTCGACGCGTACGTCTTCGGCGTAGGCGTCGGAGTCGAGCACGTCGCGCACCTCTTGCGCGTCGAGGCCCGCGTCGACGGCGAGACGTTCGAGGGCGTCGCGCGTCCCGATCGGTTCGCCTTCGAAGAACGTCGCCTGCAAGAAGCGTTCCTTTACCGCGCCCTGCACGCCGCGCGCCTTGCCGAGGTGCACGAGGCGGTGGGCGTCGAACGTGTTGCCGGGTCGCATCGTCTCGAACTTGAAGTCGATGCCCGCCTCGGCGCCGGCGTTGACGATGCGCGCGATCGCGGCGCGAGCCTGTCCGACTTCCATGCCGTACTTGCGCGCGATGCGTTCGGCGTAGGTGCCGTCGCGCAGTTCCGGTGCTCGTGGGTCGAGCTCGTAGGCACGCCACACGACCTCGATCTCGTCGCCGTGCTCGAACTCTCCGAGCGCGCGCTCGAACTGGCGCTTGCCGACGAAGCACCACGGGCACACGATGTCGGACCAGATCTCGACCTTCATAGGGTCCTCGCTAGCACGAAGCCGATCGCCACTCCGAGAAAGAAGACGAGCGCGATGGCGATGAGCGCTTGGCGAGCAGTTGCGTCGCGCCGCGGCAGCTTCGGCGGCTGCTTCTCGGTCAACGCGCCAGTCCCCCGCCGAGCACCGCGTCGTCGTCGGCGGCGTACAGCACCACGCTCTGGCCCGGCGCCACGCGGCGCTGCGGCTCGTCCCACGCGACGCCGTCGCCGGTGAAGGTGGCGGCGTGCGTTTCGCCGTGCGCGCTCGTCTGCACGAGCACCGTGGTGCCTGCAGTGACGGGCGCGCCCACCCACGTCAGCGCGTCGACGCCTTGGTCGGTTCGCAACAGGTCGTCGAGCGACCCCACGGTAACGACGCCGCGTGCGGTGTCGACATCCACGGCGTACACCGCGCTCGTGCCACTCACGCCGAGCCCGCGACGCTGGCCGACGGTCACCAACTCGACGGCGTCGACCGCGCCGACGTCGACGCCGTCGGCGTCCACAACGCGCCCCGGACGCAACGGAATGCGGCCACCGAGGAACGTCTCGCGCCCACCCGTTTGCGGGAGAAAGCACGTGTCCTGGCTGTCCGGCTTGGCGGCGGTGCGCAGACGGCGCGCCTCGGCGTTGGCACGCACCTCCGTCTTCGTCATCGTGCCCACGGGCAGCAGCGTGCGCGCCAGCGACTCCTGATCGAGCATGTGCAGCACGTACGACTGATCCTTGTTGTCGTCGGCCCCGCGCCGCAGTTCGTACGCGCCGCCAGCGGCGCGTACGACGCGGGCGTGGTGCCCGGTGGCGACAGCGTCGAAGCCGAGCTGGCGCGCCCGCGCCAGGAAGCGGTCGAACTTCAGGTGGCGGTTGCACTCGATGCACGGATTCGGTGTGCGGCCGAGAGCGTGCGCGCCGAGGTACGGCGCGACTACGTGCGCGTCGAAGTCGTCAGTGAAGTTGAAGACGTGGTGATCGATGCCGAGCTGATGGCACACGCGGCGGGCGTCGTCGACGTCGGCGACCGAGCAGCAACCTTGGTCGGACGGTCCGCCCCACAACTTCATGGTGGCGCCGACGACGTCGTGGCCGGCGTCGATGAGCAGCGCAGCGGCGACGGAGCTGTCGACTCCTCCCGACATGGCGGCGAGGACCCTCACGACGTACGCGCTCGCAAATTCTCGATGGCCTTCGGAATCGCGATGAGGGCGGCGTCGATGTCGGCCGCGGTCGTCGACCATCCGAGCGACAACCGAAACGCGCCGCGCGCCGAAGCGGCGTCGACGCCCATCGCGGCGAGCACGTGGCTGGGCTCGAGCGCGCCGCTGGCGCACGCCGACCCCGCGGACGCGCACGCGCCGAGTTCGTCGAGGGCGAACACGAGCGCCTCGCTCTCGACGCCGTCGACGCGCAGGTGGAGCGTTCCCGCGGTGCGCGGCGAGTCCGCCGCCGTCACGACGACACCGGCAACCGCCGCGGTGACTTCGGTAGCGATCCGATCGCGCAACGCGCCGAGTCGTGCGACCTCGTCGGCGCGCGTGCGCACCGTGGCCGCGGCCGCCGCGGCCATCCCGACGATCCCGGCGACGTTGTGCGTGCCCGAGCGTCGCTCGCGTTCCTGCCCACCGCCGCGCAACAGCGGCGTCAGCGTCACGCGGTCGCGGACCACGAGCGCGCCGACCCCCATCGGGCCGCCGAATTTGTGCGCACTCACCGAGATGAGGTCCGCGGCGCTGGCCTCGCGTGCGACGTCGCGCCAGCAGAAGGCGGCGACGGCGTCGGTGTGCAGCACCGCGCCGGGGACGCGCGCCCGCACGGCGTCGAGGTCTTGCACGACGCCGGTCTCGTTGTTCGCCAACATCACCGACACGAACGCCGCGGTGGCGTCCAGCGCGTCGAGGTCGACCAAGCCGCGATCATCGACGCCGACGATGGCACCACCGAGCGCTTCGACGGGCCGCAAGACCGCGTGATGCTCGACGGCCGAGCACACGCGTGCGCCTGGGGGTGCGCCGGTCACCGCCAGGTTGTCGGCCTCCGTGCCACCACTGGTGAACACGACCTCGCCCGGCGCACAACCGAGCGCGTCGGCCATCACGTCACGCGCGTCTTCGATCGCGGCGCGCGCGGCGCGCGCCAACGCGTGCGACCCCGACGGGTTCCCGTAACGCTCGCCGAGGAAGGGCAGCATGGCGGCCAGCGCCTCGGGCCGCATCGGCGACGACGACGCGTGGTCCAAGTACACGGTCACCCGTCGCTCCACGACTTCTTCGTCTTGACCGTGACCGGATGATCGGGGAACGCCTTCTTCGCTTCGTTGACGAGGCGCGCATTGGCGCCGGCGCGCGCCGGCAAGATCTCGGCGCCCTTCGGCGTGAGGCGCCAGTCGGCGACGCGCGGGTCGCCGTGCAGCCAGCGCGCCAGCGCGGGCCGGCCAACGGCCGTGAACACGCGCTCGCCGGCGTGACCGCACGCCGGACACGGTGCCGCGTCGATGCGCGACGCCCGCACGTCGGTGCGGAGGCGGAGGAAAACGGTGCCGGCCCAGCCGATGCCGGTCCAGACGACCTCGTCGTGTTCGTCGAGCTCGATGAACTCTGCGGAAGGAGTCGTGTGCCAGCCGTACTCGCTGCCGCCGCGGCACTCCCACCACACCGAACGCGTGCCCGGAATCGACCAGGCGCGCCGCACGACCACCGCGTTCGACGCCACCCGCTGCGCAACGTTGTCGGCGGTTTCGCCGAGCACCAGCACGATCCGCAACCCGTCCCAGTGCCCGTTGCCGAGGGCGCGCAGGACCGCGTCCTCGGTGCCCGCGACCACGCTCACGTTGTGCCGCGCTGCGCCGGCGGGATCCTCCACGACGGCGAGCGAGATACCGGCGCGGCGCGTGCCGCCGCTCAACTCCCACGCCTCGAGCGCACCCGACGCACCCCCGACCAGCGCGACGGTGTCGGCGCGCGTGAGACCGAGCGCGCGCATCCACTCCGCGCCCAGCCCCGCGAGGCGAACGAGGTCGGCCGCGGAAGCGCCGATCGGTGCGGTGTCGGCGGCGAAGTAGTGGACGGGTCGGTACAGCGGTTCGATCGCCGCGAGGTAGGACTGCCAGCGTCCCCAGGTCGACGCCCACATCGTGCGGGCCCGCACGTACGGGCTTCCCGAACGAATGAGGCCGGCCCGTGTCGGTCGCAGGACGTACTCGCCGGCGTCGCCGACGTCTTCGAGCCCTACGGGCGCAATCGCCTTCAGGTCCTCGAGTGATCGCGGCTGGCCGCCCTGAATGCCGGCAGCGTCGATACGGGCGCGCGCGGCGTCGCTATGTGGGTACAACTCGCGCTTCAAGTACGTGAGGACGGCGCGGTCGCGGCGCATTGGTCGACCCATGAGCGAAGCCACAAACGACAACGCTACCGGTGGCTCTGCAAAACGCGGTACCGGCGCGCCAGGACAGTATCGTCGGCAGAAATACGTATGGCGAGGTGAGCGGTTGAGTCAGCTTCGGCTGGATCCACTAACAGGACGATGGGTCGTGATCGCCGCCGAGCGCGCCGCTCGTCCCGACGCGTTCGTTCGCCCGACGCTCGAAGTGCAGGCCGATCCGTCGCGCTGCCCGTTCTGTCCCGGCAACGAAGAGGCGATGCCTCCGGCGCTGGAGACGTACGGACCGAACGGGTCGTGGCTCGTGCGCGTCGTGCCCAACCTCTACCCGGCCTTCGCCGGTGACGAGCCGATGGCGGTCACGACGCTCGGACCCGTGTTCACGCAGGCGCCGGCGAGCGGCATCCACGAAGTCCTGGTGCTGTCGCCGGAACACACGACGCCGTGGGCACAACTGTCCGACGCGCAAGCCGGTCTTGTCATGGCGGCCATCCGCGACCGCGTCGCCGAGCACGCGTCGACCGCAGGTCTGCGCTACAGCCAGGTCATCGTCAACAGTGGCCGCGAGGCCGGCGCGTCGCTAGAGCACCCGCACGCGCAGTTGCTCGGTATGCCCTTCGTGCCGCGGGAAGTGGCCGACGAGCAGGCCGGATTTGCCCGCTTCGAGGGCAACTGCCTCCTGTGCACGGTCGCCGAGGCCGAGCAGGACGTCACCCACCGCGTCGTGCAGGACGACGAGCGCACGCTGGCGATCTGCCCCTACTGGAGCGGCACGCCCTACGAGATGCTCATCCTGCCGAAGCAGCACGACGCCCACATCCACCGCGCGCAGCCCCTCGACGTCGCGGCGGTCGGGCGGGCGATCCGCGACTGCCTCGTGCGCCTCGAGTCCACGGTCGGCTCCGTGGCCTACAACGTCGTTTTCCACGCTGCGCCTTACCGGGCCTCGGGCGGGTTCCACTGGCACGTGCACCTGTTGCCGAAGCTGACGACGCGTGCTGGGTTCGAGTTGGGCACCGGCGTGCCGATCAACCTCGTCGCCCCCGAAGACGCCGCCGGCGCGCTGCGCGCCAACGACGTCACCGCCGCCGCGTCCTAGCCGGCTGCCGTGTTCATCCGCGGCGAGGTCGTCGTCGCCGCTCCGCGTGAAGTGACCTGGGCCGCGCTCGCCGACATCGCGTCGCACGTGCAGTGGATGGCCGACGCCGAGACGATCACCTTCACGTCCGACCAGCGAACGGGTGTCGGCACCACCTTCGATTGCCGGACAAAGGTCGGGCCGTTGGTCACTGTCGACAAGATGACGGTGACGGAATGGGTGGACGGGAAGCGGCTGGGAGTCGCCCATACGGGAATCGTGACGGGCGCAGGAGTGTTCGAGCTGAGCGAAAGTGGCCCCGAATCAACCCGCGTGGCGTGGATTGAGGACCTTCGATTTCCCATATTTCTCGGGAGCGTGGTAGGCGCGTTCGTCGCAAAGCCGGTGCTTCGTCGGATTTGGCGGGGCAATTTGACCCGGTTTGCCGACCTGGTTGGCCAGGGATATCACGTCTAGCGATACGGTCTATCTCAGCAAACTGTTTGATTGATGCGGAAACAGGTTTCAGAATCGTGAACGGTGTACGAAGCCTGGAAAGACAACGCCGCTTGCAAAGGCCGCACGGAGCTGTTCTTCGCGCCGGCCGGCGAGCGTGAGGAACCCCGCATTCGCCGCGAGGCGCTAGCGAAGGCGATCTGCATGGATTGCCCGGTGCTGCTGCCGTGCCGCGATGCCGCACGCAGCCAGGGTGAGCTTGGCTACTGGGGTGGCGAGAACGACGACGAACGTCGCGTCGCCCGCCGCAACCTGCGGCGTATGGCGTCGTAGCTTCGCTACGACGCTTGTTGTCTCGACCGGTCTACTGACCGGAGAACACAGCCTTACCGGGGCCGTTGGCTAAGAAGCTGGCGACCCCGGTTTTCGCGTCTGCGGTCCGGAAGACGTCCACGAAGTTTTCCTGCTCCATCGTGAGGCCGATCCCGAGTTCACGCTCGAGGCCGCGGTCGATGGCGTCCTTCGCCAGCGCCTGACCGGCGACGGCGCCCTTCGCCAACCGCGCGGCGTACTCGCGTGCGGCGTTGACCACTTCGTCGGCGGGCACCACGCGGTCGACCAGGCCGATGGCGAGCGCTTCGTCGGCTGCGATCTGGCGGCCGGTGAAGATGATGTCCTTGGCCCTCGCCGGGCCGACGAGGCGCGGCAAGCGCTGCGTCCCGCCGCCGCCGGGGATGATGCCGAGCAGGATCTCGGGCAGGCCCAGCCGGGCCGTCGTGGCGCAAATTCGGAAGTCGCACGCCAGCGCCAGCTCACATCCCCCGCCGAGCGCGTAGCCGTTGATGGCGGCGACCGTGGCGCGCGGGATGGCGGCAACGGCGTCGAGCGCGGCGCGGAACTTGCCGCCGATGACCGCGGCCTCCTGCGGACCGTCGAACTCGCTGACTTCGGCACCGGCGGCGAAGATGCGCTCGCCGCCCCAGATGACGACCGCACCCGGCGGGTCGTCGGTCAGCTCGCGCGCCGCGCCGTGCAGCTCGTCGAGCACGTCGGTCGACAGCGCGTTCACCTTGGGGCGGTCGAGGCGCACGAGGGCAACGCCGTCGTCTCCGCGCTCGACGGACACGAACTCAGCCATTCGGCATCTCCTTGAGGATCTTCTCGGCGGCAGCATGCGGGTCGACCTCGCCGCTGGTTACTCGATCACACAACGCCGCGCCAGCTTCGGATCGCAACGCCTCGACCGCGCGGCGCTCGATAGTGCGCGTGATGATCTCGCGCACCTCCGCCGCGGCGCGCTTCGCCTGACGGCGCTCGAGCTCGCCGGTTTCGTGCATGTGCGCGCGGTGCTTCTCGATCGCTTCCCACAGCTCGACCGCGCCTTCGCCGCGCGCCGCGACCGTTTCGACGATCGGCGGGCGCCACGGGCCCGGCGACGTATGCATGTCGAGC